>JBEILV010000068.1:0-14285 GCA_040379105.1 Flavobacterium sp.
TTGCATGAAAACATCTTGAATGGGCTGCGATTGGTTGGAACGCAAACGGCTGATGTAGCTTTGACCAGGTTTCATATCAAATTTTATGCTTTCCAATCCAGCACCGTCTTGACAGCGGTTGTGTTGCTTTTCCATGAGCAAATACATTTTTTGTATGCCATAGAAAGCAGTGCCGTATTTTTCTTTATAAAAAGAAAGTGGTTTTTTAAGTCTTAAAAGTGCTATACCACATTCGTGTTTGATTGCGTCGCTCATTGTTCAGTTGTGTTGTAGTTGTTGTTGGGAATTCTATTCAAAAAAAGCCCAAAAGAGGGCTTTCATATTGCATTTTAAGTCAACTCAATATCGAATTGTGTTAAAGACTTGAATTGTTGTAAGCGTTGTAAAACTTCGTCTTTGGTTAAATTTTGCATGCGTTCTGTACCGAATTTTTCGACGCTAAACGAAGCTAAATTAGAGCCATAAATAACGGCGTTTTTCATATTTTCGAAAGAAATATTCTCGCTTTGTGCTAAAAATCCTGCAAAACCTCCTGCGAAGGTATCGCCAGCACCTGTTGGGTCAAACACTTCTTCTAGCGGTAAGGCTGGAGCAAAAAAGGCTATGTCTTCGTGAAAAAGCAATGCGCCGTGTTCGCCTTTTTTAATGACTACATATTTGGGACCCATGGTTTGGATTTTGGCAGCGGCTTTAACCAAGGAATATTCGCCAGAAAGTTGACGCGCTTCGCCATCATTGATTGTGATGACATCTACTTTTTGAATCACTTCCAAAAGTTCGGTCAGAGCACAATCCATCCAAAAATTCATGGTGTCGAGAATGACTAATTTAGGTTTGTTTTCCATTTGATTCAACACACTCATTTGAACCGCAGGATGTAAATTTCCGAGCATCACAATATCGCTTGACGCAAAAGATGCGGGCACTTTGGGTTGAAAATCCGCCAAAACGTTCAGTTGTGTTTCAAGCGTATCGCGCGAATTCATATCATTGTGATAGCGACCACTCCAGAAGAAAGTTTTGCCTCCTTTTACGATTTCAATACCAGAAATATCGATGTTGTTTTGGGTTAATAAATCCAAATATTCTTGTGGAAAATCATCGCCAACGACAGAGATAATCCCAGATTCCACGTTAAAAAAGGACGCAGACAACCCTATAAATGTGGCAGCTCCGCCCAAAATTTTATCAGTTTTTCCGAAAGGAGTTTCTATGGCGTCAAAAGCAACAGTGCCAACAATGAGAAGTTTATTCATTATGAAAGTGTTAAAAATAAAAGCGCAAATATAGGCTGAAAGTTAGAGAGAAACAAAAACCAAAACCATAAAGCCATCTTAAAATAAAACACACTAAAATCACTTCACTTCTTGAATGTGCACCTTCAATTGTCCCGCTGCTAAAGTGTTGGTGATGGCTAAAAAAGCCACTTGCGACAAATCGATTTCTTTTGATTTTGAATACGGCCCTCGATCATTCACTTTTACAACCACCGATTTGTCGTTGGCAACATTGGTCACTTTCAACAGCGTGCCGAATGGAAAAGTGCGATGCGCTGCCGTATATTTTTTATTCGAATAAGGCTCGCCACTGGATGTTTTTTTACCTTCAAATTTGCTGTGATAATAAGAAGCTGTGACATTTTTTTTGTAGTAAACCAACGAATCTTCGGCAGAAATGGTTGGCTGAATGGTGTCTGAAATTATGCTTATGTTCTTTTCATGATACGTCAAAAAAGGCTGGCTATCAACAGCCAACCTTAATGTAAGAATACATGCTAAAGCAAAAAATATAATTTTAGACATTTAACTTTTTAAGATATTAAAACCACATTTTCCACGGGATTCTTGAAAGAATCAAAAGCAATCCAAGTGCGTAAAAAACCATGATACGACGGAATTTAACAGTGCCTTCCACTCTTTTGTGTAAAGACCAACCTACTGTTATGAGCGCAATTGCGATGATGTTAATCAATGGATGTTCGAGCATCGTCAATCGCAAATCTGGATTTTTCATGGCGCCTTCAGTTGAAAAACCCGCCACGCCGACAGGAGAAACAAAATACACAATCAATCCTAAAACCAATTGAATGTGGGTAAAAATCAATGCGAACAAAGAAATTCGGAGGTCTTTCGCTGCAAACATTCTTTTAGAAAAATAGCCACTAAAAGCATTAAGCACAGCAAGTATGAGCACAGCCAAAGCCAAATAAGCCCATATAGAATGAAGAGATTGAATAGTTTGGTACATTTTTTTAAATTTTCCTCAAATATAATTAAAAAAATTACGAATTTCCTTCAATCAAAAAATCTTGTGTTTTTTAAATAAAAAAGAACTCTGAACACTTGATTTCAATAAACTACGTTTTGTTCTATATTTGTTTTTTTAAAAATAGACATTTTCGATTGTCAAAAAAGTAGGCAAAAACATCGTATGAAAAAGTATTTATTGATTTTAACGCTTGGTTTTTTTAGTTTTTCAATGGCTCAAGGCCAACTTTGGAAAGGATATTATTCTTACAATAACATCAGTCAAATTTCCAGTGGCAATGGAAAAATATTTGCAGGAGCTGAAAACGCCTACTTTTTTTATGATGAACTGACCAACGATTTGATTACAAAAAACAGTGTGGACGGACTCAATGGTCAAGATTTTTCAGCGTTTTACCATTCCAAAAGCAGTCAATTGACTTTTTTAGGATTTCAAAATGGCATTTTACAAATCGTGAACGAATCTAATAAAACAGTTCGAACACTGATTGACATACGCAACAAACAAGGCATTCCACCTAATTTAAAGAAAATCAACCACTTCAAAGAATTTGACAATAAAATTTACATTTCATGCGATTTTGGTATTGTTGTTTTTAATTTAGAAAACCAACAATTTGGCGACACCTATTTTATTGGAGATTTGGGTGCAAATACGCAAGTGGTCAATACTGAAATTGTTGGAAATACTATCTACGCAACACTTAATACTATTAGAATAAGATCGGCATTGCTGAGTAATCCAAACTTAATCAATTACAATGCTTGGCAAAATTTTAATCAAGGTCTTTGGAAAAAAACGCTACTATTTAACAATCAATTGATAGGATTAAATGCTGATAATCAAATTTATGCAGTCTTAAATAATTTTGCCAGTATTTTGTACAGTCCTAACGAAGAAGTTTTAGATATTACAACGAATGACGAATTTTTAATCTTAACAACCGCCACTAAAATTACAATTTTAAACACTTCATTCATCGTTGTTTCAGAAATTCAATCCAGTCTTTTTGATATAGAGGGTCTGACTTTTAAAACTGCGATTTCAAAAGATGATCGAATTTATATCGGCACAAACGAGGGAATGTTTGTAGCAAATCGCACGAATCCTGCATCTTATTTCATCACGATTCCAGAAGGACCACAGCAAAACAAGATTTTCAGAATTCGCAGTACACCCAATACGCTTTGGGCCGTGTATGGTGCCTATTCTGCTACTTTCAATCCATTTCCATTAGATTCTTATGGCTTTAGTTTTTTAAATACTGGCACTTGGAACAATAAGCCGTTTTCTGATGTTTTGGGCGCTCATGATTTGGCTTATATCAACGTAAACCCTCGCAATGAAAAAGATGTATTGATTAGTTCTTATCACTCAGGATTATTGCGTTTAAATGAATTTCAAGTCACCACTTTATATACACCTGACAACAGCAGTTTGGAATATATTACAAATACCAATAGTGCGCGAATCAGCGCTACGGCATTCGATAAAAATGGCAATCTGTGGGTTACCAACAGCAGAATTGGCAACGGTTTAAAAAAACAAGACAGCGACGGCGAATGGTCTTCTGTCAATTTGAGTACCTTGATTAATTCGATTGGCGAAAATGATATTTTGGATTTGGCCATCGACAAAAACAACACCAAATGGATGGCAACTTCCAATAACGGTGTGATTGGATACAACGAAAATGGTGCTATTTTGCGCAGAATTTTCGGCAGCGACGTCGCCAATCTTCCAACCAACGATGTGCGAAGCATTGCCATTGACAACCGAGACCAACTTTGGATCGGAACAACAGAGGGCTTGCGCATCTTACCATCAGTAGATCGTTTTCTAAACAATCAATCGCTCAACACTAACTCTATCATTATTATTGAAGACGATTTGCCTCAAGAATTATTGTTTTTGCAATTCATCACCAAAATAAAAGTAGATGGCGCCAACAACAAATGGATTGGTACCGCCGATTCTGGAGTTTTTCTAGTTTCTGCCAATGGTCAGGAAACATTGCAAAGATTTACCACCGACAACTCACCACTTCCAAGCAATGGAATTCTGGACATCGACATCAATGGACAAACGGGCGAAGTGTTTTTCGTGACTGAAAACGGCATGGTTTCCTTTCAATCGACTGCTACTGATGCCAATGACAATTTGGCCAACGTGGTGGTGTATCCAAATCCTGTGCGACCTGGTTTTGATGGCACTGTGAAAATTACCGGTTTGATGGACGAAGTGAATTTGAAAATTACCGATATTGAAGGAAATCTAGTACACGAAACCACTTCTGAAGGTGGCACAGCCGAATGGGACACGACAGCTTTTGGGAAATACAAAGTAGCCTCGGGAGTTTATATGATTTTCATTGCAAGTAAAGATGGAGGCGAAACGAAAGTGAAAAAAGTGATGATTGTTCGGTAAATATAAATTTTAGCACACAACTGATTTTATCGCTACCCGTGAAGCGTTAGGGATTGCAGCGGCATCCTTTTGTGTAGCTTGCGGAACAAAAGATAAAGCGGAAAGCCCGACCCTTGGGTAACGCCCAAAAAATAAAAAAACGTAAAAATTGCTAGTCAAAACCAAAGCCATTGTGATTTCGAGTTTGCGCCACCAAGAAAAAAACTTGATTGTGCGCTGTTTTACCGCGTCTGACGGCATCAAATCTTACTACGTTCAAAATGCTTTTGGCAGCAAAAAAGTAAATCAAAAAATTGGCTATTTCCAACCCTTGACGCTCCTCGAAATTGAAGCTTCGCACAAAAACAAAGGCACGCTCGAACGTTTGAAAGAAGTGAAATTGGCGCACACCTATCAAACCGTGCACACCCATTTTATGAAAAGCACTTTGAGCTTGTTCATCGCAGAAATGCTCTACGCCGTGATTCGTGAAGAAGAAAAAAACGAAGCCTTGTTTAACTACCTCGAATCGGCGTTGCTTTGGTTTGATGTGCACGATCAAGTGGTCAATTTTCACTTGAAACTAATGCTCGACATCACTAAATTCCTCGGATTTTATCCCGACGACACCGCCATGGAATTGCCCAACTTCAACCTACTCGACGGACAATTTTCTACCCAAATCAGCAGTCATTCCCTTACGGAAAAGGAAACGATTTTATTCAAAAAATTGATGAATTTGTCTTTTGACGACGCAAATTTAAACTTCAATGTCTCTGAACGACAAGCCCTTTTGAAAATACTCTTGACTTATTTTCATTTGCACATCGGACATTTTAAAACCCCCAAAACCATCGCCGTTTTAAAGGAAGTATTTTCATAAAAAAACCGCCTCAAAATTCAATTTGAAACGGTTTTAATTTGAAATTTAAACAAATTTTACTCCACCACCTGAATTGGCAACGTCACTTCAATATCGGTTTCGCCACCCGCGTTGGCAATGTTTCCTAAAGAAACACCTGCTCCGTTTTTATCTAAATCATGACGCAAAATAATGGTCAAATTTCCAGTCGTCGAAACATTGTTCACATTGAAAGTAAATTCCAAACCAATCGGTTTTCCATTCACATCAAAATCTACATAGTTAAAACTACCGATGTTGTTGTTGGTCGAAAAGAAAAACTGATGTTCTAAATCTTTTTCTTCAATTTCCACATTGATGTCTTCCGCAGGACTTTCCAATTCGTTCAACAATTGTAAAGAACCGTTGTAAGTCACTCCCGCTTGAAACTGACCCACGGACGGCGTAATTACTGGCGTTCCGTTCAAATCTCGATAGGTCAAGACCACATTTTGCCCACCGCCTTGTGGCACAAAAGTAGCCGTTAAGGTGGTAATCACTTCCTGATCCACCACTGGGTTGGCATCGTCATTATCGCAGCTCATTGACAATAATCCTACTAAAAATAAACCTGTTGCTAAAACTCTTTTTTTCATTGTTTTGTGTTTTAAAAATTAAATTGAATTTGAATTAAAATGTTTCTTCCCATGTCATCCGCATAAAAGCGCATGCTGTTTAAATAATCTCTAAATTGGGAATTAAAGAGATTCTGCACCACAATTCCTATATCGATCGTGCCATTTTCTTTAAAAAATAAAGGGTTTTTCCAACTTTTCCGCACCGAAAAAGAAGTCCATTGATAGCCCGACGGCGGCCGACTGATGGCAACATTCGTTGGAATCAAATCGCCGTTTTCGGGCACCAAAACCTCAAAATCGTTGTTGGGAAATCGCTTTTGCGTAAAAACAACCTGATGGTTCAGTGCTATTTCCCATGGCAAAACCCCGTTGGATTTCCACGAAAGACTTTGTTTCCATCGCGCAGGCGGCATGTTTTGCAAAGGACGATTTGTGGACAAATCATGGGCATAAACCATTACCAAAGCAGTCGTAAAATTCCAATTGGAATAAAAATTATATGCCACCGACAAGTCCAAGCCTTGCATCAAAACATCGGTGGCGCGGTATTGCCAAACAGGAAAAGCCCCACGAATGTTGGTTTCAATGCCGATGGGTTCC
The DNA here is from genome assembly GCA_040379105.1 of Flavobacterium sp. Lineage (GTDB taxonomy): Bacteria > Bacteroidota > Bacteroidia > Flavobacteriales > Flavobacteriaceae > Flavobacterium. The sequence goes on from JBEILV010000068.1 coordinate 6,754, forward strand.
AAAACCATAAAATTCTGGATGCGTTGCAAATAAGGCTGTACACTTAAGTTTCCTTTTTGAAATTTCCGACGCAAAAAAGCATTGATTTTAACTCCTTGTTCTTTCTTCAAACGCAAATCGCCTAGTTCCACTTGCCCCGTTGAATGATGCAAACCATCGCTAAATAATTCGGCTGGATTTGGATTTCGATTGTAAACGGACACCGAAAAATCTGCTTGGGTTTGCGCATTCATTTTCCAATGAAGCTCCGACGAAAACGACACATTGTGAAAGGTAAATTCAGGAGCTGTTTTCCATTGAAAACCAAAATCGCCCACGATAAAATGAGCAAAATCAGCATCATATTGCATCATGCTCCAACGACTTTTCTCGTAGAATTTTGTGGCCAAAACCTGCGAATAGTCATACCGAATGCCTGCTTCCAAACTCACTTTTTCAGTAAGCAATCGTTTGTTGGTCAAGAAAAAACCCGCATCAAATTTGTTGTAATTAGGAATCAAAGCCCGCACACCTGTGTTTTCTGTATCGGAAAAATTGTTTTGATACAAGCCTGTGAAACCTACAAAAAACTGATTTTCAGTCGATTTTGCATACTCAAAAGTAGTTTGCAAGGCATGCGAAGCCAACTGCATATCGATGGCAGGACGGTTTCTGTTCGTTCTTCGAATGTCGAATTCCTTTCGGTTGTTCAATTGAAAACCGTAATCAATCGAAATTTTATGTCGATTGCCAAACCAATAAAAATAGTCCGCCGACAAAAAATGATGCGTTGACTCTTGTCGTGGCGAAGCAATATGAGTCGTAAATTCTTCGATATATTGCGGTTCGCCAAGATTGATGGCATTGACCAAGTCTGAAATATTACCAATGTGCGCGGCTCTCAAAATTCCGATGTTGGCATTGAAAAAACTGTATTGCAAACCAAAACCTCTTTGGCTCGTGCGATGCCCAACATTGAAAGCCAAATGTTGTTCTTCGCTTCCCGTGTTAGATAAAATATAATCGGGAGTGTTCAAATCGCCGAGTTTTTTGTAGGTTGTTTGGACGTTGGCATACCAACCCTTTTCTTTTCCGAGAAAAACAGAAGCATTCAGCACTCCGCCACGCCCGTTTGATTGCAACGTAGAAGTTTGCGAACCAAAAATCGTGTCTTTCGATGGAGTTCGGAAAGGTTTGGAAAGCAACAAACCGCCCAACGCATCGCCTGCATAATGAAGGGTTTTCACGCCTTGTACCAACGAAACTTCGCTCATCGAGTTGGAAGAAATGGCAGGAGCATGATCGGCGCCCCATTGTTGGTCTTCTTGCTTAAGTCCGTTTTGCACCATCACCACGCGACTGCTGTGCAATCCGTTCACGATGGGTTTGACCAAATTTTGACCCGTTCTCAAAGCCGAAACACCGTTGATTTCCTGCAACATTTCGCCAAAATTCAAATGTTTCAATCTTTGCAAAGCCGCGCTTTTAATGGAAACTTCAGACTTTTCAGACACTTTATTTTTGGCAAAAACATTCACATTGGTAAACGAAATGACTTTCGGCACCAATTTGATTTTTAGAAAAACAGCTGTTTTCACAAAAAACAACGTATCGAATGGCTCAAATCCGATGTGCGAGATTTTGAGTTGGTAGGATTGGGCATCCACAGCATCAAAAGCAAAACTGCCATCGGTTTGGGTGTAAGTAGCAAGCTGATTGAAATGGACGTGCGCCCCAGAAAGCGGTTGTCCAGTAGCGTTGGTCACAATACCTTGCACATGATGTTGTCCGAAAACAAAACCAATGGGTAGGATTAACAAGCAACACAACGCCCAAAAAAATTGACGCATGTTTGAAAAAATTGAATAAGGAAAATCGTTACGATTTGCAACGATGCAGGGTCAAATCAGACAAACAAGGCCGGCGGCCCACGATGGGAAAATAGACTGCCCACGAAAGATTGTGGGTCAACTTGAAAAGGATATTGATAAGGAATTGTGGCTTGAGAAGGAAGCACCGGAAAGAAAAAAGTGGGCGGTGCGACAAAAAAATCGAAAGTAAAGGTACAAACTTCACAATCAGCGTCAGCTTCTGAATCTAAATGAAGATGAAAATCATTGTTTTGTTCGTACTGATGAAAACCCGAGAAAAATTTGGGAGCATTTTCCTGATGATGATTGTGCTGAACAATATGAAAAGACTGATAACTCGATGTGAACAACACAACAAGCATCAAAATCAAATTGACAAGGGCAAATTTTTTCTTCATTAGGGCGCAAAATTACGCTTTTAGAAAGATTGAAAAATGGTTTTTAACAGAATTTTGGTCATTACGAAATTTTTATTAATTGTTTTTCGTTTTTTTAAATTCTTGCGTTTTTGAGTCTTTCACTGTAATTGTTTTCAATCGTAAAAATAAGCTTCAGAATCTTTAGCAAACAAGCCCTTGCTGAAGCACAAAGAAAAGCTAAGGCAAAGCAAACTTTAATCACAGAATGCAATGTCCAAAATGCAAACTGAAACAAAACATCCTATGAAATTCTAGTCCAAAATTTATCTGTTAAATTTTTCTAACTTGCATTGCTGAACTTATGCCTTCCTATTAGTTTTGCATCGAAAATAAAGACTATTTTAATGAAAACGTTAGGGTCGAGTTGTGTCCTTCTATTTGTTTTTATTGTTTCTACTATCATTCTTTTAGATAGTTCTAACCATTCCTCAAAAAGTGTTTCTGATAAATATGAAGAAATATCGGTGACATTAGGTTTTGAAAATCCTCTTTTTTCATTTTCTAAGCGCAACATCAAAATTCAGAGTGTAAAGACTTGTGCTTTCTGTCTAGAAATTAAAAACTTCAACTTACCAATTTCAACCAGTTTTGTTGATTTTGTAAGTAAAATCAAGTCATATCTTCATTTGCTTCAGTTGCCTTGAACCTCTTCTCCTAAGTTACGTTTCCATTAAATTCACAAAACTTGATCTACTGGTGATTGGGTAAATTTTTAATCTGTATTTCTTACTTGAAACTTATTAAGTAGGGCTCAACATCGCAGTGGTATGGGCTCGTGCTTCTGTAGATGCTTAAATGAAATATGGTGAAGAAGTGATTTACAATTACTTATTTATTTTAAAATTTTAATATACAGTATATTATAAACGACAATTTACTTAAAAACTGTCTGTTCGTGCTGTTTATATCATTAATAAAATGGATAAAGATCAACAAGTGCAATCAACAAAAACAAACAGATTGTTTAGCAATAAAATAAAATTTATATAATAAAAGCAAACATGCATTTACATCAATAGATTTAAATTAAAACGTTGATATTCAAACTTTAAAAAAAGAAATAACTCAAAATGAAAAAAAAATACATCGTAGTGTTACTAATTGTGATAGGATTCACAACAGCTTGTAATGATAGTGATTCAAAAAACAAAGGTAATGAAAAATTAGTTCCTGTAATTACTGTAAATCAGAAAGATACATTAATTCACAACAGCTTTGTAGCAGATATTCAGGCCAAAAAGAACATCGAAATTAGATCGAGGGCTGCGGGCATTATGGAACAGATATTTGTCAACGAAGGACAATTTGTAAAAAAAGGCCAACGATTGTTCAAAACCAACGATGCTGAATTACGCATGGAACTCAATAAAATAGCTGCCAATTTGAAACAAGCAGATGCCGAAATTAGAATAGCAGAAATTGAAGTCAGTCAATTACAAGCTTTATATGCTAAAGAATTTGTTGCCAAAAACGAACTAGAAATGTCTAAGGCAAAACTTGCTTCCGCCAAAGCTAAAAGAGCCTTTGTAAACGCGGAACTGAACGCCATGCAACAGAAAATATCTTTTACCAACATCGTAGCGCCTTTTGATGGCGTGATTGACGTCATTCCTTTCAAAGAAGGTAGTTTGGTGGAAAACGGAACTTTGCTCACTACCTTGTCACAATTAGACGAAGTATATGCTTATTTTTCGATTCCGGAAAATGTATATTTTGAATTGATGTCGCACAATAAAATGGGGAAACATCAAAAAATTGAATTGATTCTTCCCAATCAAGATCATTATGAATATGCTGGAACCCTCAAAACTGCGGAAGGCGAAATTGATCCTGAAACAGGCTCTATCCGATACAAAGTAATGTTTCCAAACCCCAACCGACTTATTAAGCACGGAACTTCTGGCAAATTAGTTATCTCTGAAAAAGAAGATGCTGCCATTATCATTCCGCAAAAAGCTACTTTCTCTATCCAAGACAAAACCTTTGTTTTTGTAGTTGATCAATCACAAAAAGTAAAAATGACGAGCATTACAATTGGCACCACCCTTCGCGAATCTTACATCGTCAGCTCAGGTTTGAAAATTGGACAAACCATTGTATTAGAAGGCACGCAATCATTACGTGACGGGGATGTTATCAAAGTAAAATCAAACAAAACATCTAAAAATAGTTAATCATCATGGTAGAAATGTTTATAAAACGAAAGGTGCTTTCGTTGGTAATCTCTATTTTCTTTGTTTTGCTGGGACTGCTTGCGGTGTTTCAGATGCCGATCACGCAATTTCCAGATATTGTGCCGCCCTCTGTAACCGTAACAGCCAAATATACGGGTGCTAATGCTGAAGTGTCTGCCAATGCGGTGGCACTTCCTCTTGAACGTGCCATCAATGGCGTTCCAGGAATGACCTACATGTCCACGGTGACATCCAACGATGGTTTGACTTTAATCCAAGTGTTTTTTGAAGTAGGCACCGACCCCGATTTGGCCGCTGTAAACGTGCAAAACAGGGTGACAACCGTCTTAGACGAACTGCCCGAAGAGGTGATTCGTGCTGGGGTAACCACCGAAAAAGAAGTAAATAGTATGTTGATGTATTTGAACATCACCAGCACCGAGGCAAGCCAAGACGAACAGTTTATTTACAACTTTACGGACATCAATATCCTCCAAGAATTAAAACGAATTGATGGCGTGGGGCGTGCCGAAATCATGGGGCAAAAGGAATATTCGATGCGTGTTTGGCTCGATCCACAACGGATGCAGTCCTACAATGTTTCTGCAGAAGAAGTCATTGCTGCTTTACGGAAGCAAAACATTGCGGCAGCACCTGGGAAAGTGGGCGAAACCTCTGGAAAAACAAGCAGTCAACTACAATATGTCATCAAATATTCGGGTAAATTTTACAGTCCTGAACAATATGAAGCCATTCCAGTCAAAGCAGATGCGGAAGGCACAATTTTGCGGTTGAAAGATATAGCAAAAGTAGAATTTGGCGCCATGAATTATGGAATGGTTTCCAAAACCGATGGCAAACCATCCGCTTCCATAATGATGAAACAACGCCCAGGATCGAATGCATCGGAAGTCATTGAAAAAGTGAAAGCAAAAATGGAAGAGCTGAAAGGAACCTCTTTCCCACCCGGCATGGAATACAATTTGGCGTATGATGTGTCGAGATTTCTGGACGCATCTATTCAAGCGGTACTCATCACTTTGTTGGAAGCTTTCCTCCTCGTTGGATTCGTAGTGTTCTTGTTTTTACAAGATTGGCGTTCCACCATTATACCTGTATTGGCTGTTCCTGTGGCGTTGGTTGGCACTTTTGCCTTCATGCAAATGCTGGGTTTTTCAATAAATTTGTTAACCCTGTTTGCCTTGGTATTGGCCATTGGTATTGTGGTCGATAATGCCATTGTGGTTGTAGAAGCAGTTCACGTAAAAATGGAAGAAGGACTGCCGCCTCTGCAAGCTACCATCGAAGCTACAAAAGAAATTGCTGGAGCCGTCGTAGCCATTACGATTGTGATGTCGGCAGTATTTATTCCTGTTGCCTTTTTGAGTGGTCCAGTGGGCGTTTTTTATCGTCAATTTTCGTTGACACTTGCCATCAGCATCGTCATTTCAGGAATCAATGCCTTAACACTGACCCCCGCTTTGTGTGCCATTATCCTAAAACCTCATCAACACGGTGAGAAAAAAGGCGTCTTATCTAATTTCTTTCAGAAATTTAATAGCGGATTCGAAAAGCTCACTAATGGTTACACCCATATTTTATCAAAGTTTGCCACCAAAACCACGGTAACTTTTGGTATTTTGTTTGGCTTTTTGGCACTCACGTTTCTGACTTCAAAAATATTGCCATCGGGTTTTATTCCCATGGAAGACCAAGGAATGGTTTACATAAGTGTAACAACACCGCAAGGCGCTACTGTAGAACGCACCGATAAGGTGTTGGACGAAATAACCGCCATAGCACAAAAAATAGAGGGCGTTGAAAACGTCACCACTTTAGCGGGCTACAGTATTGTAACGGAAATTGCTGGCTCGACCTACGGCATGGCGATGATCAATATGAAAGACTGGTCCGAACGTTCCAAATCTGTCAATGATTTAATAGCAGAGCTTTCTGCAAAGACCAAGGAAATTGCAGATGCTCATATTGAAATCTTCGCCCCACCAACCGTGCCAGGCTTTGGAAATACAAGCGGCTACGAACTCCGATTGCTTGACAAATCAGGTGGCAAAATAGAAAATACTGATAAAATTACCAAACAGTTTATTGCAAGACTTAATCAAGCGCCTGAATTAAAAAATAATTTCACCAGTTTTGATGCCACTTTTCCACAATATTTGATTCATATAGATTATGACTTGGCTGCAAAAAAAGGCATCTCGGTAGATAACGCCATGTCCACACTACAAACCATGTTAGGCTCTTATTATGCAACCAATTTTATTCGTTTTACCCAGATGTATAAAGTGATGGTGCAAGTGGGGCCTGAGTATCGAGATACGCCCGAAAGTATTTTGAATTTGTATGCCAAAAGCGATACTGGCGAAATGGTTCCCTTTTCCATTTTTACCAGACTAGAAAGAGTGTATGGCCCTGAGGTTTTAACGCGCTATAACATGTATATGTCGGCCATGATTAATGGAGAACCCGCCGAGGGATTTAGTTCTGGCGAAGCCATTGCAGCCGTGGAACGAGTGGCCAGCGAAATACTTCCAAAGGGCTTCCAAATTGAATGGTCGGGCATGACACGAGAAGAGATTTTGTCTGGCAATCAAACCACTATTATTTTCTTGATTTGTTTGCTTTTTGTGTACTTGCTTTTGGCAGCACAATACGAGAGTTTCAACTTGCCCTTACCTGTATTGCTGAGTTTGCCAACAGGAATTTTTGGATCCTACATCACTTTGGTTTTGGTTGGATTAAACAATAATATTTACGCACAAGTAGCCTTGGTAATGCTCATTGGATTGTTGGCCAAAAATGCCATTTTGATTGTTGAATTTGCCATAGCCCGCAACAAAGAGGGACTCGGCATTGTAGCCGCAGCCATTGAAGGTGCTAAGCAACGTTTACGCCCGATTTTAATGACCTCTTTTGCTTTTATTGCAGGACTCATTCCGTTGTGTTTGGCATCGGGAGCGGGTGCACTTGGCAATCAATCCATCGGATTTGCAGCAGCAGGAGGCATGCTCATTGGAACGGTGTTTGGATTGGTCATTATTCCCGGCTTGTACATCTTTTTTGCAAAA
>JBEILV010000069.1:0-14217 GCA_040379105.1 Flavobacterium sp.
AGAGGCAAATCTGTTGAAAGTGTTTTACATTTGCGCTTTAAGTTCAATCGATTCAAAACTAAAAGAGTTGATTGTTCATGAAACTTAAAATTTATTAATAAAAGTTACACATTAAATCTTATTCCATGAAAGTTTTACTAGATATTAAAGACAACAAAGCATTGCATTTACTTGAGGTACTCAAAGGTTTGTCATACGTAAAAGCGACCACCATATCAGATGAGAAAGCCCTTTTAATTGAAAACATGAAAGTAGCGGTCGAGGAACTCAAATTAGTTAAAGAAGGAAAAGTAAAAGGAATAACAGCAAAACAGTTGTTGGATGAGTTATAAAACTATAGCCGTTCCTGTATTTCAGAAAGAACTGATTGAGATACATAAATCTATTAACGGTTTTGAAAATACAACAGTTAAATTTTTTCAAATTATCATTTTATAACACTAAATTCTTGATCCGCTCGAAGTAAAAATCTTACTCAAAAATTCGCTCGTCCTTTATTCTATTTTCTTCAATTTTTAAGGAACAATTTCTATTTAGGATCGAAAAAATAATCAGAAAAACAAAAAAAATAATGAAATTCTTAACAATGTTTTTAAATGTAAAAGCTCTTTTCTGATACGATTTTTTGTATTGTTTTTTTGTCTCAAAATATTGTTTATTTAATCTTGACATTAGGATGAATTTTAAAAAATTTGAAACTTAATCAATTGATTTGTTTTAACTAAAAACCTAATCTAACAAGATAATTCTCATTTTCTATTTGCAAATCATCATTATGACGAATAATATCAAATAATAATTTATAAAGCTGAACTTGTCTATTAGTCGAGTTGTTTTCATGTAAAGTTTTCACTTCAAAATTATTGTATTTTATGTTCAATGAAATATCCATTCCATCATATAAGTCATTGTTTTTACTATTTTCTAAATCAATAGACTCAAAACTATTTATCAATTTGATAATGGTTTTTATTTGAATATCATTTAATGAAATTGAAATTGGTTTATTTAAAACTTAACCTATTATTTACTTCATTATCTGATAGTTCGTAATCAATTCTACTGTCTTTTAAATCATAAAAATTTAATTCTTTTAGATTAAAATCTATAGTTAACTCCGAACTTTCAAACAATGAAGGATTGAATGTAATTTTCAAATATTCTAAGCTTGTCTCTGGTTCACGATTATTCTTTTCACAAGAAAAAATTAAAGAAAACAACAGAATACAAGTAAAATATTTGTAAGTACTTTTCATTCTTTAAAACTTATCAATTCCAGCTCTAAGCCATTGTTCGTACAAATCAATATCGGGATCATAACTTGCAGGACTATCCGAGAGTTGCTTTTCTTCCAAATCCAAAATGATATAATAAGGTTGCGCATTGGCTTTGTAGTGCGTGATTTGAAAATCGCTCCATTTGTTGCCTACGGTTTTAATAGATTTGCCAGTTTCTTTTGACACATATTGCTCCTCTTTAGAAAGTTTCGTCTTGTCGTCCACATACAATGAAATCAAAACGACTTCTTCTTTCAAGATATTCAAAATCTTTGGATCCGACCAAACATAGTCTTCCATTTTTCTGCAATTCACGCAAGCATGTCCTGTAAAATCGAGTAAAATTGGTTTGTTCACTTCTTTCGCATACGCCAAACCATCTTCGTATTTTTTAAACGAAATAATGTCGTGTGGTCCTAATTCAGCGCCTTTTGGTAAATCGCCCGTGCTAGCGCTACCGCCGCCTTTCGAATTGCCGACTCCATACGGACTTTCGCTGTATTTCATTGGAGGTGGAAATCCTGAGATGATTTTAAGTGGTGCGCCCCACAAACCTGGAATTAAATAAATAGTAAAAGTCAAAACGAAAATCCCCATCAACAATCTTCCTACCGAAATATGCGCCATCGGACTGTCGTGTGGTAAAGAAATTTTTCCAAACAAATAAAATGCCCACAAGCCAAAAATAGCAATCCAAATCGCTAAAAACACTTCACGTTCCAATAAATGAGCTTGCACCACCAAATCGGCATTGGACAAAAATTTGAACGCCAAAGCCAATTCTAAAAATCCAAGCGATACTTTCACGGTGTTCAACCAACCGCCCGATTTTGGTAAGGAATTCATCATGCCTGGAAACAGTGCAAACAATACGAAAGGCAACGCCAAAGCCGATGAAAAACCTAACATCCCGAAAATAGGTGCCAATCCGCCTTTCGAAGCCGCTTCCACTAAGAGCGTTCCAACAATAGGGCCTGTACACGAAAAAGAGACAATCGCTAAAGCCAACGCCATGAAAAAGATGCCTACAAAACCACCTCTGTCGGCTTGTTGGTCGATTTTATTTGCCCAAGAATTAGGCAATACAATTTCGAAAGCTCCCAAAAAAGAAGCCGCAAAAAAGACCAACAAAGCGAAAAATACAATATTAAAAACGACGCTTGTAGAAAGTTCGTTTAGTGAATCTGCGCCAAAAATAGCTGTGATTAAAGAACCCAAAGCCACATAAATCACGATGATAGAAATGCCATAGAAAATTGCGTTTTTGATGCCTTTGGCTCGGTTTTTACTTTGTTTTGTAAAGAAACTTACCGTCATTGGAATCATCGGAAACACACAAGGAGTCAATAAAGCCGCAAATCCTGAGAAAAAAGCAGCCAAGAAAATAGTCCACGATCCTTTTTGCTCGGTTGACTTTTCTTTGCCTTTATCAATTGGCGCAACATCCGTTTTTTCAGTTGATTTTTCCTCAACTTCTTCTGGCAGCGATTTCACTTCTTTCACGGTCATCGAAGCCACATCAATCACAAAATAATTATACAATTGAATACACGCTTCTTTACACGCTTGATATTCCATTTCTACATTGATGGATTTCAAACCTGCGTCTTTCAACTTAAATTTCTGAGTCAAAGTTGCAGATTTTGAGAAAAATATCTCATCCACCATAAAAATTTCGCTGTATTCTGTTTTGGTTTCACTTTCTTTTGTTTTTCCGATTAACTCATATTTTTCGCCTGCTTTGTGGTAAGTCATAATCAATGGCAAAGCACCGCCTTCGGGTGTAAATTGCGAATAAACATGCCATTCGTCTTCAATCGTTGCTTCGAGTGTGAGCGTAAATTCAGTGTCGCTGGTTTTTGTAATGGAAGAAGTCCATTGCACAGGGTCTAAAATTTGTGCTTGAACCGCAAGGGTTGAGAAAAACAACAAGAGTAAAAATCCGTATTTTTTCATTGTAAGTTAGTTTGTTTGTGGTTGTTTTTTTAGGTTGTTTGCTTCGTGAAAAGCGATTTTTATTTTAAAAAATTTAAAGGTTCCGTTTCAATTTTCAATAGTTCAGAGGTGTGTTCATCAACAGAAAAACGCTGATCAGGTCTTAATCCGACGACCCATACAATTTCGTTGTTGGAACACAAAACCCAACAATCGGATTTTTGATGGCTCGGAATGTTTTCATCTCTCAAAAATTTACTTATTTTCTTTTTGCCTTTCATCCCAAAGGGAAAGAAAAAATCAGTGGTTGTCCATTTTCTCAAGGTTAACGGCCACTCAATTTTTTGAAAGTCAACAAAGATAGTATTTGCATTTGAAATTTGAACCGCTGTTGTGATTTCAAAATGAAGTTTTAAGGGAATATTAATTTGTTGATGATTGTCTTGAATGTAAAAAACTTCTTGATTTTCAATATTTTGTTTAGGCATCAAAACCAATTCGGTTCGCTCTTTTATTAATTTAAAAGCAGAGGTTTCAACGAATTTTCCTGTTTCCGCAAAAAGAAGTTGATGCACATCCTTCCAAGCACGAAAACCAAAAGGTTGCAGCCATTGATAAAGAAAAGCTTGATGTCCTTCAAATTGCAACAACTTTTCGATGTTACAAATCTGTTTTTCGTCTCTATTTTCAAGACAAATGCCTTCAATATGTTTAAATCCGATGTTGACAAGCTGTTGCGTTTGGTTTAAGTTCGAAAGTGTTTGTTCGAAATTTTCTAAAAAAGTAGGATGCAACGATTTGAGCAAAGGCGCAACCTGATGTCTAATTTTATTTCGCAAATATTTGTCCGACGCATTGCTTTCGTCTTCCACCCAACTGATGCCGTTTTGATGGGCAAAAGTTCGAATTTCGTCTTTATTAAATAGTAACAACGGACGCACAACAACTCCGTTCATTGCAGGAATACCAAGCAATCCGTCCAAACCAGTGCCACGAGATAAATTGATTAAAAAGGTTTCTAATTGGTCTTCCAAATGATGCGCTGTGAGCAAATAATCGTAGTTTTCAGTTTTCATCAAATGATTGAACCAGTCATATCGAAGTTTTCGGGCTGCCATTTGGATGCTTAATTTTTCATCATTGGCATAAATTTCTGTTTTAAATCTGGTCGTAAAAGCCTTCAATTGCTTCGATTTTGCCCAACCAATCACAAATTGTTCGTCGGCTTCGCTCGCTTCTTTTCGCAATTGGAAATTGGCATGTGCCAAAGCAATTTCATAACCCAAATCGTGCATTAAATGCGCCAAAACCATGCTGTCAATGCCTCCACTTAACGCAATGAGCAGTCTTTTCCCGTTCAAAAAAGGAAAATGCTTTTGTAAATGAATATATAATCTCTGCTGCACACGCAAATATAATTGAAACTTTGTTTTGTCCATCCGTTCGCCTTTCAAAACTTTCAATGCTGTTGTATTTTCAACTTCGAGATCAAGGTTTTGGTTGATGTCAAGTGCAAGACAAGTAAAAATATCGACAAGAAATAAAATGAAATTTTTTAAGTCATTTTTTTAGAATAAGTATATTTGCAATCAAGATGGACAACAGACAAACCTATATTTCAATAATTACCAAAAGAATAACCTATCTTCAAAAAGAAGTGGAGAACTTTAATTCTCTAAATTTGACTGATATCAACGTTTTTGCTGAAAATTTCTATCGTGGTTTATTCAACCTAATTGGTTTTAAATTTACCAATACAAATTTTGACAGCATTAATTTCGCACATATAGATTTAATTGATACTGTTAATAAACAAGCCATTCAGGTTACCTCTCAAAATGACAATAAGAAAATAAAGGAAGCGATTGATGGATTTTTCGCAAAGACAGAAAACAAAGAATATAAACTTCAGATACTACTTATTTCAAAAGAAGCAAAAAATTATAAAACAGAATTTGGAAATAACTTTAACCATAAAGAAGATGTTTTAGATATCAAAAGACTTCTAGCAATCATCAATGATATTGATGAAATTGATACAATTAAAGCTATCGCAGACTTTTTGGACAAAAACATATTGACCGAGAGACGTAAAACAGAATGTTCGGAAGTTGAAACAATTATGGAGCTTATAAGCTATCTAAGTTTAAATAAAAACAGGGTAATTATTGACAAAGCTGTGAATGTTGACCCAAAGAACAAAATTGAAAACAGGTTCAGTGAGCATTCAGATTACCTTAAGCAACAATATTCAGATTTGTATGCTAAATATAACGGAGCTTTGGTCGAAGCAACCTCAAAAATTGATGGTGTAGAAGCTGAAATAATTTCAGATTTTTTAAGAGATGATAGCGACATTATTTTAACAAAAGAAAATAATAACCCAAAACTTGCTCTTTATTCTCTTGTTGAGCTATTTTATGGAAAACTTTCTTCAAATGGAGTTAAGTTTGATAAACAAGCGATAAAGTTTTACTTACTTGATGAATTAATTAAATGCAATGTTTTTCCAAACAAATAATATATGTTAGTATCTAAAGACGAAAATCTTAAGACTTCTTCCGTTTATGTTGCCTCTCTGATTTTGAAACAAATTCAAAAACAGAAAGTCGATAAGATTTCTATTTTCGAGGTTTCAAAAGAACTAAAGAAACATAATATATGTCGTTACAGACATTTGTTCTTTGGTCTTGCATTTTTGTATTCATCAGGTATAATTGATTTTAAAGAGCCTTTTATCTACATCAAAAACAAAAATGATTAAAATCAATAGATTATATAGCGAGCCTGAAATATTCACACCAATTTCCTTCGATTTTGGTGTTAATATAATTATGGGTGAAAAATCAGAAAAAAACAATAAGAAAATTGGTGTTGGAAAATCTGTTTGCATTGAATTTATAAATTTTTGCCTTTTAAAAAGAATATCCGACAGCCGACTTAATCTAATACCTAAAAAAAATGCTGACATCATTGATAGTCAAATAAAACTGGATTTTGATTTTAATAACAAAAAGATAATAATCTCTCGTTCTATTAGTCAACCTGAACATGTATCGATTCAATTAGATGGGAAACATATTAACTTTGACAAACTTGATGACGCGTCCGAATATCTTGGTAATCTATACTTTGAAAAATATCCTCCAAATGCAAAAAGACTGAGTTTTAGAAATTTATTACAACCTATTATTAGAGATGAACGCTCTGAGTTTAAAGACTTAATACAATGTTTTGACACTAATAGAAAAGTACCATCTGATTATAGTCCACATTTATTTTTTTTGAATTTTGGATTAGAAAAATATACTGAGTTAAAAAACCTCAATAAAGAAATTGGAATTAAAAACACTGTTTTTAAGGAAACCAAAAAGTTTGTAACAAAAGATAATGAGATCAAAATTCAAGACGCCAAAGCACACTTAAATGAATTAGAAAGTGAAGTTGGCAAGGTTAATAAAGCAATTGAACAGTTGAAAACCAATGAATCTTTTGAATTAATACAAGAAGATTTGGTGAAGCTAGAAGCAAAGTTAACAGATTTGAGAACAAAACAACAAGCGATTAAATTTGAGATTAAGCAAATAGATTCATTTCCAAAACCTGAAAGCATAAATGAAAATGAAATTCAGATAATTTTTAATCAATTCAAGAAAGGACTTGGCGATTTAGTTGAGAAGTCTTTGGATGATTTAAAAGAGTTTAAAAATAAAATTGATGGTTTTAGAAACACAATTGTAAATGAACGCTTGATAAATTTAAAATCTGAACTTTCTAAGATCAACTCAATTGTTAGGAAACTTGATGAAGAATATTCTGATAAGATTTCATTATTGGATAATGCCGAAGTTCTAAAAGACCTAAAGACGTCAATTAGAATATTTAATGAGAAGAATAGAGAACTCAATAATTTACGTTCTTTGATTCAAAAATATGATGAATCGGAAAGGGACAAAAAGAAACTTGAAGCGGAAAAATCGGTTTTGATTTCTGACTTGGAAGAAGAACTCTACAAAAATCAAGAAACATTAAAGAGCTTTAAAGAGTCTATCCTGAGCATTCACGAGAGAATAATGGGTAATCGTGAAGCTCATTTTGAAATTAAAACAACCAAAAATCAAAGTGTTGTTGATTTTATAATGAGAACTGACGATGACGGCAGTCATTCTACAGAAAGAATGAAAATGTTTATTTATGACATTTCACTAATGTTGAATGAACATACACGAAAAAACCATCCTAGATTCTTAATCCACGATAATATTTTTGAAGATGATGATTCAATAGAGAAAAGTTTGAACTTTTTATTTGAATATAATAGTAAAACGCCAAATGAGTTTCAGTATATCGTTACACTCAATAGTGATTTGATTGAATCAGCATCCAGAAACGGAAAATTACTATTTGAGGTTGACGATTTAAAACGAGCTGCTTTTACGAAGGACAGTAGATTTTTAGGTATAAAATATAACGAAACCAAATAAAAATATGAAGCAAAAAAAATTTTTGCTTCATATTTTTATTAGATTAACTTAACATTTAATAACATACTAACATTTCTGCTATATTAGCTTCGAAATCCTACACTTTATTTTAAATCATAGTTTTATCCCCGTTTTTAAACATCAACCTCGCAAAAAGCAATAAACAATTTCTAAAAAAAAATCACATTTTAACATTTGTTCATTCTAAAACCATTAATTTCGCCCTGTTTTTGGTGACTTTTTGATTTCACAATCAACTAGTCTTAAAAGGGAATCAGGTTCAAAACCTGAGCTGTACCCGCAACTGTGAGCTAATCCGCTTGTTGTATTTTCTTCAAAACCACTGTTTGTTTTTCAAATGGGAAGGTACCACAACAAGACGCAAGCCAGGAGACCTGCCTCAAACATCATTCATTTTCAAACTTTCGGGAATAAAAGTTTTGTAGAAATTATGACATACAAACACCTTGTAGGGCTTTTCGCTTTGTTTTTTTGTTGCCAAAAATCGTTGGCACAGGCAGACTCCGTTTATCACTTAAAAGAAGTGATTGTGGCTGATGTGCAACTTCAAAAAGCCCCAAAAACGCAATTAATCAACACTTTAAATGAAGAGGACATTCGTCAAAATTTAGGTTCGCTGACCCAACTTTTAAACAATCTTTCGGGTTTGTATTTCAAAGAAAATGGTGCGGGCATGGTTTCGTCTGTTTCTTTTCGGGGGACTTCTGCACAACAAACGGCGGTTGTTTGGAACGGCATCAACATCAATTCGCAACTCAACGGACTGACGGATTTTAACACCATTTCGAGTGTCGATTTTTCCAACATTGTCGTCAAAAGTGGTGGCGGCAGTGTGTTGTATGGCAGTGGTGCGGTGGGCGGAAGCATTCATTTGCAAAACGAAGCTAAACACCATCAAAAATCCAGATTCTTTCAGCGGGTTCATTTCGGAAGCTTCAACAGTCAAAGCGGACAATCTAACTGGCAATATGGCAATGAAAAATGGGCGTTCAACCTCGGACTGCAAAGACAACAATCAGACAATGATTATCCTTATTTAGGATCAGATTTAAAGAATGAAAACGGCCGCTTTTACAATCAAAGTGGAAGTGCGACCGTGGTTAGAAAGCTCAACGAAAACAATCAAATTGCGTTCTACAGTCAATGGTATGATGGACAGAGAGACTTTTCTGGCAGTCTCGGCACGAATTCCTTGAACCAATATGTAGATTGGAACACCCGCAACATGCTCGAATTTAGACACGAAAAAAATCGTTATGAAATGCGATTGAAATATGCCTATTTGACCGAAAAATACTTGTTTTACGAAAACAAATACGCCGATGCTTACAATTTTGGACAAGCGCAAACCACTTTGATTCGGCAAGAAAACATCTACAAATTTTCAGAAAAAACCACTTGGACAGCACAGTTCGAATTTTCTACAAACGTAGGAAAAGGCAGCAACTTTGATGAAAAAACCAGAAAGATAGGCAATCTAAGCTTGGTTTGGCAACAACAATTATTGTCCCATCTACTCATTGAAGGCAGTGTGCGCGCCGAGCAAAACGACACCTACGAAACGCCTTTGTTGTATGCCGTTTCTAGCCGTTGGGAAGTCAAAAAAAATTGGGCGTTGAAAGCACATCTTTCGAAAAATTACCGAATTCCTACGTTCAACGATTTGTATTGGCAAGGCAGCGGCAACACCCAATTGAATCCAGAAACGGCTTTTCAATATGAAATAGGCCCCGAATTTAAAAACAAAAAATGGTTGGTTGCGACGCACTATTTCCGCATTCAATTGCAGGATTTATTGCGTTGGTTGCCCCAAAGTACAGGCATTTGGATGCCCGAAAACACCGCACGTGTCCGAAATCAGGGGATTGAAATGCAAGCCACTTTCGAAGAAAAAATCAATGACCATGCGTTCAAAATCAGAGCAAATTACACGTTTACCGAAGCCAAAAACCTCAAAAACAACCTGTTATTAATATATGTGCCGCAACACAAAGCAAGTTGCGCCCTCAATTACGAATATAAAAACATCGGTGCTTTTTTTCAAACCACCTATCAAAGCAAAGTGTTCACTTCCAGCGACAATTTTTACTCGTTGCCGCCCTACGCTTTGATCAATGCCGGATGTTCTTACAACATTGACACGCAAAAAACAACTGTTCAAATCGGATTTCAAATGCAAAACCTCAGCAACGAAAACTACCAAAATGTGGTGGCACGACCGATGCCTGGACGAAATTTTCAATTGTATTTAACTTTTACTCTATAAACATGAAACTCAAAAAAACCTTCCTGCTTGCGCTCTTCCCTGCCCTATTCCTTTCAAGTTGTGCCGACGAGGACACGCCCATTGACACTCCCCTCGGCGATTATGACAACGGAATTCTGATTCTCAACCAAGGGAATTTCGGACAAAACAACAGCACGATTTCTTATTTGTCCAACGATTTTGAAACCTTTCAAGCCAGTGCATTCAATGCCGTCAATCCCACTTTGGCACTCGGCGATACGGCGCAAGATTTGGGTTTTTATGAAGAAAAAGCCTTTGTGGTGCTCAACAATTCTGACAAAATTGAAATCATCAATCGCTACACGCTTGCATCGGTGGCAACAATCTCGGAAGGATTGAACAACCCGCGTTTTATTGCTTTTTCGAACAGTAAAATTTTCGTGACCAATTGGGGCGATGGCATGAACCCCAACGACGATTTTGTGGCGGTTTATTCTTTGGCAGACTTTAGTTGGCTCACGTCGATTCCTGTGGTGGAAGGCCCTGAGCGCATTGTGGCACACGATTCGAAATTGTATGTGGCGCACAAAGGCGGTTTCAATTTCAACAATCAGATTTCGGTTTTGAATGCCGCTTCCAATCAAGTGCAAACCACGCTTCAAGTGGGCGATGTGCCCGAATCGATGGTGGTGCACAACCAACTTTTGTATGTGCTTTCTTCGGGTTTGCCCGCTTGGTCAGGCACCGAAACAGCTGGAAATTTGAAGGTCATCAATTTATCAAACCTGACCGAAAACGCCACATTTACTTTCGCAACGAACGAACATCCGAATCATTTAAAAATAGCCAACAACCAATTGTTTTACACCCTCGATGCGGAAGTATTTGCAACGCAGCTGATTTTCAACGCCTTGCCTACCACATCGCTCATCGAAATGAACCCACAAGGCGTGTATGGCATTTATGGCTTTGAAGTGCACAACAACCAGGTTTTTGTGGCCGATGCAGCAGATTTCAATTCGAATGGTAAAATTTACGTTTACAACCTCACTGGCCAATTGCTTCACGAAAGAACCGTGGGAGTGATTCCGACGGGATTTTATTTTAATTAAAACCGCATGAAAGAAAGAAATAAGAAGTTTTAGAAGCATTCTCCTGCTTTTCATTCCAAGCTTTTTCAGCGAAGCCTTTTTTTCTAAAGTCAAAAAGGAGCTTCCTTCGGTCGCTCTTTTTGCCTAAGAAAAAATAGGCTTCGCTTTCAAAAGGCTTTCCATTTCAATCAGGGCTAGTCCATAAAAGCATCAAAACATAAGTCTAAATTCAGGGTCACTTTTATTCAGAAAAATAAGCGTCTAACGCGAGCGCAAGCATCTTGCTCGTGCCCAACTATTTAATTCAAATCTATTTCTAGAATTGTATGGTTGTTATCGCCATCATTTCTTGCGTTATTGTTTTTCCAATTTTATGATTTTGAAACAACAACATTTTTTTAATAATTGGCGCGAGTGAGTCGATTACGAGAGCGGGTTTTGGCAAGTTCAATAGGCTTTAATCTTTTTATAATTGACTGATTTTAAGACTGCACGTTATTTAAATAAAAAAGTTTGTGTAGCTTGTGTCAGCTATTCTTAACAAATCAACTTGTTATTGATTTACATCCTACTTATCAACTCCTTTGCTTTGTCCAATGTGTATGCGCCTTTGATTTCTTTTTTGTCAAACACCATAAAGTAAGCAAAGTCTTGTCCTGCCTGCCGTTCCCATTCGTTTCCAAGTCTGCATTTTGCTTCGCTGTCTGAGCCATCTAAATGGTCGCCTTTGGTTTCTATCAGGATGGTTTTTCCTGATTTGGTTTGCATAATAAAATCGGGATAGTGATTGGCTTTGAATCCATTAATGTAAAAACCTTTCCCACGTTCTAAATTTCTATGCCAAAAAGCAACATTGGATGAAGTGCCAATTTCCATAGCTACTCGTTCTTCAAAACCGTTCATTGAACCTTCCCTTTCATACAATGAATTTCCGATGGATGAGCCGACATTGCCTGGCACAATTTCGTTGTTTAGTTTCCAATTTGTTTTGGTGTTTATTTTTTTAGATTTTAGTAAATCCATAAATCGTCCCTCTGCATACTGGTCTGATAATTGCCTGATTTTTACCCTGATTTTATCGGTATAACTCCATTTTCTTACTAGTAAATCTCGCAGTTGTTCAGCGTTCATACTATTTAGTATTCTGCCTACATAAATCTTGATTTCTTGATCTGGAATGGGATACATATTGCCTACAATTTGCATGATTTGATAGGTAATGTCTGCTATTTGGTTGTCTTTTGGTTTGGCTAAAATGTATTCGGCAATTGGGTCTTTTACCATATAATCTTCAATCTTGGTAAAAGAAGGTCTGTATTCATTCTTTTTTGATTCCTCTAGGTCAATCTTATATAAATCAGACGAAATTTGATCAAAGTCAATTTTGATGTCTTCATCTGATAATTTAAAATCTTTGAGTAATGACTCGCGATTGAGCAATTCTTCTTCTGTTCCAAAAATATCGCTTGCTGTCACTTTAAAAAAGAATTGTGGAAACTCAATCTTATCAATAAAATCTTTGTTAGATTCTTTGACTTTATAACGTTTTACTTTTGTACCCATTTCTTGAAATATCGATGCGTCAAGTGGTTGTTTTTCTAATGCTCTTATGGTCTCTTCTAATTGTTCGCTTTGTTCTGCTGCTAGGGTTTCAATTTCTGAAATTACAGAGGTTGTTTCTAATTCGGTTTCTTCTGCATTTGGGTCAAAAGTTACTCTGCTTTGATCAATTGTATCTTCTGTTTGTAAGGTTTGCTGTTCAGGGAACAAGAAAAGTTCTACTGGATTGACAGTCGCTGGTTTCTTTTCCTCATCGGTCATTTTATCGACTTTGCGGTAATCTTTTTCACTAAAACCTGATTCTTGCAAACCTTTCACAATGCTTTGTAATGTTTCGTTGAATTTTGCCGATGCTGTTAAAACATAAGAAAGGTTGAGTTGAAATGATTTGTGTTTTTGAACATAAGGCTGACGCAAAACACGCCCTAAAATTTGCTCCACATCCACAGAACTTGATTTGTCCGCCAACGATGCTAAAATATAGGCAAAAGGACAATCCCAACCTTCTTTTAGTGCATTGATGGTAATAATATAGCGGACTTCGCATGCTTTACTCATCAAGTCAATGCCTTTTAACTCGTCTATATTGGCCGTTTTGATTTTGATGTGGCTTTCTGGAATCCCTAAACTAAGCAGTTGTTTTTTTAATACTTCAAATGTTGTGTTATCGTCTTTGGTTTTGGGTTGTGCTTGAAACAATACAATTGGGCGAATGTATTTACCGCCCTCGGTTTCTTGCTTTTTGGCAAGATTTTCCAATTTGCGTTGCAGGTGCAAAGCATTGTTGATGACCTCAGTTTTGTCGTGATTATTATAGACAATCACGGGCAGTTTTACCATGTGTTCTTTTTTCAGTTCAATGGCAGGAACAAGACTTACAATGTTACTATTCGCTTTGGGTGTAGCAGTCAAATCAAGTATAAAGGATGGATTTAAGTTTTTGAGCATATCTACACTCAAGTCGCTTTCGGCATTGTGACTTTCGTCCACCACCAAAACCGGATTTAAAGAACGCAAAACATTGATTAATGCTGTTTCGTCAACGTTGTCTAAAATATGTTCGTTGTTTTTGTATTGCAAAACAAAATCTTGCAATTGTCCATTTTCTTGAAATACTTTTCGGTCTTCTTTGTTGTTGGCTCTTAAACTTGCAAAACTCATCACGAAAATGCTCAATTGGTCTTTTACGATGGTTGGGTTAAAATTAGAACCTTGTAATAAATCTGATTTTTGATAAATCGCTACACGGTTGTTGAACAGGGAATTGAGTTTTTGACGATAAGGATGTTCAGGATTAGAAAGAGTATTGACGGTTTGTTGCAAGAGGTTGCTCCACGGCACTAACCAAATTACCGCCTTGGGTTTTGCAGCATCATAAGCCGAGAAAATACTATTCAAAGCATTCACAGCAATAAAAGTTTTACCACCTGCTGTGGGCACTTTAACACATACGTGGGCAGCGTTAGGAATATTGTTTTTATAAGGTTCCATTCCTGTACCGTCCAACGGATTGTAGGCACCGATTTTATCTTCCCAATATTGGTTGAAGGCTTTGGATAAGCTTTTATGCTCTTGAACATATTCTAGATATTCTTCCAAATTCTCAATTACTTTTCGCTGAT
>JBEILV010000070.1:0-13914 GCA_040379105.1 Flavobacterium sp.
CAGAAATTCTATCTAATTGAGCTTTAGAAACCTCAGATAAACTGGCTTTGTTAAACTCAAACAAAAGATTATTGGTTTTATAAACTGATAAATTTACCGTATTTTTTGCAACTGGCTCTGGTTTTTTAATCAATGAAAATGTTTGATTTTCAATTCCTTTGAAAGAATTTTCAATCGAAGTGCTCATGGGTTCAAATTTGTCATTGTCTATTTTCACAACATACTTTTTGCTGAATGGCACTTTATCTTTAATTAAACCATTTTCGTCAGAAGTTAAGGTTTTTACTAAATTTCCTTTTTCATCAAAAATTTGCACATCAGCATTTGATATGGGAGAATTTGTATTGGGATCTGTCAATTTTAATTCAAAAAATTCTTCTTTTGGAGATTCAATTTTAAAAATATCAAAATTTCCATTTCTATTACTGGTCAAAAATCCAATTTGTTTGTCATCATAATAGGAAAAAGCAAGGTCGTCTTTTTCAGTGTTAAAAGGCTTTCCGATATTGGCTGGTTTGGATTGATTATTTTTTAAATCAATTTCAAAAATATCATAACCGCCAAATCCCTCGTGGCATTGTGAAGCAAAAAACAAATGACCATCTTCCGATTTGATAAAAGGGAAATTCTCATCGAAAACAGTATTAACCGATGGTCCTAGATTTTGTGGTTGACCAAAAGAATTGTCGGCTACAATTTCCACTTTCCATATATCAAAACCACCGAAAGTTCCCGATTGGTTGGATCCGAAAAATAAAAACTTTCCATCGGGACTCAAAGTAGGATTCAAATAAGTGACCTCTTTTTCGCAAAATGGCAATGCTTTGTAATCTGTCCAATTTCCATGAGCATCTTTTACAGCAGAAAAAAGTTGTTGTTTGCTATGGTTTTTTGACTTAAAACGTTCTTTTTTAGCAGCATAATCATTAATATTGATGGTACTACTAGAAAAATAAGCAATTGTGTTATTGGCATTAAAACAGACAATACCATCATTGGTTCTCGAGTTGAGATCGAAAACTTCAATCACATTTTCTATATTTCCATTCACTAAATCAGCTTTATAGATTTTAGAAAATGGTTCGCCTGTCATTTTATTGATTCGATTGTGCGTCCTTCCTTTTCTATTGGTTGAAAAGAATACTTTATTTTCATAAATGATGCCTCCAAAATCTGCGAAAGAACTGTTGAAATTGAGCGGTGTTAATTGCGCATTAGATTTAATCAATTCTAATTCAGGCAAATAATTTGGTTTTTTTAAATATGCTAAAGCTCTTGGATCGTTTGGCACTTTAGTAACAAACAATTCCATTTGCTTTTTGAAACCTTCGAGGTTGCCCCTATTTCTCAGAGACTGAGCATAATTGAAATGTGTTTCCGCATCTTGTGGGTTTGCCACTGCCATTTCATACCATTTTGCGGCCTCTGCATTGTTTTGCATTGCAAAATAAAGATCGCCTAACTTCTTGTAAATTTGAGGATTAGAATTCTCTGTTTTGGCAAATTGTAAATAAGTTTTAACTGCTTCTGTGTATTGATACTTGTTCTCTTGCTTTTCAGCTTTTGATGATGTATTTGACTGGGCTTTAGTGATACTTGACACTAGAAAAAAAGCAAAAGCAACAGGAAGGAATACCTTTCTCATAAAATTTAATTATAATAATTCTTTTTACAGATTTAATGCAATGACCTGACCATCAGCATTTGTAACTTTAAATTCACTACGCCTATTTTTAGCATGGTCTTCATCTGAGCAACTTTCGCCACAATCTACCAAAAGTTGAGATTCGCCCATTCCATTCATTGTCAGCTTACTAGCTTCTACACCTTTTGAAATTAAATAATCGTAGGCAGATTTTGCTCTTTTCTTGGATAATTTCAGATTGTAAGCTTCACTTCCTCGAGCGTCGGTATGCGCAACAATTTCAAGTTTTAAATCTGAAGTTGTATTTAAAGCAATAGCAATTTTATCTAATTCGTCAATTGATTGGCTAGTCAAATCAAATTTGTTGAATTCATATTGAATATTGTTTGGTTTGAAAACAATTGGCTCGGGCTTTGGTTCAGGTACATTCTTTTTTATAGAATAAGAAAGTTTCTTATTTCCTTTGGTTGCTGTTTGGGTTTCGCTTACAAATGACTCAAAATCAGGATTTTCAAACTTAATTTTATACTTTGTATCTCCTAAAATCATATAAGAAATTTGACCTACTTCGTCTGTAGTTAATGTTTTAAGAACTTTATTTTTAGCATCGACGATCTGAACTTTAGCATTTTTAATTGGTGCACCAGAAACTGTCTCTGTCAATGTTGCAAAAAGATGTTCTTGATTTGATTCTTGGATTGAGAAAATATCCGTATTTCCATCTCTATTACTCGAAAGGAAACCTATCCCCTTTTGACTGTAGAATGTATAAGCAAAATCGTCTTTTTCTGTATTGAAAGGAACTCCCAAATTAGACGGTTTTGCATTAGAATTTTTTGTATCAATTTCAAAAATATCAAAACCACCAAAACCTTCATGTCCTTTCGATGCAAAAAAGAGTGTTTGATTGTCTTCTTTTATGAACGGAAAATTTTCGTCATAAACGGTGTTGATTGCAGGTCCTAGATTTTGTGGTTCGCTAAACGAACCATCAGCATTCAAATTTACTCTCCAAATATCTAAACCACCATAACCACCTGTGAAATTAGAGGAGAAATACATTGTTTTTCCATCGGGCGACAAAACGGGGTTTGTATAAGTAAAATCTTTGTTACAGAAAGGAACAACGCTGTAATCAGTCCAATATCCATATTTATCTTTTTTGGCTGAAAACAATTGGTGTTTGTTTACATCATTGCCTTTGTACTTATTCTTTCTGTCAACAAGATTATTAATATTCTCAGCACTACTTGAAAAATAAGCCACATTTCCATCTGTGTTAAAACAAACCAATCCATCGTTAAGACGTGAATTAAGTTCGGTTATTTCTTGAGGATTTGAAATTTTGCCTTTCGAAAAATCAGCAACAAATATTTTGGCAAAAGGCTCGCCGGTCATTTTGTTGATTTTTTTGTTTTTTCTCCCTGTTCTGGTTGAAGCAAAATATACTTTGTCTTGATAAATCAACGCACCAAAATCGGCATTGGGTGAATTGGTTGAAACAGGCGCAACTACCACCGGAGATACTTTCTTTTCTAATTCTGGTAAGTAATTTGGCTTGGTTTTGTAAGCAACGGCTCTAGGATCATTTGGTGCTTTGGTTGCAAAAAGATCCATTTGTTTTTTGAATTCGTCTTGATTTCCGTTCGTTCTCAACACTTGCGCGTAACGAAAATGAGTTTCGGCATCTTGTGGGCTTTCTACAGCTTCTTTATACCATTTTACGGCTTCATCATTTTTGTACATTAAGAAATAGATGTCGCCAAGCTTTTTGTAAACGTAATTATCCGCTTTATTGCTTTTAATTAGCTTTAAATACTCACTTACAGCCGATGTATATTCATACTTATTGAAATACTCATCTGCTTTTTTAGTTGATTTTGATTGGGCAGTTGAAGAGTAAATACCCAAGGCAAGAACAAAGGAAATGGTAAATAATGATTTTTTCATAAAAAGCTTTTTTAGCGTGAAACAAGAATGGAAACAAAACTATAAAATTTTATTAACAATCGAATGGTTTAATGTTAATAAATCTTAACTAAACCGAAAAAAAAGCTTTTATATAATTATTTTACTTTTTTACTGCTGTTGTGTCCTTAACTTTTGTTGATTGATCCGTATTTTTAGATTGATACTTTTCATTCAAAACCTTGATCATTTCACTTGTTAGGTCATAGCTTTCTTTACCGTAAAGAATAGAAACAGCGTCTCCAGTAGCGAAAATATAATCGTAGCCTTTCTCTTTTCCATAGTCAGCGATAAATTTTTTGATTGAGCTGACCATCGAGTCCATTTCTTTCGCACCATCTTGTTGTAGTGATTGCGCTAATGCTTGCTGTGCATAGCTCAGCTGTTGTTCTTTCTGCTGTAATTCTTGTCCTTTTGTTTGTGCCCACTGCTGACCATACACTTTTGCATTTGTTTCAAAACTTTTTACTTCGTCCTGGAATTTTTTGATTTCAGCTTCTAAATCACGACTCATCTCTTCGCCTTTAGCTTTGTATTTGGCATCTAGATCTTTGGCTTCCGTGTATTCTTCAATAAGCTTATTGGTATCAACAAAAGCGGTTTTGAAACCTGAAGAAGCACCATTTGCCGTTTGATTTTGACAAGAGAACAAGGTTTGTGCAAGAATTGCAACGATAATTAATTTTTTCATGTTTGAATTTATAAAATTTGGGTAAAAATAGTAATTCTAAGTAATTGTAAGGATATTAAATGATTGCTAGAAAAAAAATTGATTCTAGTGGTTCTTTATAACATAGATTATTGAGGAATATTCTTTGGTTTTGATTGCTTTAAAGTTTGATATACAACCTGTTACAAAACCTTTTAGTAGATTTTTATGCTGCGTTTTATGTTTTTCGGATAATATAGAAACATAAAAACTAT
This sequence comes from Flavobacterium sp., assembly GCA_040379105.1. Lineage (GTDB taxonomy): Bacteria > Bacteroidota > Bacteroidia > Flavobacteriales > Flavobacteriaceae > Flavobacterium. The sequence continues at coordinate 4,538 of JBEILV010000070.1, forward strand.
CGAAAAGCATTGGATATGTTTTAATGATTTTCATTTGATGATTTTCAAAAATTGTATGAATTGCTTTTCTTGAAAAATGCCAAAAATGACGTGGTAAATCATAGGCTGCCCAAAATGCACCATAAAACTTAGCATCAAACGATTTAAAATTTGGCACAGCAATAATTAGCGTTCCATCAGGTTTTAATTTTGATTTTAATAAATCTATCGTTTGATCAAAATCAGGAACATGTTCCAAAACGTGCCAAAGCGTAATAACGTCAAAGAAATGGTCTTCAAAATCTTCTAATTTGTCTGCGTAACAAAGACCTTTGTTTTTACCTAATTCAATAGCCTTCGCACTTGTTTCTATACAAAAGGTTTTCCAACCATGATTCTTTGCAAAAAGCATAAAATCACCCGTGCCTGCGCCAAAATCTAAAATTTTTCCTTGTTCAATATTCCAATAATTGATGATATCAAGCTTCTTTTTTAGATTTATTCTCTTCACATATTGATATGCTTTTTCAAAAAAATTCCGTTTTCCATCCGTATGAGAGATATAATCATCTGATTCATAATATCTTGAAATATTTTCTTGAGAGGGTTGCGGACAAGTTTTTAGCAATTCAAGATTTTTATCTATCTTAAGTACAAAATCCTCTTTTGAAACCGCATAATCTTTGGATTTCAAAAAAGGTTTTTTACAAAATTTATAAGTTATTGTATTCACATTTTCATTTTTAAGTTTCACGTGGAACTAACTACCTTCCCATATAAATTAAAAGCACTGAAATATCAGACGGAGATACACCACTAATCCTAGAAGCTTGTGACACGGTGACTGGTTTAATTTTTTTAAATTTTTCTCTCGCTTCGTACGAAAGAGAAACAATTTTAGAAAAATCAAAATTTTCTGGAATTTTCACATCTTCCAGTCTTTTAAGTTTATCAGCATTATTTCTTTCTTTTTCAATATAACCTTGGTATTTGACTTGAATTTCCGCTTGTTCTACTATTTCTAAATCCAAATCATTTGAATTTATATAATCCTGCACTTTTGGAAATTTGATGATGTCTGTGTGTGAAATTTGCGGTCTAGAAAAAACTTTAAACATTTTGTCGGATTGTATCATTAAAGCACTTTCATTTTCTGCCAAAATAGGATTTGCTTCTTCTGGAGAAATGCTTGTTTCTTTAAAAAAATCGACCATCTTTTCAGACATTTCTTTTTTCAATTCCATTCTTTTGAGTCTTTCTAACGAAGCAAGACCTAAATCAAAACTTTTTCTTGTTAATCTAAAATCGGCATTGTCTTGTCTTAATAAAGTTCTGTATTCTGCTCTAGAAGTAAACATACGATAAGGCTCTTCTGTTCCTTTGGTTATTAAATCATCAATGAGCACACCAATGTAAGCCTCATCTCTTTTTAAAATAAAAGGTTCTCTCTCTTGTACTTTTAACGCAGCATTGATACCAGCCATGAGTCCTTGACAAGCTGCTTCTTCATAACCAGTTGTTCCGTTGATTTGCCCAGCAAAGTACAAACCTTCGATCAATTTAGTTTCTAAAGTATGTTTTAATTGTGTTGGTGGAAAATAATCGTATTCTATAGCATAACCAGGACGAAAAAATTTTACCTTTTCAAAACCTGCCACAGAACTGAGCGCTTTAAACTGAACATCTTCTGGCAGCGAGGTTGAAAATCCATTGACATAAACTTCAACAGTGTCCCATCCTTCAGGTTCAATGAATAATTGATGTCGGTCTTTGTCGGCAAATCTATTGATTTTATCTTCTATGGAAGGACAATATCTTGGCCCCGTACTTTGAATCCTTCCATTGAACATCGGCGATCGATCAAAACCCTCTCTAAGCAAATCATGAACTTCTGGAGATGTATAAGTCATCCAACAAGATTTTTGATTTGTTATGGGTTTAATATTTTCCAAATATGAAAACTTATAAGGTTCGGCATCGCCAAATTCTTCTCTCATTTTTGAATAATCTAACGAACGTCCATCCACTCTCGGAGGCGTGCCCGTTTTCATCCGTCCAGCTTCAAAACCAGCAGAAGTCAAAACTTCTGTGATTCCAAAAGAAGCACTCTCGCCTGCTCTACCCCCACCAAACTGTTTGTCGCCAATATGAATCAATCCGTTTAAAAAAGTTCCATTGGTAAGCACCACTGTTTTCGCAAAAATGGAGATTCCTAAAGAAGTTTTAATCCCTTTGACTTGGTTGTTTTCGATAATCAAACTAGAAGCCATTTCCTGATAAAAATCAACATTGGGTGTATTTTCTAGCATCAACCTCCACGTTTCAGCAAAACGCATTCTATCTGATTGCACCCTCGGCGACCACATGGCAGGACCTTTGGATTTATTCAACATTTTGAATTGAATGGCGGTTTTATCTGACACAATTCCTGAATAACCACCAAGCGCATCAATTTCTCTAACGATTTGTCCTTTTGCAATACCGCCCATGGCAGGATTACACGACATCTGTCCGATGGTTTGCAGATTCATCGTAACCAACAGAGTTGTACAACCCATATTGGCAGCGGCGGCGGCGGCTTCTGCACCTGCATGACCTGCTCCAACAACAATTACATCATATTTTTCTCTAAACATATAAATTTAATTATGTTTCACGTGGAACGAAAAACTCATTGTTTCACGTGAAACAATGATATTGCTTCTTCTTCTAAACTTCGCATTAACAAAACATCTTTTTCGGTCTTGTCTTTATAACCCATTAAATGTAAAACACCATGCGACATAACACGTAACAATTCATTCTTGAAATCTGTATTAAAATCCACCGCATTGTCTTGTAACCTTTGGATAGAAATAAATAAATCGCCGCTTATTGTCGTGTCTTCCGAATAATCAAAAGTAATAATATCTGTAAGTGCATCGTGGTTCAAAAACTTTATATTCATTTCGTGTAAATAAGCATCGTCACAAAAAACGTAAGTAATGTCACCAAAAATGAAATTATGCTTCGACACTAACTTATCAATCCAATCACTATACAAAGATTCATCTTCGATAATAAAGTCAGTTAAATAATTAAAATCAATCATTTAAATTAAAATATTGTTTCACAATTTTAGAATATTCGGGCTGCAAAGGTAATACTTGACGATTTAAAATCTCAATTGATTTGATATATTCTTGAATTTCTTTTGAATAGGTGTTTTGACTACCAGAAAACTCTTTTTCATTGGCATTACTTGATCTCTTTGTGTCTTCTTCCTGCTGTTGAATCGCTTCAGAAAGCTTGAGCATATTGTATTTAATGTTGAGCATTTTATTCAAAACTTCGTTATTAAAACCTTTGTTTAAAATGGATTTTTCGACTTCTTTCATTTGATCCAAAACTTTTTTACCATCAGGAGTCAAGCCTATTTTAGATAATTGGTTTTCTAATTGTTTCCGTAAATTACGTTGTTCTTTAAAAATCTCCATCAGCAGCTTTGCATTTTCATCACCATTACCACTGGCATCACCAGAACCGTTGCCTTCGCCTTGACTTCCATTCTTACCAGATTTGCCATTTTTACCATCTTGTCCCTTTTGTCCTTCTTGTCCTTTTTGACCTTGCTTGCCCATGCCCTCTTCGCCTTCATCACCTTCTTCGCCCTTCTTGCTTCCTTTATTTTTTCCTTTCATTTTATCAGCCAAACCTTGCTGCTTTTGAATAATATCTGGCAACTGACCACCTTTACCTTGTCCTGGTTTTGGAGAACCTGCACCGCCACCCGATGCGTTCATAGACATTTGCATCTGATTTAATAAATTGCTTAAAAAATCGGCTAATTTATTAGCAGCCGTAACAGTATATTGTTGATGTGACGTGCCTTTTGAAAAATTATTTTCTACTAAATTTTCAAGCGATCTATCAATATTGTAATAAATATTTCCGCTTTCTTCATTGACAAAATCTGAAATTTTTTCGTTTCGTAGCGATAAAGCAAATAAACTATCGTCTATATGTTTGAATTGAACACGTAAATCTTGTTGCAACTTTAAATTTTTATTGAAATTGGATGCGCCTGATTTCATCGTGGAAAATCTTTTTAAAACATCTTCCTGAGTAAACGAAAAAGCCAATAAATTATCTAATATCTGACGCAAAGTCTCGATATCTTCTTCCATCGTTTCAGCAGAAGAAGCCGCCATGGATTGCGCCATAGATTGAGATAATTCTTTCATCTTCTTAGCTGCTTCTTTTTGACTTTTGTTTGCATCTTTTGGTTTATTCTCTTGCAAATCATCAGAAGATTTTTGCATTTCTTTTTCAATTGATTCCTCTTCCACTTTATTGGTCGGCAAATCCATAGGCGATTTTAAAGATTTATTCTCTTCTTCTAAAGCTCTAAATTCCTTCTTCAATTCTTTAAACTCTTTGTTCAATTGCTCTTGTTTTTCCTTTTCATTAGGATTGGATTCTGCACTCAATTTATCTTGCTTCGCACTCATTGCGTCTAATTTGTCAACCAACTGCTCAAGCTTTTTCTCAACGTAATATTTCTTTGTTAACTCGAGTAATTGTTCTAAATTTTTCTTGGATGTTTTAGAATTCTTATTCATTTCATCCATTTTTTCAAACAATTCTTCTTGTTGCAACTTCTCATTAAGACGCTCAAGTTCGTCCAACAAATCTTGATTTTCTTGCAACTTCTCTTGATTTTTTTCGAAACGCTCTAACAAATTCTCTTTAAATTCATCATTTTTATCCTTAGAAAACTTTTCAAGATTTTTCTGAAGCTCTTTGGAAAATTCTTTCATTTGCTTCATTGATTCTTTTTGTTTCTCTAAAGCAGACTCGATCTTTTGTTGTTCTTTAAAGCTAAGTTCGTTTTTTTCTTTGTCCAAACGTTTCAACTCATCCATCGTTGATTGTTGCTTGTCGTTGTTCTTTAACGATTTCTCTAAACTTTTAATCGCTGCATTCTTGGCATTCAACAAAGATTCATTTTCTTCGTTATCGGTTTTTACTTTTTGGTTAAAAGAAGTAGATTTTGAAGATTTGAAGTTATTAACTACATCATTATCAGAAACTTCGAAGCAAAAACTATAAGATTTTCCCTTTTCAAACAGTTTTTCTGTTGGAATTGTGAAAACAAACTGTCCAACCTTGTCTTTTTGAATTTCAATCGGAAATTTTTTCTTATCATTAGGGTTACTTTCGTCTGCATAAACGAAAGCTAAACTTCTTAATCCATAATCATCTGCCAATTGACCGACATAAACCAAACCGTTCTCAGAATTAATTTCTTTAACGTCGATTGTCGGAAATTGATCTTTTATTACAAGAAAATTATAATCGGAAACAACCTGATTTTTGAACACATCATTAACAATTTCTAACTGATAATCTGCTGAATTCTTGAATGTTTTAGCTAAAGAAAAAAGCGATTCGTTTTTCAAAAAAGAAATCGACAACGCATCTTCCTTATAACTTAATCGATCGGAAGATTTCGTCTGAACTTGCCATGTTACTTTCGTTCCTTCTGGAAATTCGGCATTTCCTGTTCCTTTGATTATTTCTCTTTTTCTTTTGGTATGCGCAGGAAAATCTAAAACCAAACTAATATCCTGAATGGAAGGCACAGGTTTTACATCAATTTTGTAGAAATCAGACATCAAATCGTTTCCTTTCAATTGAAATGAAACATTCTCGTTTACAGCACTAAAATTATAAACATAATTACCATCGTCCTGAAGATTCATAAAATACTCTTGATCGTTAAAAACAATTTCGATGGACTCAGGTTTTATTTTACCAACAGTGGTTGCAATCAGTTGAAAATCGTCGCCTTCATTGACAGATAAATTGTTGTTTAAAATCTTGAACTGAAAAGGTGCAGGTGGTATAAAAGTCTTATTGTATTGCACTACCCTATCGAAACTATCGGTAATAATTTCTTTATTTCCAGAAATATAAAAGAATGAAAAAAGTAAAATGGGCAACAATGCAAAAGGAATGTACTTTTTGTTTTCTTTAAAATTGATGGCATTTTGAAAAGGAAACGGCTCTAGCGACAATGCTTTTTGTTCAATAGATGCCAAAACCAATTCAGAATCTTGGGCATTTGAATCCAATTGTAAAAAGTTGAGCAATTTATCATCAATTTCTTTAAAATGAGTACCAATCATCTTAGAAGCTTCGATTTCGTTGATGCCTTTTTGAAGTTTTACTAATTTAAAAAGAGGATACAATAAAAAACGAAACACTAAAAATAGTTCCACAAGAACAAATGCATAGAACAAAAAAGATCTCGCATTGGGTGGCAACCATAGAAAATATTCGACAATTAAAGTGAATAATAAATAAAGCAAACCTAATCCTACAAACAAAATGGCACCTCTAAGGATTTCATTCCAATAGAATTTTTGGATAAATTTTTCTAACTTTTGATAAATGAGTGTACTTGCCTTCAAGATAAAGTGGATATAAAATTACAATCGATAAAATTACAATATTAAGTTATAGCAAAATGTTAAAAATAAAGAAGCAAAACAACACGCATTTGTATCTTTGTGCAAATTAGAAAAACAATGACAAAAGAAGTGAGAGTTCGATTTGCGCCAAGTCCGACTGGTGCATTACATATTGGTGGAGTGCGCACCGCTTTGTTCAATTATTTATTTGCAAAGAAAAACAACGGTACATTTTTCATCAGAATTGAAGACACAGACCAAAATAGATATGTGGAAGGTGCTGAAAAATATATATTTGACGCACTAGAATGGTTAGGAATTTCCCCGAGCGAAACCGTGGGCAAAAATGAAAAATTTGGACCCTATCGTCAAAGTGAACGCAAAGAGATGTATAAAAAATACGCCGATTTGTTAATTGAAAAAGGACATGCTTATTATGCATTTGACACTCAAAAAGCTTTAGATTTGCATAGAAAACGACATGAAGAACAAGGAAAAACTTTTATTTACAACTGGCACAATCGTGAAAAATTAGATACATCTCTCGTCATTTCTAAAGAGGAAGTTGATCAAAGAATTGCCTCGGGCGAGGAATATGTCATTCGTTTTAAAACACCTATTGATGAAATATTGGAACTTAGTGACATCATTCGAGGCGAAATTAAATTTGACACCAATCTATTAGATGATAAAGTTTTATTCAAAAGCGATGGCATGCCGACGTATCATTTGGCCAATATTGTCGATGATCATTTAATGGAAACATCGCACGTTATTCGTGGCGAAGAATGGTTGCCTTCACTTCCACTCCACTTTTTATTATACCGAGCGTTTGAATGGGAAGCGCCACAATTTGCACATTTACCACTCATTTTAAAACCTAACGGCAAAGGAAAATTATCAAAAAGAGATGGCGAAATTGGTGGTTTTCCCGTGTTTCCAATGCAATGGAATGAACTAAAAGGATTCAAAGAAGTTGGATTTTTGCCAGAAGCGTTGTTGAATTTCTTGGTTATGATTGGTTGGAACGACGGCACAGAAAAGGAACTATTCAGTTTGGATGAAATGTGCGAAGCTTTCGATTTGAAAAGAGTGCATAAAGCAGGAGCACGTTTTGATTTTGAAAAAGCAACCTCTATCAACCACCAATATTTACAGCAAGTTACAAATGAATCTTTAGTGTTTAATTTTAAAAATTCATTGCTTGAAAAAAATATCAATCATTCTTATACAGACAATCAACTCGAAAAAATAATTGGTTTGGTAAAAGAAAGAGCCAATTTTGCCAATGATTTATGGGATTTAACCGACTATTTCTTCATTAATCCAACATCTTATGATGAAAAAGCTAAGAAAAATTGGAAAGAGGAAACGCCAGATTTGATGAAAAAAGTAATCGAAGTATTAAATTCCATTGATAATTTTTCATCTCAAAACATTGAAAACATCGTAAAAAACTGGATGACAGCAAACGAAATAGGGATGGGAAAAGTGATGCAACCATTGAGATTGAGTTTAGTCGGAGCTTTGAAAGGAGTGCATCTTTTTGATATTATTGAAATGATTGGCAAAGAAAAAACAATCGAGAGAATAGAGAACGCCATTCAAAATATTTAAAAATCAAAAAAAATTAATAAGAGAATGATATTTGATGATTTAAAATCAATATCTTAACAACTTTAAATCAAAAAACTAATATTTATGGAAGTTTACATTTTTGGAGCGCTGATTGTTTTAATCATCTTAGCCTCTATTTTCACCGTGAAACAACAAAGCGCTGCGGTTGTAGAAAGATTCGGCAAATTTAGCAGCATCAGACAGTCGGGTTTACAATTCAAAATTCCGGTAATCGACAGAATTGCAGGTAAATTGAATTTAAGAATTCAACAGCTAGACGTTATCATTGAAACGAAAACAAAAGACAATGTTTTTGTGAAAATGAAAGTGTCTGTTCAGTTTAAAGTAATTCAAGAAAAAGTTTATGAAGCGTTCTACAAACTTGAATATCCTCATGACCAAATCACATCTTATGTTTTTGACGTAGTGCGTGCAGAAGTTCCAAAATTGAAATTAGACGATGTTTTTGAACGAAAAGACGATATTGCAATTGCTGTTAAAAGAGAATTGAACGAAGCGATGACAACTTATGGTTATGACATCATCAACACGCTGATTACGGACATTGATCCAGACATTCAAGTGAAAAATGCCATGAACAGAATCAACGCTGCCGATAGAGAGAAAACAGCCGCCGAATATGAAGCAGAGGCCGGAAGAATCAGAATTGTAGCCAAAGCAAGAGCAGAAGCGGAAAGCAAAAGATTGCAAGGTCAAGGAATTGCTGACCAAAGAAGAGAAATTGCTAGAGGTTTGGTAGAAAGTGTGGATGTTTTGAATAAAGTAGGCATCAATTCTCAAGAAGCATCCGCATTGATTGTTGTGACGCAACACTACGATACTTTGCAAGCAATTGGAGCAGATACGAATTCCAACTTAATCTTGTTGCCAAATTCTCCACAAGCTGGAAGCGATATGCTCAACAACATGGTGGCAAGTTTCACGGCAAGTAACCAAGTGGGCGAAGCCATGAAAAAAGCAAACAGTACAAGAATAAAGAAAAATAGTGAAGACACGCAAGAAGAAGAAGAATAAGAAGAATGATAAAAATAAAAAAGAGGCCATTAGCCTCTTTTTTTTGTGAAAATATATTTTATAATCAATGGAATAACCCATTTAAAAAGGGTGACTTGATTGAATGAAAAAGAAGAAGTTGTAGATTTCAAACCTTCACCAAAAAGATAAGAAGGCGTGAATAAAGATTTCGTATTCTGAATTTCTAAACCTATTTTCTGCTTCTGAATTTCTCTTTCCAATTGTAAGATTTCTAAATCTCGATCGATTTCTGCGTAGGATGCATATCGGGTAGTTTTCATAAAAGAAAGG
>JBEILV010000071.1:0-13748 GCA_040379105.1 Flavobacterium sp.
ATGTAACCCAAACCAACACGCTTCTCGGCGACGCCTTGGTTTATTACGGCGGGGTTGGACGTGGTGATGTGCATGTAACCCAAACCAACACGCTTCTCGGCGACGCCTTGGTTTATTACGGAGGCGTAGGTCGTGGTGATGTGCATGTAACCCAAACCAATATTCTTCTTGGTGTCCCTTTGAATTATTTCGGAGGCGTTGGGCGTGGTGATGTGCATGTAACCCAAACCAACATTCTTCTTGGTGATCCTTTGATTTATTTCGGAGGCGTTGGGCGTGGTGATGTACATGTAACCCAAACCAATATTCTTCTTGGTGTCCCTTTGAATTATTTCGGAGGCGTTGGGCGTGGTGATGTACATGTAACATATCAAGCACCTGCCTTAGGTATTTATTTTACTGGAATAACTTCGGATTTTACATTAAATAGTAATTGGAGTTCGGGTGTTTTCCCAACCAATGATTTTGCAGTAGTGCGTGGCACGGGCACACAGCCAGTCTTGTCGGAGGTGTTTACGCTACCGAGTACGAGTCGTATTCATTTGCAAGACCAAGCCACGCTTACCTTAAATCCAAGCAGTCGTTTGTCAGTAGATGGCAGTCTAGAGGGAGAAGGAACGATTATCATCAAGTCAGATGCTACAGGTACTGCAACCATTGGAAATTCTACGGGAACCATCGCTTTGAACGCAGAGGTAGAACGCTACATTCCCACAGTGCCCGTAGAAGATTTTGAGGGACGTCGTGCTTATCGATTATTAACGATGCCTTTAAAAGGCGAAAGCAACAATTCAGTGTTTTACAATTGGCAAAATAATGGTAGCGATATCGCTGGTCAAGGCATGGTCATTTGGGGACCTAATGGCACTGGGGCTGCTGGCAATGGTTTGGCAGTCGGACCCTTTCATTCACTACTCAAGTATCCCACTTCTTTGCCTGCAACTGGTTGGATTAATATCACCAATACCAAAACAGAACCGCTTTTTGATGCCAATCGCAATTATGGGTTTTTGACATTTCCAACCGGACCTTATGGAAGCAACATTATTTCAGGATATGACAACGCACAACCTACAACCCTAGTGGCTAGAGGCAATCTCATCTTAGGGACTCAAAATTATGCCAATCTTCCTCTAGGGTTGCACACCCTCATTCCGAATCCGTATGCAGCACCTTTATCGCCAGCAGCATTATTGGAAACCAACATAGGCTTTAGAGATAAAATTTGGGTTTGGGATCCGAAACTAGCCCCCACGGGTGGTTATGTGGTTTATGATAAAATTACGGGCTACAGCAATTTGACAGGAAGCTATGATGCCAACACGCAAATTCAACTCGGACAGGCATTTATGGTCAGACCCGAAGCAGAAGGTAGTACTTTTACTATTACAGAAAGCCATAAAGGAACGACCGTGGACAACGATGTTTTGGCAAGACAAAACAACCAAGTAAGCAACGCTGCAATTGATTTATTGCGGGTGTCGCTCTTCAAACAAGAAAACACCCAATGGTATCCTAATGATGCTGTTGTAGCGGCGTTTTATGAAAGTGGAAATGAGGAAGTGGATATGGCTGACGGAAGCAAATTGTCTAAACCAGGTGAAAACATTGCTATTCGTAGAAATACTTCCAATCTCACAGTGGAACACAGAGGTTTGCTGACCGTGCAAGACACCATTCCGTTGCGATTGACGGGCATGCAAGCCAATCAAAATCATTTTCTGTTGATTTCAACCCAATTTAATGGCAATGAAGGCATGGTGGGTCGTTTGCAAGATTTATACACATCAGAGGAAAACACTTTTGCCTTGAATGGTTCAATGTTGGTACATTTCTTTTCAACGGACACGAACACCGATTTAACGGGGCGTTTTAGAATTGTTTTTGAAGAGCAACCCTTGGATGTAGCACAACCAGAATCAATGCCATTATTGATTTGGCCTAATCCAGTAAAAGACCATCAGTTGTATTTGCAAAGTTTCACACAAGGAACTGCATGGACATTGCAAATATCAAATACGCAAGGTCAAATAGTGCATACAACGCTTATTGATAACACCTCACAACAACAGCGTGTACAATTACCCACCTCGTTGTCAGCAGGATTTTATGTATTGACATGCACTTCGGAAGAAGGAAAAACTTACATACATAAATTTATCATTCAATAAATCAATAATTTAAAATAAAGTAAGTATTTACAATGAAAGATTCAATAATAAAAAAAACTACATCTAATAAAATTCTTCTTACCTTGTTTTTGCTGTTATTGGGTGTTTTTCAGTGCTGGGCAGATGATGAGTTTGATCCATTTAATCCAGATACAAATGACCCTGGCAATGTAGAAATTGTAGGATTATTGCCCTTATTGCTAGCGATCGGTGTGTTTTATGCTTTTCGAAAGTATTCCAAAAGAAATATGAACATTGAGATGAAGTTTCAGAAAGAGGATTTAAAATAATTAACAATTGAAAATTAGATTATTAATATGAGCACTCATTGGGTATGTTTGCGTTCTATAACCGAATTTGAATTTGAAAAATCTTGCCGTGGTTCACAACCACCATCGTCCAATGAATGTTCTTTTAGAATGGCAAAGGTAACTTCCGAGTTCTTTTCAAGTATAAATATGGGTGTAGATTTGAACAAATCTCAAGTAATTATTGTGCTATAAACGGAAATGCCTCAATCAATTCAAATGATGGTAAACCCATCGATCCAACTAGTGTAGGCATATTTGCTACTAACTCAATTAACAGCGTAACTTTAAAGAATTAAGCGGTAGAGGGTTGAAAAAAATGTTGAATATCTACAGAGCAGGATAGAAATTTTACTGGATCGTATGGCGGCAGCATAATGATTCAGTTAATTCAAATAATATTGGTTGGTCAAGCCGCATCTAATGCGAGTGGTAATCGTGGTTGAATTCGTGCAGTGTATTCCGCGCTTTAATTATGTGTTTTTCAAATTTTTTTAGCTAATGCGAATTTAAATATCGTGTTTAATAAGAGCAAACAAAAATGGTTGCTCTTTTTTTTGCTTTTTGAAGGGATTAAATGGTATTTCGTCTATTAAAATCTAATTAGAAAAACATAAATCTACTATTGAAAATTCGTTTAAAATTCAAAAGTTAAATTTACTTAAGATTCATTTATTTGAGATTTTTAAAGGTGTTGATGTTTCTGAAATAATAATTTTAGGTAATATGGTTTCAATTGAAAAATTTATGTTGATGCAGGTCTTGAGTCAAAATTAGGGAGGCTTCATTTTGAAAAAGGTAGGAATGAGTGTTGAAAATTTTAAAATTTCAAATAATGAATATTTAAAGATTTAATTGTAAAGTTTCACTAGGTTATTGATGGCATTTTCACCCCCTTCGGGGTTTTCTTTGAAGGCGTAGCCGAAAAAGAAAACCCCGAAGGGGGAAGATAAAAAAGTTGATTATTTTTGTTTTACCACAAACTTAAATATGATGCAACAAGTTTACCACTCCAATGCCAAAACGAATTTAAACATTCGTTCTCAAATACAAAACAAAACTGACACAAATTCCAATTTGGCTTTAAGATTTGGTGTTTCGGAGCAGACGGTTTCAAAATGGAAAAATCGAGATTTTCAGAATGATGTTTCCTCAAGACCTTTAAATATAAAATATTCTTTAAGTGAATTGGAAAGAGCAATGGCCATTAGTTTCAGAACCTCTTCCTGGTCTTCTATTGATGAAGTTTGGGAAAATCTTTTAGAAGTAAATCCTACAATATCTCGAAGTTCTATTTATCGTTGTTTTGTAAATGAGAAAATCAATCAAACTCCAACAGAACACAAGGAAAAGACTAAAAAGTTCAATGAATATGAGCCTGGGTATTTACATATTGATGTAACCTACTTGCCAAAATTTAATGGTAAATCATCTTATCTTTTTGTTGTCATTGATAGATGCACCAGACTGATGACGTACGCTGTTTATGAAAATAAAACTTCTGAAAGCGCAGAAGATTTTATGGATAAATGTTTCAACTTCTTCCCGTTTTATATTACCCATATCTTAACTGATAATGGTCTTGAATTTACAAATCGTTTATTAAAGTCTAAGATAGGTAATGCTTGTCAAAAGCTTTCAAAAATGGATGTAAAATGCATTAAAAACAACATAGAACACAGGCTGACAGAACCATTTACGCCTAAAACAAACGGAATGGTTGAACGAGTAAATGGAATTATTAAATCAAACACAATACTGAAAAATAAATATCAAACAGTAACCGAAATGAAAAAAGATCTATCAAACTTTCTTTACTTCTATAATTTTTACAGGCGACATGGTTCAATAAGAAGAGAATTAAATGCGAAAACACCATATAGTGCTGTCGAAAAATGGTATCAATTGAAACCTGAAATTTTTAAAATAACACCGAAACAATTTGAAAATATTAACCTAATTTTGAATCAAAATTAAATCAACTCCAATCAACAACGTTGTGAAACTCGACAGATGAAAAAAAATAAAGGGTACTTGCGGATATTTACTTTTTTAAAGCAAAACCTTCGAACAAGCGTAGAGGCACATTCTGTGAAAATTCATTTTAAACATAAGTATTCTTAATCATATTTAAACTTATTTTTGGTTTGTTGTCATTGTTTTAGTCTTTAATCGACCTAAAAATGTGAGGTAGTAAAAAAATCTAATGGAATCTTTTTTACTACTACTCGAGTTAAATGGAATATTATTTGGCATTAAGGTTTTTATCTTCTGCATTCTCTGTATTGATTTTTACCTCAAAATAATAGTTAATTTTTGTTTAAATCAATCCTAGTGCCATGGAAACACACTTTATTTGCAAAAAATTCATTCATGTATAGGTTAGTGATCTTCATCATGTTCGTTCTTTTGGTAGAATGGTACGCTTTTCAAGCCATTAAAACAATTTCTAAATTCAAGTGGATTCAAAATTCATACATTCTTTTAACGGTTTTATTCATTGCTTATATTTTTTACTCTTTCTCTCAGTTCGATCGAAGCATCGGTCAAAACAGCCAAACCTTGTTTACCCTCGGACTTTTAATCACTATTTCGGTGCCTAAAATCTTTATTGCAGTGATGCTTTTCGGGGAAGACATCGTTCGTTTTTTTACAGGTGTTTTTTATTGGGTATCGCCCAAAATGGGCATGACTACATTTTTTCCACCGAGGGTCAAATGGCTAAGTGCGTTGGCAATTATATTGGCTTTTGTGCCGCTGATAGCGATTGTGCACGGAATTTTAGTGGGCAAACACAACTACAAAGTCATTCCGCAAACGGTTTACTTCAAAGATTTACCCAAAGAATTTGATGGTTTTAGAATCACACACATTTCCGATATTCACGTGGGAAGTCTTGAAAACAAAGCAGCCATTCAGGAAGCCATCAAAATGATCAATAATCAAAATTCAGACATGATTTTGTTCACGGGCGACATCGTCAATACGCATGCTTCGGAAATGGATCCGTGGATTACTGTCTTTAACGAAATTAGTTCTCCCCCTTTCGGGAAATTTTCGGTTTTGGGCAACCATGACTATGGCGAATACATCACTTGGCCGAACAATCAAGCCAAAGATGCTAATTTTATCGCCATCAAAAACATTCATCAAAAAATTGGTTTTCAATTACTTTTAAATGAAAATGTTTCGATTTCGAAAGGAAATGAAGAAATAAAATTGATTGGTGTTGAAAATTGGGGACACAATTTCAAAAAAGCGGGCGATTTGAAATTGGCAAGCGAAGGAATTGCTAAGAGTGATTTCAAAATATTGATGTCGCACGATCCAAGTCATTGGGAATATGAAGTGAAAAATCATCCGTTCAATTACCACCTCGCTTTATCTGGACACACGCACGGCATGCAATTCGGCATTGAAATTCCCGGGGTTTTTAGATGGAGTCCTGTGCAATATGTTTATAAACAATGGGCAGGTTTGTATGAAAATGCTTCCAGATATTTATATGTCAACCGAGGTTTTGGTTTTCATGCGTACCCTGGACGGGTGGGCATTTGGCCAGAAATCACGGTCATTACATTAAAAAAAGGCTAAAACCCTTGTCAAATCGTAAAAATATCTATATTTGTTTCGCAATTGTTTCACTAATAAGGTAAGAATATGTCAAAATTTGGCGATTTAATAAATTCTGAAGTCCCCGTTTTAGTCGATTTTTTTACCGATTGGAGTGAATCTTCCGTTGCCATGGACGAAGTAATCAGAGACGTTGCGGCTGCTTTAGGCGATAAAGCCAAAGTAATCAAAATTGATATTGACAAAAACAAAGAATTGGCGGACGCTTTAAAAATCAAAACATTGCCCACCTTAATGATTTATAGAAACAGCGAAATGGTGTGGCGCAATGCTGGCGAACTCGACGCAAACACATTGATTAGTAAACTTTTACATTAAAAATTTCCTCACATAAATAAAAAAATCCCTTAGAAAATTTCCAAGGGATTTTTTATTTTGAATCAATAATAATCTAATTTTTAATCTCTCAAAGGAATTCTGTAAAAATTACCTTTTCTAATGTTCACTGCTTCACCATTGATTGGAAAACCAGTAACTATGGGTGCGGTGATGCCAAATACGCCCGAAATATAGCCTTTTGCGCTATTGTATTCAGTAATATAAAAATAACTTCTCCCTCTTAAATCGATGTCTGCTTCCTCAGTACTATCATATAATGTATAGCTGTCAGGCGCATCTACTATAAATTTTGCAGAAGTACCTGGCGTATTGAAGAAAATAGTATCATTTTGATCGTAGTCTGGCAAGTTTATTTCTAATGTTTCATATCCTCTCATTGCAGTAAGTGTGAGTTCACCAGCATTGTTGACAACAACTTCCTTAGAGTCAGCCTTCCAAACTTCATCATTCAAAACACCTTGCACTGACGGATTATTAAAACTTTCATCGGTTCCACAACTAAAGAAAGCAAATGCAAATAGAAAAAGCCCAAAAATATTTTTCATTCTCAACAGATTTTTAATTTTGATACCCACAAAAATACTTTTTATCTTTAATTATCCTAACATTCATATTCTAAATTCTAATTTCTACTTAATAAATTAACGATTTGAAATGCAAATCAATTGAAATTCAAAAAAATAATTATCTTTGCGCCCTTAAATAACCGAGGTCGTGTACCTCAAATTAATCAAAAAGATTATGCCAGTACGCATTAGATTACAAAGACACGGAAAAAAAGGAAAACCTTTTTTCTGGATTGTGGCCGCAGATTCTAGGTCAAAAAGAGATGGTAAATTCCTTGAGAAATTAGGAACTTACAATCCAAACACTAACCCAGCAACGATTGATTTGGATGTTGACAGTTCTGTACAATGGTTGCACAATGGTGCACAACCAACAGACACTGCTAGAGCGATTCTTTCTTACAAAGGAGCTTTGTACAAACACCATTTAGACGGCGGAATTCGCAAAGGTGCGCTTACACAAGAGCAAGCTGATGCTAAATTCGAAGCTTGGGTGCAAGAAAAAGAAATGAAAGTGAACGCTAAGAAAGATGGTTTGAGCAAAGCTGAGGCGGATGCAAGAGCTAAAGCTTTCAAAGCAGAGCAAGAAGTAAACGCAAAACGTTTGGCTGCACAAGCTGAAGCTGCAAAACCAGTTGAGGTTGCAGAAGAAGTAGCAACCGAAGAGAACAACGAAACTTCAGAGGCATAAATTTCAAAAGGTGATACAAAAGAAAGATTGTTTCTACTTGGGTAAAATCACCAAAAAATTTAGCTTCAAAGGCGAAATCCTCGCATTTATTGATGCAGATGCGCCTTCAGATTACTTACATTTGGAATCAGTTTTGGTAGAAATTAACCACAAACTGATTCCTTTTTTTATTGAAAAAATTTCCCTCCACAAACAAAATACGCTCCGCATCAACTTTGAAGATGTCAAATCTGAGGCCGAAGCCAACGACATCATTAATTGCGATTTATATTTGCCACTTTCTTTCCTTCCTCCGCTCAAAGGCAACAAATTTTATTTCCACGAAATCATCGATTTTTCTATTGAAGATAAAAAAAGAGGGGTTTTCGGACAAATCAAAGGAGTGAACGATACGGCTGCGCAAGCCTTTTTCGAAGTTTTGAATGGCGAGGTCGAAATGTTGATTCCACTTTTAGATCAATTTATTGTAAAAGTAGATCGAGCCAATAAAAACATTTTGGTCGATTTGCCTGATGGGATGATTGACATGTATTTGTAATATTTCACAATTGACCTAAATTTTGTGACCCTATTTTTAAGGTGGGTTTTTTCATTACTTTTGCCATTCATTTTTAAATAATTCAATATGAAAGTTGCAGTGGTGGGCGCCACCGGAATGGTGGGCGAAATTATGCTTCAGGTTTTGGCCGAAAGAAATTTTCTAGTAACAACATTGATTCCAGTAGCTTCCGAAAAATCGGTAGGAAAAGAAATTGTATTTCAAAATCAAACCTATAAAGTAGTTGGTTTAGAAGAAGCCGTGAATATGCGTCCAGATGTGGCACTTTTTTCAGCGGGCGGACAAACTTCCCTCGATTGGGCACCCAAATTTGCGGCAGTGGGCACCACGGTTATCGATAATTCTTCTGCGTGGCGAATGGATCCGACAAAAAAATTGGTTGTTCCTGAAATCAACGCCCACGTTTTAACAAAAGAGGATAAAATCATTGCCAATCCTAATTGTTCTACCATTCAAATGGTGATGGTTTTGGCACCTTTACATACAAAATATAAAATCAAAAGAGTGGTAGTTTCTACGTATCAATCGATCACAGGAACAGGATTAAAAGCGGTGCAACAACTTGAAAACGAATATAATGGCGTGGAAGGTGAAATGGCTTATCATTATCCCATTCACAGAAATGCGATTCCACAATGCGATGTTTTTGAGCCGAATGGCTACACTAAAGAAGAAATGAAATTGGTGAAGGAAACCAAAAAAATATTGCAAGACGACACAGTACTTGTTACAGCAACAGCCGTGCGGATTCCGGTGGTCGGCGGACATAGCGAAGCTGTCAATATTGAATTTGAACACGCTTTTGAAGTTGAAGAGGTAAAAGCAATTTTGAGCCAAGCGAGTGGGGTTGTTTTACAAGACGACATCCATAATTACAGCTATCCGATGCCGATGTTTGCTCAAGGAAAGGATGAGGTTTTTGTTGGCAGAATCAGAAGAGACGAATCGCAAGCCAATACGCTCAATATGTGGATTGTTTCTGACAATTTACGAAAAGGCGCTGCTACCAACACGATTCAAATTGCTGAATATCTATTGAAAAATAGTTTGATATAAAATGTAAAATCATGAAAATAAGCTCCATTCGTGGGGCTTTTTTTTGTTTATAAGCAGAACGTATTTGGTTGGAAATAGATTTTTTTGTTTCTTTCATCAGATTTTAAAACTCCATCGATGTATCAAAATATTCTAAACAATGTCAGCAAGTGCATCGAACTCACGGACGATGAGCAAGCACTTTTCTTTAGTTTTTTGGAAATGAAAACCTATCCCAAAAAAACCATTCTTTTGCAAGATGGCGAGGTTTGCAAATTTGAAGCTTACATTGAACAAGGCTGCGTTCGAACTTATTTTATCGACGACAAAGGATTTGAGGTAACACTTCAATTTGGCATCGAAGATTGGTGGGTAAGTGATATTGCTTCTTTTCACGAGCAATTGCCTTCCAAATTATACATCGAAACTTTGGAGGAAGTAACGCTTTTCGAAATTTCACCTTACAACAAGGAACAATTGTTGGCTCAAATTCCCAAGTTCGAAAAAGTTTTCCGTTTGTTGTTACAACGAAATTTGTCTGCAACGCAACATCGATTAATTAATACGCTTTCGATGACCGCACAAGAAAAATACCTCGAGTTTATGAAGAAATATCCAACGATTTCTCAGCGCGTTGCACAACATTATATCGCTTCTTATATTGGGATTTCGGCAGAATTTCTCAGTAAAATCAGAACCAGACTTTCTAAAAGTTGACGTAATTAATGGTCAAATTCACTTTCAATCCTTTCAAAATTCATTTTTTCGAAAGGATTTTTTATTTCTTGAACTAGTTCAATGTTTTCGGTTGCAGATTGTTGGAAATTTGCTTCATCAAAACAAACAAATCATGGACAGAAAAGATTTTTTAAAAAAGGGACTTTTGGGTACAGGCATGTTTGCTGCTTCGGCCGCGATTGGAAATCTCATCAAAAATAACATTGATGAATTAAAAGAGTTAGAAATTTTAGGTTTTAATCATATTCCCAACACAAATTCAAAAATTATGGAAAACACAGTCATTCACAAAGCCAACACCCGCGGATTGGCAAACCACGGTTGGTTGGAAAGTCGTCACACTTTTAGTTTTGCCAATTACCACAACCCCGAAAGAATGCATTTTGGCGTTTTGAGAGTATTGAACGACGATATTGTCAGCGCAGGGATGGGTTTTGGAACGCATCCACACGATAATATGGAAATTATAAGCATTCCACTTGAAGGCGATTTAGAGCATAAAGACAGCATGGGCAATACCACCGTGATTCGAAATGGCGATATTCAAATCATGAGTGCAGGCACAGGTGTCAAACACAGCGAGTACAACAAAAGTAAAGACCAACAAGTGAAATTTCTGCAAATTTGGGTTTATCCTAACCAACGAAATGTGACTCCGAGATACGATCAAATTTCATTGAAAAAAGAAGATAGACAAAACAAATTCCAGCAAATTTTATCGCCCAATCCAGACGATGCAGGTGTTTGGATCCATCAAGATGCATGGTTTCACTTAGGTGATTTCCAAGCAAAAGTAGCCTCAAAATATACCATTAAAAAACCAGGCAACGGTGTTTATGCTTTCATTTTGAATGGCAGTGCAACGATTCAGAACCAGACGCTCGAAACCAAAGACGGCATGGGAATTTGGGATGTCAATGATCTCGAAATCGTTTCTAACACGAACGACACCCAAATTTTACTAATGGAAGTCCCGATGACTTTATAATTCTAGTTTTTTAACAAATAAATTTAAATAAAATGGCAAAATCAACTTGGGCAATTGACCCAACACATTCAGAAATCGGCTTTAAGGTAAAACACATGATGTTTACCAATGTTTCAGGAAAATTCAATACTTTCACTGCTATCATCGAAAATGAAGACAACCAATTCGAAACTTCAACCATTCATTTTGAGGCGGAAATCAATTCAATCGACACCAACAATGCAGACAGAGACAATCATTTGAAAAGTGCAGATTTTTTCGATGCTGGAAAGTTCCCAAAACTGTCGTTTAAATCTTCAGCAGTAAAGAAAATCAGCGAAAGTGAATTTGAAATCGAAGGCGAATTGACCGTAAAAGACGTGACCAAAACCATCACATTAGCCACAGAATACAGCGGTTTGATGCTCGATCCGTGGGGAAACACTAAAGCAGGTTTGTCGATTGCTGGAAAAATCAATAGAAAAGAATTTGGTTTAACTTGGAATGCGGCTTTGGAAACAGGCGGTGTTTTGGTTGGTGAGGAAGTAAAATTGTTTGTAGAAGTGCAACTTTTAAAACAATAAATTGTTTAAATAATTGAAATTCATGTATTTGTTTCTTTTTTAAGAGATGAATACATGAATTTTTGTGTCTTTAAAATAGTTGTAATTTCACACCTTATGCATTTCTCTTCCATCTTTTAAAATTTTTACCACGAGTCCTCAAATCCTATTATTTTTATTCGAGAATTCGTGGTAAAAGTAAATATCACAAATAAGCAGCCTTTCAGTCTGCAAAAAATCTTAAAGCAAAATTGACAAACCCAACCATTTGATGAAAAAAAGGATGGTTTTATCAAATTCAAGTTTTTAAACATAAAATAGTATTCAAACCACAATAAACCATGGAAATTAAACACGAAAACAATTTGAAAAACGGTTCATTTTACATCGAACAAGACGGCAAAATCGTAGCAAAAATGACTTACATCTACGCCGGAAGCGATAAAATGATTATTGACCACACGGAAGTAAGCGATGTTTTGAGAGGACAAAGTGCTGGCAAGAAAATGGTGCTTGAAGCAGTGGCTTTCGCTGAAAAAAATAATCTCAAAATCATCCCGCTTTGTCCTTTTGCGAAAAGCGTTTTCGATAAAAATCCTGCATTGCATCACGTTTTAAATTAAAATCAAATGGAAGAAAAAAACAGCAGAAAACACGACAATAAAAATCGCGAAATTTTGACATTGTCGTTGTATTTATAAATGATTAAAAAGCAACCGCCTCATTTTTCGGGATGAGACGGTTCCTGTTTATTCTACTGATCCGCCGAGGGCTTTGAACAATACGATATTGTTTCTTGTATTTTCTTCTTGAAATCGCAATAAGTCCAGATCAGCTTGCAATTTGTTTTTGCGGGCGTTGATTAATTCGAGGTAATTGGCATAGCCTGTTGCATACAAGTCGTTGGACACTTCAATGGCTCTGTTCAAATGAAGGACTTCCTCTTGTTTTAGTTGCAACACTTTTTCATAAATTTCTATTTGTTTTAACACGGCTTGTAGTTCGTTGTAGGCATTGGTAACGGTCTTTTGGTAGTTTAAAAAAGCAATTTCTTGTTCGCTGTTCGCTACTGCAAATTCTTGTTTCAATTGTCCTTTTTGAAATACCGGCACCATCAATCCGCCGAGAATCTGAAACGCCAAGGAACCAGGTCTGAAGAGTGTTTCGCTGGAAAAGGAATTGTAGCCCACAAAGTTGTCAAATTGTAACCTTGGAAAGAAAGCAGCCCGCACAGCTTTGGCGTTGGCTCTCGAAGCTTCTAAGTCGTAGAATTGAGCCACGACATCTGGTCGAGAATGAACGATTTCGGCGATGGGAATGTTCTGATTGAGCACCTCAAAATTACTATTCAATAAATTTTTCCCTCGAACAATTTCATTATCATAACTCCCTATGAGCGAACGTAGTGCTTTCTCTACGGAAATCATTTCTACTTTTAAATGTTCAATTTCGGCTTCTAGATTTTTATTTTCGGCTTTCAATTGTTGCACAGCCAATTCGGTGGCTTTACCCACATTGCGCTGGGCAGCCGTGATTTCGTAGGCACGAAGTTGCAACCGATAGTTTTCTTCATAAATGGTTAAATTTTTGTCCAGCTTGACCAGTTCATAATACAAAACAGCCACGTTTGTAAACAAATCCATTTTCAACATTCTGATGCCTTCCTGCGATGCCATGAATCTTTTTTGTGCGGCTAACGATTGGTTTTTGAGTCTTCCCCAAACATCGGCTTCCCAATTGCTTCGCATGCCTAACCAGTAATTTGGAGTAAAATTACGATTGATGATTTGGTCTTCGGAAATATTGGAAGATAAGTTCGTATCAAAATTTCCTACTCCTTCCATCGTATAAAATCCAAAACGAGTACCCGATGCAATGGTTCCTACTTCTAACGATGGCAATCTATTTTTCTTAGATTGTTTCAGGAAACTATTGGCTATTTCTACTCTTTGTTGCGCGATCAGATAATCTGGGTTTGCGGCGATTACTTGGTCAAAAAGACGCAGTAAATGAGGGTCCGAAAAATAAGTGCGCAGTTGTAATTTTTCGAATTCTTTTTGGTTTTCTTGGCTTTCTTGAATGATTTCAGGCAAGGGTTTTGCTTGCTTAATATCGGCTACTTTGGGTGCTACACAAGCCTGAAAAACGATTGCCAAGAAAAGCACGATAAGGTATTTA
>JBEILV010000072.1:0-13502 GCA_040379105.1 Flavobacterium sp.
CCATCCATGCTTCAATCTCTGAAAACATTTTTTCCTGTAATTCCATCACGTAATTTATTTTACGCAAAGCTCAATTGTAAAACGGGATTATGCAAGATGTGGTTAGTCGGGGGGATACTCAAATATAGGGGATTTCAAAATATTGAAAGTTCGCAATTTATGGAAGTTCAACAACATAACGTTGAGGGAGTAGATAATTCATTCAATGATTTAATAGATTTTGCTGAAAACGAAAATATATACAAAGAAGACTGTTTTAATATTTTTATAATTGAATCATTAGCAAATGGTGGTTTAAATATAATAAGTGGGTTTGCATGGACCTTTGGTAATGATATTTGTATTAGAGATACAAATTTAAATAGTAGAACTTTGCTTCATGAAATGGGGCACTGTTTTTCTCTTCTACATACTGACAATACGAATAATAATACTTTAGTCGAAAATGTTACAAGAGATGTAAATAGTCCTAACTATAACGCTTTAACTCATGGTGATAGAGTTCATGATACTCCTGCTACACCGTTTGGTATTCAGTCCAATACCATTTTTAATTGTGTTTGGACTGGATACGCTATCGATAATGTCGGTCAACAATATCCAAATATTTTATTAAATAACCTTATGGGACCTTTTTCATCTTCTTGTTTATCCAT
The DNA here is from genome assembly GCA_040379105.1 of Flavobacterium sp. Lineage (GTDB taxonomy): Bacteria > Bacteroidota > Bacteroidia > Flavobacteriales > Flavobacteriaceae > Flavobacterium. Next base: position 657 of record JBEILV010000072.1, read on the forward strand.
ATCTTTTCTTATTTTTACACAAGGACAAAAATTGCGAATGAGACATGCTATTTCAAATTCCTACCCTGGGTACAATGCCTATAGAACATCAATTGAAGAATTGTATGAACCTTTTGAAATTGGAACGATTCAAGGAAGTCAAATTTATAGTATAACTGAAAATGTTCCATATGATGGAACCGCATACGTTTGTAAAGATATTTTAATGCAACATAGATTTCAAAAAGGTTTTACTTATGAATTTACTAATACAGAATTGCCAGACCCTTCATCGGCAAGTATTAATCAAATACCAGAGATAAATAATAATACTGCTCAATTTGGGGTTAAAATTTTACAATTAAACAATCCTAACAGTACTTGGGGTAATTATATACATAACATAAATGTTGTTTGCACCAGAGGTCAAATTTGTAATCATGAGCCATACATTGGAGGAAAACGATTAACTACTAATTCTTTGGGCTCAAATCAAATTAATGAAGTTATATTAGATTCAGATGATTTAGATAATCCAAATTTTGTTGATGATCTTGAAAGCCAAAAATATCATATAATTACAAAAAATACTGAAACAGGTGCACAAATACAGCAAACAATTTATAAAAATTAAATTATGAAAAATTATCTCTTAATATTGTTAACACTTTCGTTGTTCTCTTGTTCAGAGGATGCTGAAAATGCAAATAATCAAACAAATCTTTGCGAATACACACGTATTGAAATGGATGCTTCAGCAAAATATCCACTAACGCCTGAAAGTGCTACCGCAGTTTGGAATTGGAAATTATCAAATGACACACTAAAAGTCCAAACCTTGAATTATTTGTCAGGTTCTGAATATAATTTGACCTATCAAACGTATTATTTTAAAATTGAAAATACGTGTATTGAACCCATGTACTGCAAACAATTCATGTCTGACGATGCAAGTCCAGAGCAAACAATCTATCAAGCTGATTTTCAAACCACCATCGATTCGTATGTTGAAAATGAATATTTTAAGTTTCGTGTAGATGGTTTTAGTAATGTTACTTTCAACGGTTCGCCGGTCAATTACAACTATTTCTTTAAATCACCCAACGGCAATGATAAGATTTGGGTCGATTTAACGTCACATGAAACAGATCCTGTTTATGGAGGTTATAATTGGATTGCTGAATAATTTTATGATCAGAAATATTTTAAGGCGTATTTTTACGCCTTTTTTTGTGTTTTGAAATCAGAAATTTTAGCCATATTTATTTGTATTTTTACCACATGGAAATCGTACCTACAAGAATCAACAAATTTTTATCGGAAGTGGGCTATTGCTCTCGTCGTGAAGCGGACAAGTTAATCGAACTTGGAAAAATCACCATCAATGGTAAAGTGCCCGAAATGGGAACGAAAGTGACTCCGCAAGATGAAATTAGAGTGGAGGGCAAGCTGATTCTCGAAAAATTCAACGCTCCGGTTTATTTGGCATTCAACAAACCTGTAGGTATTGAATGTACGACCAATGAGAAAGTGAAACACAACATCATCGACTATATTAACTTTCCTGAACGTATTTTTCCGATCGGAAGGCTAGACAAAGCCAGCGAAGGTTTGATTTTTTTGACTAACGACGGCGATATCGTCAATAAAATTCTCAGGGCACGAAACAACCACGAAAAAGAATATATTGTGACGGTTGATCAGCCAATCAGCGAACGTTTTATTTTGAAAATGAGTCAAGGTGTGCCGATTTTAGGAACCATGACGCGCCATTGCAAAGTGGAAATGGTGAGTAAATTTGTGTTTAAAATTGTATTGACCCAAGGTTTAAACCGTCAAATCAGACGGATGTGTTCGTATTTAGGCTATGAAGTTGTAGCGTTGAAACGCATTCGCATCATCAACATCAAATTAGATGTTCCCGTGGGTCGTTACCGAAATTTGACTCCCGATGAAATCCTCGAACTCAATCAATTAATCGAACCATCGAGCAAAACGGAGGAAGCCAGTTTTGAAAAAACAGTCATCCAGAAAAATTTCAAAAAACCAACTTCTTACACCAACAAAAGCAATTTGATTCAAAAGAAATCGAATCAATAATCTATAAATCAATACGTTTTTGTTACATCTTCGTCCACCACGATGATGAAATCAGCTTTTTGGAGTTGTTCGTTGTCGAATTTTAAAATGTCTGTTCGCGTGATTGTGGCAATCGTCATGATTTTTAAATCGGCTTGTTTTCTTTTCAAATACCAATAAATTCCTTCGTAGTTATCGCTGTGATATGTGCCGTTGAAATGCAAAAACAAATGATTTTCTTTTCTGTTTTTGAAAATGAAATGTGCCATCGTAGCATCTTTAATGGCTTGGGCTTTGGGCATTTTATCGCCTGCGTGTCCGCCCATCATTTTGAGCATGGCCTGATAACCAGGAAGATTGATGTCAAATTCAATCGGCAAAGGTGCCATCCAAAGTTGGTCTTCTTGTGGTAGAGTTTCTAAAACGGGCAAATCTTGTTTGAATACCATACTTGCGTATCTTCGAGGAACATTCGTTGCTACGAAATGAATTTTATTGTCTTTGGCAAAATCGACCAAAGGTTTGTAATCGGTAGGGTAGTTGTTCCATAATCGAGCTAAGGAATCGAAAGTTTTGTGAGTGATTTTTCCAGATAAATAGTCGTTTAAATAAGATTGATTGTCAGTTTCAATCATTTCCGCACCCAAAACCAAAGATTTTTTTTGCGCCAAGTCCTTTGTGAATTCGAGTTGCAACCAATGAATGATAGAATTATCGTGGTATTCGCCAAAAAGAACCACTTCCGAAGTTAAAGCTACTTTGAGCATTTTTTCGTAGGTCGTTTTTTTGCCTTTGTTGGTATAAATTTGGTAAGGCATTTTATTTTGTGCTTGTAAACCAAATCCGAAGAGCAATATCAAAAGGAAACAAAATTTTTTCATGGTTGTTTGAATTAAAACGCTGTAAAAATAGCAACTATTCTTTGGATACTTGTCACGATCAACAATCAAAAAATGATTTTAGGCACAAACATAAAATGGACAGATTAGTTGACTGTAAAGTTAAGATTGGATAATTCCACCTGAAATTTTACTTTGGCTTTCAATGCAGTGAAAACCCTGAGCAAAGTGTCTAAAGTAACATTACTTGCGTTATTTTCTAACCGAGAAATTTGCGCTTTTTGAACGCCTATTAATTTGCCAAGCTCTTCTTGTGTTAAATTACGCTCTTTGCGGGTTTGCTTGATGGCTTTACCAATTAAATCCATTTGAAGTTCAAATTCAAAAAGGTCTCTTTCTTCTGTTCCAATTTTTCCAATAAGTTCATCTTGAACTTGGTCTAAAGTGTATGTTTTCATTTTTTAATTTTTTTGTCTTCAAAATATTTTGTTCTCAATCTTATCGCTTTTTCAATTTCATTTTCTGGAACTTTGCTCCGCTTTTTTATGAATCCATGTGTGGAAATTACTAAAGTTTCAGTTGATACACTCTTGTCCCAAAATGCAAGTAATCTGTATTGATTTCCTTGATATAATGTTCTAAATTCCCAAATTTCATGGGTCAGCTTTTTGAACAATTCGGGATCGTGGGCTATCTGAGATTTACGAATGTTGTAAAGTATTTTTTCGTAGTGCTTTTTATCTAATCCTTTTAAAAATTCAAAAGCTTCTTCTAGAAAAACGATGTCAAAAAGCTTTTCCATTTGTCATTTTTTTTTTTACAACACAAAAGTAGATAAAGTTTCATTATAACGAAACTTTTATTCGTTTTAATTTATGATAAAAAAGTGGCATGATTTCGATTGTTTCGAGAATTAATGAATCTATTTTTAATTTTAATTCCTTTTATTGAAAATGAAACCCTAAGAAGCGAAAGCAAATAAAATCTTTTGGGTTTATGCATTAAAACTATAGAAAAATAGCAACTATTCTTCGGATACTTGTTATTTTTGAAAATCGATTTTTCTCAATTATTCAATGGAAGAACCGAACTTAAATTTTAATCCCGAATCTTGCGTTAGTGATTGCAGCGGCATCCTTTTTTGTTTTCGATTTTTCTTCGAAAACAAAAAAGATAGAGCGGAAAGCACGCCCGAACGCCCAAAAAAATAGAATTAATTGACATAATCTTTCAATCTTTAAACATTAAAAATCATGAAATACCATCCAATTCCGAACGAACTTTATATTAAAAATCGAAAAAAATTCACTGCGCAGATGTTGCCTAACAGTGTGGCGGTTTTTAATTCGAACGATATTTATCCTGTGAGTGCCGACAGCACTTTGCCTTTTGCACAGCATCGTGACCTGTTGTATTTATCGGGCGTGGACCAAGAGGAAAGCATCATGCTGTTGTTTCCTGACGCGCCTTATCCGCATTTGCAAGAAATTTTGTTTTTGAAAGAAACCAACGATCATATTGCGGTTTGGGAAGGCGAAAAGCTTACAAAAGAGCGTGCTTTTGAAGTCTCGGGCATCAAAAGTGTTTATTGGTTGCAAGATTTTCAGAAAATTTTGAAGGAAGTCATGGCTTATTCCGATACGATGTACATCAATACAAACGAGCATTATCGTGCGAATATTGAAACTGAAACCCGAGAAGCGCGTTTTGTGAAATGGTGGAAAGCGCAATATCCTGCACATCGCGTGGCGAAAAGTAATTCGATTTTACAGAAAATTCGTTCCGTGAAAGAACCGCAAGAACTCGAATTGCTTCAAAAAGCTTGCGATATTACCGAAAAAGGTTTCAGACGATTGTTGTCTTTTGTGAAACCGGGCGTGATGGAATATGAAATTGAAGCCGAGTTGGCACACGAATTTTTGCGCAACCGTTCCAAAGGTTTTGCTTACACGCCGATTATTGCGTCGGGCAAAAATGCCAATGTTTTGCATTACATCGAAAACAACCAAATGTGTCAAGATGGCGATTTGATTTTGCTCGACGTGGGTGCCGAATATGGCAATTATTCAAGCGATTTGAGTCGGACCATTCCTGTAAACGGCAAGTTTTCTGAAAGACAAAAAGCGGTGTATGAGGCTGTTTTAAGGGTGAAAAATGGCGCGACAAAAATGTTGGTGCCAGGCACACTTTGGAAAGAATATCATGTTGAGGTTGGGAAAATGATGACTTCAGAATTACTCAGTTTAGGTTTGATTGACAAAGCCGATGTGCAAAATGAAAATCCAGATTGGCCGGCGTACAAAAAATATTTTATGCACGGAACTTCGCATCATTTGGGGCTTGACACACACGATTATGGTTTGTTGCATTTACCGATGGAAGCGAATATGGTTTTCACGGTCGAACCCGGCATTTATATTCCTGCGGAAGGATTTGGCATTCGATTAGAAGACGATGTTGTGATTCAATCTTCGGGCGAACCGTTTAATTTGATGCGCAACATCCCAATTGAAGTAGAAGAAATTGAGCATTTGATGCAATCGTAATTTTCATTAAAAATGGACATTCAAAAAATAGCTTACAAAGGCAGCACGGTTTCTTTTTTCGAAAATGGATCCGGTGCTGCTTTGGTTTTGTTGCATGGTTTTTTGGAAAACAAATGGATGTGGGAAGATTTGGCGGCGGTTTGGTCAGAGAAATTCCGAGTTATTTCGATTGATTTGTTAGGGCACGGCGAAAGTGATTGTTTGGGCTATGTCCATACGATGGAAGACCAAGCCGAAATGGTGAAATTTGTTTTGAATCATCTAAAAATCAGAAGATTACATTTGATCGGTCATTCCATGGGCGGTTATGTGGGTTTGGCTTTCGCCGAAATGTATCCTGAAAATATCAAAAGTTTGGTTTTGCAAAATTCTACTTCATTGCCTGATAGCGATGAGCGTAAAAAGAACCGTTTGCGCGCCATCAAAGCAGTGAAGCAAAACGCTACGGGTTTTATACGATTGGCAATTTCGAATTTGTTTGCCCTCGAAAATCATGAAATTTTGCAAGCTGACATTGAAAAGGCGAGGGTAGAAGCACTCAAAACTCCATTGCAAGGCGTTATTGCTGCTTTGGAAGGCATGAAAGAGCGAAAAGACCGCACTTTTGTTTTGCAAAATGAAAATTTGCCCATTCGGGTGATTCTCGGAAAAAAAGATGCCGTTTTAGATTTTGAAACCAACCAAAACATTGTAAAACCTGAACATTTGGTTGTTTTTCCAGATGGTCACATGAGTCATATTGAAAACAAGGAAGCATTGGAAAAATTGGTTTTACAGTTTTTATCAAAATTATAGTTTCCTCCAAAATTAAAAGTTAAGGATTTGGGCGTTCCCAGTGGCTCGTGCCTCGCTGACTGGTCGGGCTATTCGTTCCAATCTTTTTGAGGCAGAAAAAGCCTCAAAAAGGATTTCCACTTTTATCCCTAACGCATAAAATCGGTATTAAAAAAAGTGAATTTAAGATCTAAACCAATTTCTCTAAAAAGGCAATTTCTGGATTCATAATTTCATCAATTAAAATCAAGAGTTCCGTTTTGAATTTTTCCAAATGTGTGTTGTTGATTTGGGTCAATTTCTCGCCTGTATCGTCTATTGTACAAGGCATAAAACCCGCTTTCATGTTTTTAAAAGAAACAATGCCCACTTCCATCGAATTTCCTTTTCGCAAATCATCGCACATCAATGCATAACACAAAAGCTGAATGATTTTGTCGTTTTTTAAATCAAGGGTCAATCCTTCCCAATTTGAAAGTTTCAACTGATGGATTTCTACTTTTCCAGATTTATAATCGATGATTCGCAACACGCCGTTTCTCATTTCGATGCGGTCAATGTTTCCTTTGATTTTGATGGGAAAAGGATCGTTTGCTTGCGAAATCAATATTTCTTTTTCAGATTCTAACGCCAATACACAAATGGTTTCTCCGTCTTGAATGGCTTTTTTTTCAGTCATCAAAAAGTTAAAAACATAGCGTTTTGCCACCTCAAAAGCCAGCAGATTTTTACCTTTTGAAATGTCGCCTTCTTTATAAATTTTCTTGAATTGGTTCAAAACTTCTGTAGAAAGTTGCGATTCCATCAATTCAATGTCCGTCAAAGTAAGCACTTGATTGAGAAAAGGCGTGTAGAGGTTTTCCAAAGCTCCATGCACAATAGAACCTAAAGTGTTGGCAGCAATGTTTTCTTCTACGGCGTCTAATTCATTGATGCGCAATACTTTTTGAAAATAAAACTGTAAAGGATTCCGCAAATAACTACTCAACGAAGAAGGTGAAAATCCGGTATTGGCAATTTCTTTCAAGCGAAGCATCAAAAGCTCAGATTTTTTTATTTGTAAAGCTTCAGCTGGTTTTTTGGGTAGAGCAGCGTTGTAAATATGATGGCTAATTTGATGATTTTTTTGTGGTTCCACCAAAAGTTGGGTGATGAATCGGCTCATTTCTCCCGCATCAATACCTTCGGATTCTGTGTTGTAAATCAAGTAAATATTTTTGGCTCGTTGCAACAAATGGTAAAAGTGATAGGTATAAATGGCATCTTTTTCTTTAAACGTTGGTAATCCCAATTCTCGTTTTACATCCATCGGAATGAAAGATTGCGTCGATTTTCCTGCTGGAAATGTACCTTCGTTCAGCGATGTAATAATCACGTTTTCAAAATCGAGCACACGACTTTCCAAAATCCCCATCAATTGTAAGCCTTCAAGCGGTTCGCCTTCAAACGAAACGTTGGATACTTCCGCCATTTGTTTGTAAAGTGAAAATAACATCGAGACATTTTCCACAAAAGGATACAATTGGCAATGTTGATCCAATTGATTGATGGTTTTATAAACCGAAAAAATAAATGTTTTCGAAATGATTTGTTCGTTGGTGTCTTCGGGCATTAAGTTTTTTAAAGCAATCAACAATGATTGAATGGATTTCAGAATTGTCAAAATATCTTGTGTCCAATCCGTAAACAATAATTGAAAGATTTCATTCTGCTCCCCGTGAATATCGAATAATTTTGATTTCGTGATGTAACTAAAATTATTTTGATTGATGATTTTAACGGTTCGACTCGCTTCCACAAAAGGCGCTACCAAAGGATTTGTGAGTAAATCAATTACGTCTTTATGATAAAAAACATAGTTTTTAGCATCTCGATTGATGGCTTGATGGTGCATTTTGAACAAGGCATAAACCAACAATTGTGCAGGATTGTTTTTGGCATTGAACCCCATCGTAATGTTCAGTTTTGATACTTTTTGGGGCAAAGCATTCAAGAGTGGAATGAGTAAATGTTCGTTTCCTAAAACAACCGCCGTTTGATGTAATTTTTCTTCAGAAATATGATTTTCAATAATTTGTCCTACAATTTTGGCTTGCCCTACTGTTTTTGGCGTGCCGATGATTTCGATGTTTTTTGGTTGCGAAAAATGATCGTCAATCCATGAAAATGGATGCGTTTTGTAATGTTTCCAACTGCTTTTTGTTTTTCTAGCAAAGTAGCCCGCATCGTGGTAAGGATCTTCAAGAAACACTTTGTCGATGTCCCAAAAAATGCGGGTTTGATTGTTGGAAATTAAGGTTTGGATGATGATGTCTTCTGCTTGATTCAAAGCATTGAATCCTGCAAAAACGAAAATTTGATTTGAATTTTGACCGCAAAAGGATTCGATTTTTTTGACAGCTTCTCTATAAATAAGTCCTTGATAACCAGTCTTTTTTTCGATGAGAAAATCATAGAATGATTGGTAATAAACAGGCATCATTTCCCAAAAATGCAGTTGTTTTTTGATGAGGTCTGTCAAATCTTGTTTTTGCACTTCCCATCTTTTAATAACTTCAATTTCTTTTAAATAATCAAATACTTTGTTAGGTTCAAGTAAATATCTATCAATTTCGTTGAAATCTCTGAGTAGTGTAGAAGCCCAATTTGAAAATTGTTCGAACGTTTGGCAAACTTCTTTTGGAGTAGTTTCTTTATAAAAAGCGTAAAATTCGAAAAGTAAAGCCACATCATCAATGGACTGAATATTTGAAATTTCGCCAATGAAATCTTCAATACTGATGATTTTTGGTGCGAAATAAGGCTGATTGATTTTTTTTTGAAGATGATCTAAAAGAAATACTTTGGCTCTTTTATTTGGTAAAATACAATATAAATGACCCCAGTTTTCCTGGTATTCTTCCACTAAAACAACAGCGAGTTTTTGTAAAAATGTTTCTGATTCCATGATGGTCAAATATAAAAAAAAACGCCCTTTAAATAAGGACGTTTTTGATATTAATATTTTAAAATGATTTTTTACTTAATCAAAACCACTTCAGTTCTTCTGTTTTGAGTTCTTCCAGCTGCGGTTTTGTTGTCAGCAACTGGTACATTTGGACCAAAACCTTCAGATTCTAATCTAGAAGCATCCACACCATTTGCAATTAAATAATCTTTAATGGCTGCTGCTCTTTCTTTAGAAATTCTCATGTTAGTTTCTAATTTTCCTGTGCTGTCTGTATGACCTTCAATTCTGAATCTTGCACTTGGATATTCATTGATTACACTTTTAATGGCAACTAATGTTTGGTAAGACTCTTGTTTGATGGTAGCTTTTCCTGTGTCGAACAAAATTGTTTTTGCGAAATCATTCAATTTCTTGATGACATCAGAAGATACTTCTGGACAACCAAAGTTGGCTTTTGTTCCTTTAACAGATGGACATTTGTCATCTTTGTCTAAAACGCCATCTCCATCAGTGTCTGGCCATGGGCAACCACCATTCGCTTTTTCGCCTTTCACTTGTGGACATTTGTCTTCGCTGTCTTGAATGCCGTCTCCATCAGAATCTGGACATCCTTTAAATTGTTGTAAACCTGCTACTTCTGGACAAGCATCGTCCATATCAATAATCCCATCTCCATCTGTATCAGGACATCCGTTGAAAGAAGCTGGACCAAAAGCGTTTGGACATTTGTCATCTTTATCTTGGATACCATCGCCATCTGAATCAGGACATCCATTGAATTGTGGCAATCCTGCAACATCTGGACAAGCATCTAATTTGTCAAAAATGCCATCACCATCGGTGTCAGTACCACCAAATTTGATTTTAATCCCTGCAAAATGTTGCATGTGGTTTGGAACCGCTTTCGCATCGTCAAAGGAATTTTTGAATGTAGAATTTAATGTAAATGCTACATTATCATTAAACCATAAATTCATGCCAACACCACCGTTAATTGTACCAGCGCTATGATCGCCTAAGAAAACATAACCACCACCAAATTGTAATGTTGGTTCAAACCAAGTAGATTTTAATAACGATTGAAGACTGTAGTAAAGTGATAAATCAACGCCATAATAATTTAAATCATCGATTCTTTGAGAGAAAAAACCATTTTCGTTTCTTGCAGCAACTTTGGTGATGTTGTTTAAAGAACCCGTCAAACCCAAAGAGAAGTTGTCGCCCACATAATGGGTTAAATTCACAAACGAAAAGGCTGGTGCAATGTTCCAATAATCCTTCACGCTAAAATATTCAGAAAATTGATTTTGTACGCTTTGTGCCGCACCTACACGTCCTCCATCTACTGCATTCATACCAAATGATACAGACCATGGATTGTTCTCATCTTGCCCATAGGATAAAAATCCAAAAGTTAAAAATGTCGCTATAATAAGCTTGTTAATTTTTTTCATACTTAATTGATTTAATAACGTTTAAAGTTGAGTTGCAAAATTAAATTAATTTAACTTAAAAAGAAACCTTAAGTTAACATTAATTTATATTAAATGATGTTTAGATTTTTTCCGACTTCAATAAAAGCACTAATGGCTTTGTCTAAATGTTCTTTTGTGTGCGCTGCCGAAAGTTGGACTCTGATTCTCGCTTTGTCTTTCGGAACAACAGGAAAGAAAAATCCAATGACGTAAATCCCTTTTTGTAGTAATTCCTCTGACATTTTTTGAGCCAATTTAGCATCATAAAGCATCACGGGCACAATGGCGGAATCTCCATCAATAATATCAAAACCTGCTTCTTGCATGCCTTTTTTGAAATAGTTGGTATTCCATTCCAGTTGATCTCTCAATGATGTGTCTTTTTCTAACAATTCAAAAACTTTGATTGATGCACCCACAATAGCCGGTGCTAATGAATTTGAAAATAAATAGGGTCTAGAACGTTGTCTCAAAATTTCAATGACTTCTTTTTTAGCCGTCGTATAACCGCCCATGGCTCCACCTAAAGCTTTGCCAAGCGTTCCTGTAATAATGTCAACGCGTCCCATGACGCCTTTTGCCTCAAGAGTTCCTTTGCCAGTAGCGCCAATAAAACCAGCAGCATGACATTCGTCCACCATCACCAAAGCGTCGTATTGATCGGCTAAATCGCAAATCTTGTCTAGCGGTGCCACTAATCCATCCATTGAAAAAACACCGTCAGTAACGATGATTTTAAATCTCGCTCAAGCGGCGTTTGCTTTTTGAAGTTGAAGTTCTAAATCTGCCATGTCGTTATTTTGATAACGGTATCGCGCTGCTTTGCACAATCGAACTCCGTCAATAATCGAAGCGTGGTTCAAACTATCTGAAATAATAGCGTCTTCTTCATTGAATAAGGGTTCGAAAACTCCGCCATTGGCATCAAAAGCAGCTGCATACAAAATCGTGTCTTCAGTTCCATAGAACGAAGCGATTTTTTGTTCTAAAGTTTTATGAATGTCTTGTGTTCCGCAAATAAACCGAACCGACGACATGCCAAAACCATGCGTATCGAGTGCGTCTTTGGCTGCTTGCACCACTTCTGGATGTGAGGATAAACCTAAGTAGTTGTTAGCACAAAAATTTAAAACGGTATCTCCGCTATCGACTGTAATTTCTGGACCTTGTGCCGATGTGATGATTCTTTCTTTTTTGAACAGTCCATGATCGGCAATGGAAGTTAATTCTGAAGCTAAATGTTGTTTGATTGCACCATACATAATTATGTGTTTTAAAGTGCTCAAAAATACCATTTTTCTTGTAAAATGCACATTTAAAACGCTTCATTTTATTTACACAATTATCAAGTTTTTTTGTGTAAATGATACTTTTCCATAATTGTTTTAGATGAGAAGATGTTTCTTTTAATGATTTATCAAAATGAGGTTATTCTGAATCAATTTGTATCTTTGAGCTTTCAAAATTCAATTTTATGCGCATCATTGCTGTGATCCCTGCCCGTTATGCATCCACTCGTTTTCCTGCCAAATTGTTGCAAGATTTAGGTGGAAAATCTGTCATTCGAACCACTTATGAAGCGGCTTTGAATACTCAATTATTCGATGACGTTTTTGTGGTGACAGACGAATCATTGATTTTCGATGAAATTACCAATCATGGTGGAAAAGCCATTATGAGCAAAAAAAATCATGAGTCGGGAAGTGATAGAATTGCGGAAGCGATTGAAAATATGGAAGTTGATTTGGTGGTCAATGTGCAAGGGGATGAGCCATTTATGCAAAAAGAACCATTGTCAGATTTGATTGAAGCCTTCCGCAACGACCCAAATCAGTTGATAGATTTAGCATCTTTAATGCGAAAAATGGATGACATATCCCAAGTTCAAAATCCTAACGTTGTGAAGGTCGTTGTTGATAATCAAAATTTCGCGCTTTATTTTTCTCGTTCGCCCATTCCCTTTTTACGTGATTCGGATACTGATGTAGATTATTATCAACACATTGGCGTTTATGCATTTAGAAAAAAAGCACTTTTAGATTTTTATCATTGGCCTGTTCAAGATTTGGAACGAATTGAAAAACTCGAACAATTGCGCTACCTTTCGTTTGGAAAAAAGATAAAAATGGTCGAAACCAAACATGTCAGTATTGGCATCGACACTGCAGAAGAGTTAGAGGCTGCCAGAGCATTTTTATCTCAAA
>JBEILV010000073.1:0-13430 GCA_040379105.1 Flavobacterium sp.
ATGGTTTTTTGTCAGGATTAAATTAGTAAAATGTGTGGCATTCGTTACTTTCTTTTCAAGGTCTTTTAGTGTCCTTTTTGTGAGGATTTTTTTTGATTTTTTTTCTCAAAAAGTTAATGGTAGTGTTTTTTTATCAAAATTTATGTTTTGAAAAAATAATTAATTATTTCAAAAACTAAGATTACTGCTTAATTTTAGGTAATTAATTCTTGAAAGATGGTCGGAGCAATTATTTTGAATTTGTTTTTAGAGGTTTGAATCTTTGTCTGTTTTTTTAGGGAAGTTTTCTGGAATTAAGAAATCTCTATCCATGCCATACGTAAGACCGAAATTGAAGATTTTTTGGCAAAATATATTATTTTAAAGAATGCAGTCAACCAAAGACGTTTTTTTTTTGATTTTTTCGTATTTTTGAGAATCGAATTTTAATAGAAAAAATCACTTTGAAAAAGGAAATATTTGCCACACAAACAATTCAGACTTTAGTCAACATCTTCAAAGACTCAAGGATCATTTATACGCATGTTTATAAAGTAGCGTTGCACAATTATTCAAAATTATTGTGTTGCGTTTTTTGTAATAATACCGAAATTGAATACACCAATAAATTAGCATCAATCTAAAAAAATATTTTTAAGAAGATATGAATCAATCCGTACACAATAAATTAGTTTCTTTCATTTGGTCCATTGCAGACGATTGTTTGCGAGATGTTTACGTACGTGGAAAATACCGCGATGTCATTTTGCCCATGGTGGTTTTACGTCGTTTAGATGCTTTATTAGAACCCACAAAGGACGCAGTGATGGAAGAAGTGGCTTTTCAGAGGGAAGAAGCAGGACTCGTTGAATGGGACGAAAACGGCTTGCGAGAAGTATCTGGTTATGTGTTTTACAACACAAGCCAATGGACTTTGCAACGCTTACACAACACGGCAACCAATAGCCAACAATTGTTACAAGCCAATTTTGACGACTATTTGAATGGTTTTAGTAACAATGTGAAAGAAATTATTGACAAGTTCAAACTAAAAAGTCAAATCCGACACATGGCTTCTAAAGATGTGCTGTTGGATGTTTTAGAAAAATTCACTTCACCTGATATCAACTTAACTCCTTTTGAAAAATTAGACAGCAATGGCAGAAAGTTACCAGCGCTTTCAAACTTAGGAATGGGCTATGTTTTTGAAGAATTGATCAGGAAATTCAACGAAGAAAACAACGAAGAAGCCGGCGAACACTTTACGCCTCGTGAAGTGATTGACTTAATGACACACATTATTTTTGACACAATTAAAGAGCATTTACCACCCGTAATGACCATTTATGACCCGGCGTGTGGAAGTGGAGGCATGCTGACCGAAGCGCAGAATTTCATCAAAGATGAAGAAGGACTTATACGCGCTGTGCATTCAGATGTCTATTTATATGGCAAGGAAATCAACGATGAAACCTATGCCATTTGCAAATCGGATATGATGATTAAAGGGAATAATCCCGAAAACATTCGAGTAGGATCTACACTTTCCACCGATGAATTTGCAGGAACGACTTTCGACTTCATGCTTTCCAATCCACCTTACGGAAAATCGTGGGCAAGCGAACAAAAATATATCAAAGATGGAAAAGACGTCATTGACAGTCGTTTTCAAATTAAATTAAAAAACTATTGGGGCATTGAAGAAGAGGCCGATGCCATTCCACGTTCATCCGATGGACAATTGTTGTTTTTGATGGAAATGGTCAGTAAAATGAAACCGCTTTCACAAAGTCTAACAGGCACGCGCATTGCTTCGGTGCATAATGGAAGTAGTTTGTTCACAGGCGATGCGGGTGGTGGCGAAAGTAATATTCGTCGTTTTATCATTGAAAACGATTGGTTGGAAGCCATTGTGCAAATGCCCAACAATTTGTTTTATAACACAGGCATCACGACCTATATTTGGATTTTAAGTAACAACAAAACTGCCAATCGGAAAGGAAAAGTGCAACTCATTGATGCTGGGCAACTATTTAGAAAACTCCGCAAAAACCTCGGTAACAAAAATTGCGAATTTGCACCCGAACACATTACAGAAATTGTAAAAACCTACACTGATGTAGCGGCAATCGAACGCACTTTAGATGATAGCATTGCCTCAAAAGTTTTTGATAACAGCGATTTTGGTTATCACAAAGTAACCATCGAACGTCCAAAACGCTTGAACGCCCAATTTACAGAAGAAAAAATAGCGGAACTTCGTTTTGATAAAACCTTAAAAGATGCCATGGTGTATGCTTATGAAATCTATGGCGAAAAAGTATATACCGAAATTTCAAAACACGAAAAAGCGCTAAACGATTGGGCAGAAAAACAAGAATTGAATCTTAATGCCAAACAGCTCAAAGCCTTGTGCAGTGAAACACTTTGGAAGAAACATTTGTTTTTATTAGAAAATGCTCAATTACTTCAAAATCATATTGGAACTGATTTATTCACAGATTTTAATCAATTTAAAGACAAAGTTGACGATGTGATAAAAGCACAAAAACTAAAACTTTCTTCTTCCGAAAAAAACACCATTCTCAATGCGATAAGTTGGTATGATACCGAAGCCGAAAAAGTAATCAAAGGCATCGTTAAATTATCGGGGGAAAAACTAGAAAAACTTTTAGCTCATTTGGGTTGTTCCGTAAATGAATTGGCAGATTACGGCTATTTTCCCTGTCTTCCAGAGCTAGTTGAAAGAGCTAAAAAAGGCGAATTCATCATTTACGAAACCGAAACCGATTTGCGTGACACCGAAAATATTCCTCTAAAAGAAGACATTCATTCCTATTTTTTGCGAGAAGTAAAACCACATGTAGCAGAAGCTTGGATTAATTTGGACGCTACTAAAATTGGTTATGAAATCAGTTTTAATAAATATTTCTACCAACACAAGCCCTTGCGAAACATTGCAGAAGTAACCGCTGATATTCTCGCGCTTGAAAAAGAAAGCGATGGATTGATTGCCGAAATTTTGAATTTTTAATATTTTCAATAACCTATGAATGTTAAATTTCAAAATAAATACAGAATAGAATCAGCCCGATTAAAAAATTGGGATTATACCTCAAATGCTGCCTATTTTATTACGATTTGCACTGCCAACCGAGAACATTTTTTTGGTGAAATTGTAGATCAGAAAATGAAATATTCAAATGCAGGGATTATTGCCAATGTTCTATGGTATGAAATTCCAAATCATGCACCGAATGTTCAGTTAGGCGAATTTGTGGTGATGCCCAACCACATACATGGAATCTTGAAATTAAACAATCCTGTTGATCATAATCAAAATGGATTAAAAGGGGCTGATGATTTCAAAGAAACATTAGGTTTAGAACAATTACAGACAAATCAGATGGGTACAAAATTGTTGTTCGACGTTGAGGGCGTTCAAAACATGGACGATTTATGCAGCAGAAATGACGTTCGTAACGCACACAACGAAAACGACGTACGTATCGAAAATGGCGAAAATGGCGTTCGCAACGTTGATAACGTATTTACCGTTGGTAACGTTCCCATTCCTGTTGCCGTAACCAATTCCGATGACATTCCCGACGCCAATTCCGTCGTCGTCTCTGTTCCTGTCGCCGTCGCCAACGCCATTCGTGTTGCCGACCCTGACGCCGTTGCTGTTCCCGTTTTCGCCCCTGACGCTGACGTTGTTGCGGTCCCCGTTCACGTCGCCGACGCCGTTCCCGTACAGACGTTGCATGCAACGTCTCTACAAAACCAAAACCAAACCCAACCACCACCACCAGACGCATTACAATTAAATGCAAAAAACGAATTTATGGCATCTATTTCGCCCAAACCTAATTCGATTGCTACCATAATACGTTCCTATAAATCGGCGGTTACCAAACATGCCAACAGATTAGAATTGCAAAACGGATGGCAACCCCGATTTCACGACCACATTATTCGTGATGCAATGGAATACCAACGCATTTCTGATTACATAAAAAACAACCCAAAACAGTGGAAAGAAGACAAATTTTTTACCAGATGAAAAAATACGAAACATACAAAAACAGCGGCGTGGAATGGTTAGGAGAAATTCCTGAGCATTGGGAGGTTAAACGCTTTAAGCACATTTCAGATATTCAAAAAGGTAAATTGCCAAAAAAAATCATCTCAACAAATGAATTCAATTTACCACCATATATGAGTATGGAATACTTGAGAGGTGGTGAGGAAAATCAATGGGTATTTGATAAAGATGCAAAAGTAATTAATGAAAATAAAACACTTTTACTCTGGGATGGCTCAAATGCAGGGGAATTTATTAAAAGTAGAAAAGGTGTTATTTCTTCAACAGTTGCTGAGATAGAATTTAAGAATATCAATTCCGAATTTGCTTGGTTTTATTCTAAATTTTTAGAAATTGAATTAAGGAAAAAAACAATTGGGATGGGAATTCCACACGTAAATGGAACTGAATTAAAGAATTTTTCAGTTGCAATTCCCCCAATCGAAGAACAAACCGCCATTGCCCATTTCCTTGACGACAAAACCACCAAAATAGACCAAGCCATTGCCATCAAACAAAAACAAATTGAGCTACTCAAAGAACGCCGACAAATATTGATTCATAAAGCCGTTACCAGAGGTTTAGATGATAGGGTAAAATTGAAAGACAGCGGTGTGGAATGGATTGGCGAGATTCCTGAGCATTGGGAGGTGAAGAAACTTGGATATTTAACTTATAAAATAGGTGATGGTCTTCACGGAACACCAAATTACACTGATGGAACAGGATTTTATTTTATTAATGGTAATAATTTAAGTACTGGAAATATTGAAATTACACAGCAAACTAAAACCGTCAGTGAAAGAGAATATTTAATACATAAAAAAGAGTTAACAGATAAAACACTATTATTATCTATAAACGGTACAATTGGCAATGTTGCTTTCTATTGCGGTGAAAAAGTAATGTTAGGCAAAAGTGCTGCATATCTAAATTTTTACAAAAACATAAATATTGATTATATTAAATGTTTTTTAGAATCAACAGTATTTAAAAATTATTATGAACTTCAATTATCTGGTTCAACAATAAATAATTTTTCTCTCTATTCTATTGGAAAAACGCCTATAACATTTCCAAACAAAATCGAACAACAACAGATTGTTCAATTTATAAAAGAAGGTGCTACCAAAATCGCCACCGCCATTTCTTTAAAAGAGCAAGAGATTGAGAAATTAAAGGAATATAAAATGAGTTTGATTGATGGGGTGGTTACGGGGAAAGTGAAAGTTTGTTAGTATGATTAATTGTTAAATGAAATTTAGTTAAATTTGAAAAAAATAAATTAAAATGGATAAATATATTAGCAAGCATATAAATAAATTAGTGCTTGATGCAAATAATTATAGATTTATTGATAATAAGTTTTATCAGCAAGTTTCTGAAAATGAGATTAGTGATAAGCGAATACAGGATAGAACATACAATTTATTGATAGGTAAAAATGAAGAAAATATATCAGATTTAATAACAAGTTTTAAATCCAATGGAATTTTAAAACTTGACCCAATTCAAGTTAAAGAATTATCCGATGGAAATTATATTGTCATTGAAGGTAATAGACGCACGGCAGCATTAAAATATCTTTATGAGCAATATCTAAAAGGAAATGATGTAGGTAAACTAACTGAAAAAGACTTTAAAAGTATAGAATTAGTTTTAATTTCTGACGAAAGTCCAGTTCAGCATCTTATCACAATGGGATTGCATCATATTAGTGGAAAGAAAAAATGGAATCCAGTTAACCAAGCGCAATTAATACAAGATTTAAGATATAAACACGGATTATCAGAATTAGAAATTTGTAATTCCTTAGCCATAAATAAACATAACTTAAGACGTAGTTTAAGAATTTTGTCTTTAATAGAGCGATATAAAAATAGTGACTTTGGTGATCAATTTCAAACTACAATGTTTTCAATTTTTGAAGAAATTATCAAAAATGTAAAAATGAAAAATTGGTTGCAATGGAATGACAATGAAATGGCGCCTGAAAATACAATGAACGAAGAAAGATTGTTTTCTTGGATTTCTAAAGAAGAGATTGTGGAAAGAAATGAAGACGGAAGTGAACAAGAGATTATTCTCGAGCCAATTATTACTAAAAGTCACGAGATTAGAGAACTTTCTAAATTTATAAGCGAACCTAAAGCGGTGGAGCAAATGGAAGAATCAAGAAGTATTACTTCTGGTTTTGCACTAAGTGATGCAGTTGGCGAATCAAGATTAAAAAATGCAATGGACATCATGCAGAGAGAAGTTCAAACTGCTTTTCAATTTAGCGAATTTATGAATGAAGAAGAATTTACTAAAGTAATTAAACTTAAAGACAAGCTTGAAAAGTTAATTCCAAGTAATTCTAAAATTGATTTATCAGAGCGTAATTCAGCTGTATATTTCAAAGCAGTTGAGTCACATTTTAAATCAGTAAATATTGTCAAATACAGAAAACTACAAAACATTGAAATTAAAAACTTAAATAGGGTCAATGTATTTGCAGGCGGGAACAACATTGGTAAAACGTCATTTTTAGAACTATTTTACTTGTTTACACGTTTGAATAACTTTCAATCAATTATTGATTTAGAAAAATTTCGAGGTCGTTTTTATAAAGATTTTCCAACCAAATGGTTTGATAAAATTTTTGTAGAAGACATAAACATTGATGCTGAATTTAATAGTATTCATTGTTCATTACATATAAACAAATTTGAAACTACAGAGAACATCGAGAAAAGTCATTACTTAAATAGCATAGTTTCAGATGCAAATGTAAATGGGGATAATTTTTCAAGCACAATACATTTGTTTGATAATAAAGACCCAGAGTTTTATTATGAAAAAAGTCAATTCCTATGTCAAGCAACGTTTAGTAGTCCTTATGGATATGATGGCAATTTGCTAAGAAAAGCTCATGCAAAAGCTATTCAGGAAAAATATTTTGATGAAATATTGCTTTTTATTCGTGAAAAAATGGATAAAAATATTGATAAAATTGAAATGGTAAGTATTGATAATGAAAGTCGATTTATGGTTAGTACCAAAGAAACAACTTACGCTATAGATATTACTAAATATGGCGAAGGACTACAAAGAGTTTTTGAAATTGCTTTACTAATGGGATATAGCAAAAATGGTATCATTTGTATTGATGAATTAGATAGCGCAATTCATAAAAGCTTGTTAATTTATTTTACTCAGTTTATACAAGAATTAGCTGTTAAATTTAATGTCCAAGTTTTTTTATCTACACATAGTAAGGAGTGTATTGATGCCTTTGTAGAAAACAACTATCCTGATGATGAATTAACTGCATTTGCACTAAATGAAATCGATGGTAAAATTTCATGTAAATTTCTGGAAGGAAATAAATTAAAACAATTGGTTGAAACTATTAACATTGATATTAGATAGTATGGAAACACAAATTGTCGCATTACTTTGTGAAGGACCTCATGACGCAGAATTTTTATCTAGAATATTAAGATTTAATGGTTTTTCAAGCAATGATGGCTTAGAAATTAAGAATTATCCATCTCCTATTAATAATTTTTTAAAAACCGAGGCTATAAAAACTAATATTGACGACTTAAATTTAATAACTGTTAGGCATGTTTTGTTACCATATTGTACATTAAGAAATGAAAATAGTTTTTTTTTAATTTATTCTATGATCGGCGTTGGACAAAAGGAAAAAAGAAAGCAACTATTAAATGATTTTTTTACTCTAATACCCAAGGAAAATGAATACAATGAGCATTTTCCAATTGGAACAGAATTAGGTATTTCTTATTTTTTTGACGCTGATGATAAAGGTATTGATACCCGAACTTTAGAGTTAAATGAGGAAATAAATGAAGTTCTCGGAATTAAACCTTTTAATTCTCATAAAGAGATTTACATTCATCAAGGGTTGAAATTAAGCTCTTTTATATTTACAGGTAACGACAACAGTAAGGGTAAGCTTGAAGATTTATTGATGCCTTTAATGAAAAAAGATAATGAAACTATTTTCGACAATGCTGATGATTTTTTAGCAAACCATTTTGATGATGAAAGAAAAGCTCAAAAATATGATAAAGATAAATCCATTATTGGTATAGTTGGGCAGTTGCAAATATCGGGAGCTTCAAATACTGTTTGTATTAAAAAATCAGATTATCTAAATGAAGAAAAAATTAAAGAAAATTATAAATGTAAAGAAATTGTCGATTTTATAAACTCACATATTATCAAATAACATGCCCACCCAAACCAACGAAGCCGCTCTAGAAGCCGCCATTGAAAAAAAACTCACAGGTTCTTGTTTAGAAGAAATTAAGCAAGAAGGCGATATCCAAGAACGAACCGCATTGTATCGTTCGGGCAATGGCTATTTTATTGGTTATGCTTCCGATTTCAATCCAAAATACGCCATAGATGAAGTACGTTTTTGGCATTTTCTGGAAACTACCCAAAAGGAAGAATTAGCCAAAATCCAAAAACAAAATGACTGGAAATTGAAAATTCTGGAACGTTTGGACAGAATGATCAAAAAATATGGAGTTCTTAGATTACTTCGTAAAGGTTTGGAAGTGGATGATGCGCATTTTACGTTGTTTTATGTCTTGCCTTTGGCGAGCAGCAGCCAATCAATCAAAGATAATTTTGAGAAGAACGAATTCAGCGTGACTCGCCAAGTGCGCTATTCGATTTCAAATCCTAGAGAAGAAATCGACATGGTGTTGTTCATCAATGGTTTGCCGTTCTCAACCATGGAACTCAAAAACCATTGGACTGGGCAAAATGCCAAAGTGCATGGGCAAAATCAATACAAATTCAAACGGGACATTACGCAACTTTTGTTAAATTTCGGGCGGTGCATCGTCCATTTTGCAGTGGATACAGACGAGGTTTATATGACGACAAAATTAGATGGTGGCAATACGTTTTTCTTGCCATTTAACTTAGGGCATCTTCACGGAAAAGGAAATCCGCCGAATCCCTTCGGTCATAAAACTTCTTATCTATGGGATGAGGTTTTGACAAGAGAAAGCATCGCCAACATCATCCAACATTTTGTGCGTTTTGACGGAAAAGATGCCGACGGATTAAGTAAAAAAACACTCTATTTTCCACGTTACCACCAAATGAATGTGGTGCGAAAATTAATTGCCGATGCAAGTAAAAACGGAGTAGGGCAAACCTATTTGATCCAACATTCTGCGGGTTCAGGAAAATCAAATTCGATCACTTGGGCTGCCTATCAATTGATAGAAACCTATCCTGAATCTGAAGCAACACCTGGAAGCAAAGGTATTTCAAATCCATTATTTGATTCCGTCATCGTAGTAACCGACAGACGATTGCTAGACAAACAGTTACGAGAAAACATCAAAGAATTTTCAGAGGTTAAAAACATTGTGGCACCGGCTTATTCTTCCAAAGAATTAAAAGAAAATTTAGAAAGTGGCAAACGCATCATCATCACGACCATTCAAAAATTTCCTTTCATTGTGGATGGCATTTCCGATTTAAGCAACAAACGTTTTGCGGTCATTATTGATGAAGCACACAGCAGTCAAAGTGGCTCGGCAGCCGACAATATGAACCGCGCCATGGGAACCCAAAGTTCTGAAGAGGAGGAGGAAGATGATCCGCAAGATAAAATTCTGGAAGCCATGCGCTCCCGAAAAATGAGCAAAAATGCTTCCTATTTGGCTTTTACCGCCACACCAAAATCGAATACACTAGAGAAGTTTGGCGACTTGCAAGAAGATGGAAAATTCAAGCCTTTCCACCTTTATTCGATGAAACAAGCCATTGAAGAAAGATTTATTTTGGACGTTTTGGCAAACTACACAACGTATAAAAGTTACTACGAAATCGAAAAATCCATTGAAGAAAATCCTCTGTTTGACACCAAAAAAGCGCAAAAAAAATTGCGTAATTATGTAGAACAAAATAAGCAGACCATTGCTATCAAAGCAGATATCATGCTAAATCATTTTATCAGCAAAATAGTGAATACCAAAAAGCTTAAAGGCAAAGCCAAAGCCATGGTCGTGACACAAAGCATAGAATCGGCCATCAAATATTTCTTTGCCATTCAAAATATTCTGAAAGAAAAAAACGAACCTTTTAAGGCGGTTATTGCATTTTCTGGCAAGAAAACCGTCGATGGAATAGAATATTCGGAAGACAGTATCAATGGTTTTCCCGAAAAGGACACAAGAGATAAGTTTGATACCGACGATTATAAAATTCTGGTAGTAGCCAATAAATATCTTACCGGTTTTGATCAGCCCAAACTCACTGCCATGTACGTGGACAAAAAACTGCAAGGCGTTTTGGCGGTGCAAGCACTCTCCAGATTAAACCGAGCAGCTGATAAATTAGGTAAAAAAACCGAAGATTTGTTTGTGCTTGATTTTTTTAATTCAACCGACGATATGAAGGAAGCTTTTGATCCTTTCTACACAGCTACTTCGCTCAATAAAGCAACCGATGTAAATGTTTTGCATGAAATCAAAGCAATTTTGGATGATGTGGGCGTATATGAATGGGTGGAAGTAGAAGATTTTGTTGATAAATATTTCAAAAAAGTCGATGCGCAATTGCTAAGCCCAATCATTGATAAAGCCGCCGATAGATTCAATTTTCAATTAGAATTGGAAGAAAGTGAAAAGGCTGATTTCAAAATCAAAGCCAAACAGTTTGTCAAGATTTATGGACAAATGGCGTCCATTTTGCCCTATGAAGTCTTAAATTGGGAGAAGTTATTTTGGTTTTTGAAGTTTCTAATTCCAAAACTAATCATCGTTGACACAACAATAGATGCTTTAGACGAACTGTTAAATGCAGTCGATTTATCCACTTACGGCATTGAAAGAGTAAAACTTAATGCAAGCATAGACTTGGACGATGCTGAAACAGAACTAGACCCACAAAATCCGAATCCAAGAGGCGCCCATGCAGGCGAAAAGGAAGAAGATCCATTAGATTTAATTATCAATAGTTTCAATGAAAAATGGTTTCAAGGATGGGAAGTAACCCCCGAAGAACAAAGAGAGAAGTTTGTAAAATGGGCGAAAAATATGCAAACACATCCAGATTTTAAAACAAAATATGCCGAAAATAAAGACTCTCAAAATAGAGACATTGCTTTTGAAAAAATATTTGCTGAAATCATGTCAAAACAAAGAAAATTAGAACTCGATTTATACAAAAAACTATCCCAAGACGATTCATTCCGTATTGCGATGCAAAACACACTGAAAAGGATTTTGAGTGTGTGAAATTAAGATTCCGAAGTTAGAAAATAGCTTAATTTGGCAGAATAACAAAAATCGTTAATATAAGCTTCAAGATTTGACAACTTTTCGAAAGTTGTCAAATCTGCTTCAAATCTCTGGTAATCTTTAAAGAAATGAAAAACGCAACCAAGATAATGAACGGTCAATATAGAATTAACAAGCTCAAGCCTACAGAAGCGATTTAAAAAAAAAATCAAAAGCAGTGAAGCACTAAAGAAACAAACTTATCAACTACTAACCTAATCATTTACTTCCCAATACAAAAATTCGCAAAAATATTCCCCAGCAATTCATCATTCGTCACTTCACCTGTGAGCATTCCAAAATGATACAATGCTTCGCGAATGTCGATGGCTAAAAGATCTGAGGAAAGGTTGTTTTCGAGTCCCCATTGCACTTTCATGACTTCTTCTAAGGCTTTCAACATCGAATCGTAGTGTCGTGTATTGGTCACGATGGTTTCTTGGTTTTTCAGCGCACCTGTGTTCACAAAAGAGAGCAAGGCATTTTTGAGTGTGTCAATACCATTTTTTTGTTTGGCACTTAACAAAATATATTTCAAGTGTAAAGTTTCAAGTTGTTGCGTCAGTTGAGAGGTTTCAGTTTCTGAAATCAAATCAGATTTATTGATCACAACCATCAGCGGTTTTTGAGGATATTTATTTTTAACTTTTTCTATCTCAATCATATATTCCGCACTGGAAGCTTTAAACTTTAAACTTTCAAACAAATAAAGAACCACCTGCGCTTGCTCAATCTTCTCAAAAGTTTTCTGAATACCCAATCCTTCAATCACATCTATTGTTTCTCGGATGCCAGCGGTGTCGATAAACCGGAACGCCATGCCGTCAATCACAATTTCGTCTTCAATCGTGTCGCGGGTAGTGCCAGCAATGTCGGAAACAATCGCTCGTTCTTCGTTCAAAAGTGCATTCAACAAAGTCGATTTTCCAACGTTGGGTTCGCCTACAATCGCCACGGGAATGCCGTTTTTAATCACGTTTCCAACAGCAAACGAATCGATCAATCGTTTTAAAACCAACACAATGCGGTTGAGCAAAGATTTGAATTCGTCGCGGTTGGCAAAAGCAACATCTTCTTCGGCAAAATCGAGTTCTAGTTCAATCAACGAAGCAAAATTCAATAGGGAAGTGCGTAAATCTCGGATTTCGGTACTAAAACCGCCCCGCATTTGTTGCATCGCAATTTGATGACTCGCTTCGTTGTCGGAAGCAATCAAATCGGCCACAGCTTCGGCTTGCGATAAGTCCATTTTGCCATTCAAAAAAGCACGTAAAGTAAACTCGCCGGGTTGCGCCATCGCTGCGCCTTCACGAATGAGCAATTGAATGATTTGTTGTTGGATAAACACCGAACCATGGCATGAAATTTCGATCGTGTCTTCGCCTGTGTAAGATTGCGGATTCCGAAACAACGAAACCAACACTTGATCGATGGTTTTTTCGCCATCAATAATGTAACCCAAATGCAACGTGTGGGTGCGTGCTTGACGAATGTCTTTCTTTTGATGTGGTTTGAATATTTTATGTACGATTGGAAACGATTCTGGACCCGAAATTCTGATGATGGCAATGGCACCTGCGCCCGAAGGTGTGGCAAGTGCAACGATGGTGGTGGTAGAAAGCATAGTAATTTTTTACAAAAATAAACTTATTGCAAATAAGAACGGAAGCAAATTTGAAAACACTTTATTTTTATGTTCAACTTATTTGGAAACGATGAGCGATAGAAATTCATTCAATCCCGAAGGGATGGCATTTTTATAGCAAAGAGGATGTTTTAGGTTTAAACGACCCCATCGGGGTCGCATGTTGTGGTTTCAATTTTTATGCAAACCGCAAAATATGCGACCCCATCGGGGTCGAACAAATGAACCCTATTTTTCTATAAACATTCGACGGCGTTGGGGTCTTGAAAAATTCATTTCATTTGTTGTTTTATAAAAACTTGATTACAATTAAAATAAATAGCAATTTTTGAAACATTTATTTTCAACGGTTTTTTCAATCCTGCTCGAGTTCCCTTAATCCCGAAGGGATGGCATTTTTATA
>JBEILV010000074.1:0-13393 GCA_040379105.1 Flavobacterium sp.
CAATTTTATATAGTCCATGGCAGAGCCGTAGGCTCGAATCATTATGTAGGGTGGAAATTTATTTCCACTCAAAACAACCGTAATTAACAAATGTTAGTTGCGGTTTTTTTGTTTTAGATAGTTTCCTCAATTTTTTAAATAAAAGTAGAATATTTGCAACAAATGTAAATCAATGTTTAAAGTGCAATTGTCAGAAAAGCAGCATTTAAAATCCAGTAAACAGTAATGTTTGTAATGGTTCATGTTACGCTCAGGGTAATTGATAGCGCAATCCCTTGTATAAGAAAGAATATTTCAGTTTTTTATTTTCTAAACAATCAAGATCAAAGGACAAATTCGTGATCTAAAAATAAACCAATTTTAAAAATGGGAAGAAACAATCCTAAGAATATCAAAATTCATAACGATAAATTGCATCAAAAACTAGCCAAACAAAAAGAAAAAGAAATGGCTAGAAAAGAAAAAATAAAAGCAATTGTTCAGAAATTCAATGAGAAAAATTCTGATCACTCAATTTAAATCTGCAATTTATTTCCTTTCCAACATTCTCTTAATTTCATTCAGTTTCATCAAAGCTTCTACGGGCGTCAGCGTATTGATATCTAAACCAAGAATTTCGTCTTTAATAGCTTCAAGCAAAGGATCGTCGATGTTGAAAAAGCTCAATTGCATCGATTCTTCTTTGGCCGATTTCAATCCTTTGACCAAAGCTTCATTCGAATGTTCTTTCTCGAGTTTTTTCAAGATTTTTTGCGCTTTACTAATCACTGTTTGTGGCATTCCTGCCATTTTTGCCACATGAATCCCGAAACTATGTGCGCTACCGCCTTTGACTAATTTTCTTAAGAAAAGCACGGTGTCTTTTAATTCTTTGACAGAAACATTGAAGTTTTGTATCCGTTCAAAAGTATCCGTCATTTGATTGAGTTCGTGATAATGCGTGGCAAACAATGTTTTAGGACGCGCCGGATGGTTGTGCAAATATTCTGCAATCGACCAAGCAATCGAAATGCCATCATAAGTACTGGTACCACGACCGATTTCGTCCAGCAAAACCAAACTTCGCTCAGAAATATTGTTCAAAATCGAAGCAGTTTCGTTCATTTCGACCATAAAAGTAGATTCGCCCATCGAAATGTTGTCGCTGGCACCTACACGGGTAAAAATTTTGTCAATGACTCCCATTTTAACCGACGACGCTGGCACGAAACTGCCCATTTGTGCCAACAAAACAATCAAGGCGGTTTGTCTTAAAATAGCCGATTTTCCCGACATATTTGGTCCTGTAATCATGATAATTTGCTGATTTGCAGGTTGTAAAGTTACATCGTTGGCAATATAGGAAGTGCCCAAAGGAAGTTGTTTTTCAATCACGGGGTGGCGACCGTCTTTGATTTCTAAATCTAAAGAATCATCCAACATCGGACGCACAAATTGATGTTGCAAAGCCAATTGTGTAAAAGACTGCAAACAATCGAGTTGCGCAATCAAACCAGCATTCAATTGCACAGGTTTGATATACGTACTGATCCATTGCACCAAAGCGTCAAAAAGTTGGTTTTCGAGTTGCTGAATTTTCTCTTCTGCACCCATGATTTTGGTTTCATAGATTTTCAACTCTTCGGTAATGTATCGTTCAGCATTCACGAGGGTTTGCTTTCGAATCCAAGTGTCGGGCACTTTGTCTTTGTGGGTATTTCGAACTTCAATGTAATAGCCAAAAACATTATTAAAAGCTACTTTAAGCGAAGAAATGCCCGTGGCCAAAGCTTCTCTTTTTTCGAGTTCTGCCACATAATCTTTACCAGAAGCAAGCAGCAATCGGAGTTCGTCGAGGGTTTCGTTGACTCCACCTATAATGACATTCCCTTTTTGAACCGCTACGGGCGGATCGGGATGCAAAGTGGTTTTTATTTTTTCGCGCAACAAGTCGCAGCTGTGCAAACTATCGCCAAGCGTGCGCAGAGATTCATTTTTGCTTTCAAAAGCGGCTTTTTTGATAGGCAAAATGGCTTCGAGCGAATCATATAAGTATTTGATTTCTCTGGGCGAAATTTTTCCAGCGGCCACTTTCGAAATCAATCGTTCCAAATCGGAAATTTGTTTGATTTGCTGTTGAAGCGAAAGAAGCAAGTCGCCGTTTTCTTTTAAATACGCCACTACTTCGTGTCGGGCGTTGATTTTGGAAAGGTCTTTCAAGGGCAATGCCAACCATCGCTTGAGCAATCGACCTCCCATCGGCGAAAGCGTTTTGTCAATCACATCCAAAAGCGTAACAGCATTCGGATTGTGACTTTGATAAAGTTCTAAATTTCGAATCGTAAATCGATCCATCCACACGTAGGCATCTTCTGCAATTCGTTGAATCGCACTGATGTGTTGGATTTTATTGTGTTGTGTTTCAGATAAATAAAATAAAATAGCTCCCGAAGCAATGACTCCCTCGGTTAATTCTTCCACTCCAAATCCTTTGAGCGAATTGGTTTGAAAATGCGAAGTGAGTTTTTCGAAAGCATAAGTTTCTTTATACACCCAATCTTCCAGAAAAAAAGTGTGATAATCTTCGCCAAAAGTGGTCCTGAATTGGGTTTTACTTTGTTTAGGAATCAAGACTTCGCTTGGGTTGAAATTTTGCAAAAGCTTATCGATGTAATCTTCCGAACCTTGTGCTGTCAGAAATTCGCCTGTGGAAACATCTAAAAATGAGATGCCTACATTTTTCTTTCCGAAAAAAAGCGAAGCTAAAAAGTTGTTTGTTTTAGATTGTAAAACCTCGTCGTTCATGGCAACACCCGGAGTTACGAGTTCTGTAACGCCACGTTTGACGATGGTTTTGGTCATTTTTGGGTCTTCCAATTGATCGCAAATGGCTACTCGTAAACCTGCTTTGACCAATTTTGGTAAATAGGTGGGCAATGAATGATGCGGAAAACCAGCCAAAGCGGTTTCGCTTTCAGAGCCGTTGCCTCTTTTGGTCAATACAATGCCTAAAATTTGGGAAGCCCTGATGGCATCTTCTCCGAAGGTTTCATAAAAATCGCCTACGCGAAACAGCAAGCAAGCATCGGGATATTTGTTTTTGATGCCGTTGTATTGTTTCATTAAAGGAGTTTCTTTGAACTCTTTTTCTTTGGATTTTGAACTCAACTTTTTTGATTTTCTGATTTAAAATTCAAATGTACTAAATCAAAGTTGGAATTTTATTTTCATTTTTAGAAATCTCAAAGGAGCAGTTTGTTTGAAGATTTTTCGTCAACAGATTTTTTTTATAAATAACCGTAAAGTTGGGTGTTTTTATCAATAAAAAAACTGCTTCTTCTCGAACGATTGCCCCATAGCCGTGATGGCAGCGCAAAGCCCGCAAGGGAAAAATAGCTATTTTTTGTTGTTTTTTTGAAGCGACTAGCAGAAGCTCTCAAAAAAACTTACAAAAAAGCTATTTTTGCCGCGGACTTGTAGCGAACAGCGCGAATAGCTTCATAAAAAATTAAAAATGCGAAAATTAGCCAACAGCGAACTCGATCGAAAAGACACACAATCGTTTAAAAATGCAGAAAAAACGCCACTCATCATCATTTTGGACAATGTGAGAAGTTTGCACAACATTGGAGCCGTTTTTAGAACTTCGGATGCTTTTTTGATTGAAAAAATATATTTGTGTGGAATCACTGCCACTCCGCCCAACAAAGAAATTCATAAAACCGCTTTGGGAGCCACGGAAACTGTTGCTTGGGAATATGCAGAAGACGTGGTGGCCGTAGTGAAAGATTTACAAAGCCAAGAAACATTGGTTTTTGCGATCGAACAGACCGAAAATGCTGAAATGTTGCATCGATTTCAGCCGAAGAGGCATCAAAAATATGCACTCATTTTTGGCAATGAAGTGAAAGGAGTGCAACAAGAAGCGATTGATTGTTGCAACGGCGTCATTGAAATACCGCAAGTGGGCAGCAAACATTCCATTAATGTGTCTGTGGCAGCGGGCATTTTGATTTGGGATGTGTATCAGAAATTGAATCAGCAATGGGAGGAAAGATAAGTTTCGTTGTAAAAAAAGGAAGCATTCCATTTAAAAATCGATGCGGAAGGTGCGAATAAAAAAACAGCAACGCATCGAAATCAACAAGTAACGCATTTTGTACAAAATTGTTTGCTATTTTTGCAGCGCGAATTTGAGCGCACAATCAACGGGCATTGAAATTCGAATGCTAAAAAATTAAATTTTATAAAATCAAATATGAAGCAACTTCAAATGGTGGACTTAAAAGGTCAATACCACAAAATTAAAGAAGAAATCAATGCAGGTTTTGAAGATGTATTAGAAAACAGCACCTATATCAATGGACCGCAAGTTCAAAAATTCCAAAAATCGTTAGAAGCCTATTTAGACGTAAAACACGTGATTCCGTGTGCAAATGGAACAGATGCTTTGCAAATTGCAATGATGGGATTGGATCTAAAGCCTGGCGATGAGGTGATTACTGCCGATTTTACTTTTGCAGCCACTGTAGAAGTGATTGCTTTATTACAATTGACACCCGTTTTGGTGGATGTCAACATCGTAAACATGAATATTTGCATCGATGCGATTAAAAAGGCAATTACACCAAAGACAAAAGCCATCGTTCCAGTGCATTTGTTTGGAAGAGCTGCCAACATGGAAGCCATCATGGCCATTGCAAAAGAGCATAATTTGTATGTCATTGAAGACAATGCACAAGCCATTGGAGCTAATTTTACGGGCAGCGATGGTGTGAAAAGAAAAGTGGGCACGATTGGACACGTGGGAGCTACTTCATTTTTCCCGTCTAAAAACTTAGGTTGCTATGGTGATGGTGGAGCAATTTTTACCAACGACGATGCATTGGCACACAAATTAAGAGGCATTGTGAACCACGGAATGTATGTGCGTTATCATCATGATGTGATTGGTGTCAATTCGCGTTTGGACAGTTTGCAAGCAGTGGTTTTAAATGCCAAACTCCCACATTTAGATACTTACAACGCAGCACGTCAAAACGCAGCAAGAAAATATTCTGCGGCTTTAGGCAATCATCCACAAATTGTGGCGCCGATGATTTGTGATGTTTGTGATTGTCATGTGTTTCATCAATACACCTTGCGCATCATCAATGGTGGCGATCGAGATGGATTGTTAAAGCATTTGCAGTCACTTCAAATTCCATGTGCGGTTTATTACCCAATTCCGTTGCACAAACAAAAAGCTTATCAAGACGATCGTTATAACGATGCAGACTTTAAAGTAACCAACCAATTATCAGACGAAGTGATTTCTTTGCCCATGCACACCGAGTTGGATGACGAGCAAATCAATTTCATTGCCAAAACAATTATAGACTTTTTGAACAATCAAAAATAAATATCTCAATGAAAATTTTAGTAACAGGTGGTTTAGGATTCATTGGCTCTCACACGGTGGTTGAACTTCAAAATGAAGGCTTTGAAGTGGTAATTATTGACAATCTTTCTAATTCTTCTATTGAAGTTTTAGACAGAATTACGAATATTACAGGGGTAAAACCATTGTTCGAGCACATTGATTTGAAAAGTAAATTGTTGGTAGAAGATTTTTTCAAAAAGCACCACGATGTGGTGGGTGTTATTCACTTTGCAGCTTCTAAAGCCGTGGGTGAAAGCGTTGAAAATCCGTTGATGTATTACGAAAACAACCTAAATACTTTAGTGTATCTGTTGCAAGCACTACAACAAAAACCTGCAGCGCATTTTATTTTTAGTTCGTCTTGTACGGTTTATGGACAAGCAAAAGAGATGCCGATTACAGAAAGTGCGCCGATTCAACCCGCAGTTTCGCCTTATGGCAATACAAAACAAATTGGCGAAGAAATTATTGGCGATGCAGCAAGAGTATCCAACATCAATGCGATTCTGTTGCGATATTTCAATCCAATTGGAGCGCATCCAACGGTCGAAATTGGAGAATTGCCGATGGGAGTGCCTCAGAATTTAGTGCCTTTTATCACACAAACTGCCGCAGGACTTCGCAAGGAATTGTCTGTTTTTGGTAATGATTATCCAACTTCCGATGGCACTTGCGTCAGAGATTATATCCATGTGGTAGATTTAGCGAAAGCACATGTGGTGGCTTTGAAAAGATTGTTAGAAGGCAAAAACGAAGAGAAAGTTGAGTTTTTTAATTTAGGAACAGGCACAGGAAGTTCGGTGCTGGAAGTGATCAATGCCTTCGAAAAAGTAAGCGGACAAAAATTACCTTATAAAATGGTGGGCAGAAGAGAAGGCGATGTGATTGAAGCTTACGCAAATACGCACAAAGCCAACCATGTTTTAGGTTGGAAAGCAGTTTCGACCCTCGAAGACGCTCTCGAAAGCGCCTGGCGATGGGAAAAGAAATTAAGAAATATTGAATAAATAGATCGTTATCAATAGCCCACGATTTCAACCGTGGGTTATCAATAGCCTGGGGTTTTAATCACAGGCTATTTTTTTTTAATGGGAAGATGCACCACCTTTTTAGTTTCAAAAAATGGATCATCAAAAAAATCGGCAATATCAAATTGTTGTGCTTTTGGAAAAGGGAGCAATTCTTCTGTCAAATCTCCACCTTTTAAATATAAAATGCCATTTGGCAATGGATGCACAGATTTCTTTTTGATGGTGTGTTTGATCCAACCTACAAAAGGTTCCATTTGTGTGACAGCTCTACTGACCACAAAATCAAATGATTCGGTCACGTTTTCTGCTCTTTGTTGGGCTGCTTTCACATTTTTCAATGCCAATGCTTCCGCAACGGCTTCTACAACTTTGATTTTTTTGCCTATGACATCGATCAAATAAAACTGAGTTTCGGGAAACAAAATAGCCAAAGGAATCCCGGGAAAACCGCCGCCTGTGCCCACGTCTAAAACAGAACTTCCTTTTTCAAAAGTCATAACTTTGGCAATACTTAAAGAATGCAGCACATGCTTAAGGTACAAAGACTCGATGTCTTTTCGTGAAATCACATTGATTTTAGCATTCCAATCGGTATAAAGTGCTTCTAATGCTTGAAATTGCTTGATTTGCAGTTCAGTTAAATCAGGGAAATATTGAGAAATCAAGTCCATGTTTTTATTTGCAAAAGTAATATTAACTCATAAAAACACCCCATAAATGTGCCCTAAAATCGAATAATGCGTATATTTGGAAAAATTTTTTAAAATAATGAATACCAACATTCCTACATTCTCAAAACAAGATTCCCTCAAGTTTTTTAGAACCTTAAACACTCGAGTCAACAACTACTTCAAAGAAAACAACATCAAGAAAACTGGAAACTGGAAATTACATTTGAAAACAATCGTTATGTTTTCTATTTTTCTAACGCCTTTTTTCTTTCTTTTAGCTTTAGAAATGCCTCTTTGGACTTATTTATTACTCAATATTGTGATCGGAATCGGGATGGCAGGCGTTGGTATGAACGTGATGCACGATGGGAATCATGGTTCCTATTCTACAAAACCTTGGTTGAATAAGATTATGGGTGGAAGTATTTATATTTTAGCAGGCAATGTATATAATTGGCAAGTACAACA
This sequence comes from Flavobacterium sp., assembly GCA_040379105.1. Taxonomy (GTDB): domain Bacteria; phylum Bacteroidota; class Bacteroidia; order Flavobacteriales; family Flavobacteriaceae; genus Flavobacterium. The sequence goes on from JBEILV010000074.1 coordinate 7,572, forward strand.
CAATGTTTTGCACCATACCTACACAAATATTCATGGACATGACGAGGATTTGGACGCAGGACGTGTCATGCGTTTTACCAAACAAGCACCATGGAAAAGATTCCATAAGTTCCAACATTATTATTCTGTTTTATTATATGGATTGCTCACATTCAATTGGGCAATTACAACAGATTTCCAACAAATGAAAAGATATTTAAAAAGAAAATTGTCTTATGGCGAGTTTAAAAAACCAAGCATTCTTTGGACTACTTTAGTGATAACAAAAGTGATTTACTTTTCAATATGGTTGGTCATTCCTATGGTTTTAGGAATCGCTTGGTGGAAAGTAATTTTAGGTTTCTTCATCATGCACTACACAGCGGGTGTCATTTTGAGTATGGTATTTCAATTAGCGCACGTTGTGGAAGAAACAGACAATCCATTGCCAAACGAAGAAGGTGAAATTGAGCACACTTGGGCCATTCACCAATTGTTCACCACCGCTAATTTTGCACCAAAAAACTGGTTGGTCAATTATTTTACTGGCGGCTTAAACCATCAAATTGAGCACCACATTTTCCCAAACATCAGCCATATTCATTATAATAAAATTGGTCAAATTGTGAAAGAAACAGCCAAAGAATTCAATTTGCCTTACTACGAATTCAAAAGCACAAGAGAAGCCTTAACCTCTCATTTCAAACATTTAAAAGAATTAGGTCAAAATCCAAATTTCGCATAATTATATAAGTTTTTTTTAGACATGAATCCACTTTCAGACAGAATCAACAACTTGGCTACTTCTCAAACATTAGCCATGGCAGCATTGGCAAGAGACCTCAAAGCACAAGGAAAAGATATTATTAGTTTAAGCTTAGGTGAGCCAGATTTTAACACTCCAGATTTTGTTAAAGAGGCAGCCAAAAAAGCCATTGATGATAATTACAGTGCTTATTCGCCTGTGGATGGTTTTTTAGAAGTAAAAAAAGCCATTGTAAAAAAATTCGAACGTGACAACCAATTAACTTACAAACCTGAAAATATTGTTATTTCAACAGGGGCAAAACAATCTTTATACAATATTGCACAAGTCATGTTGAACGACGGCGATGAAGTCATTCTTCCAGCGCCTTATTGGGTTTCTTATTACGAAATCATCAAGCTTTCTGGTGGCGTTCCCATTGTGGTGCCTACTTCGGTAGAAAATGATTTCAAAATTTCCCCAGAACAATTGGCAGCAGCCATTACACCAAAAACCAAAATGGTTTGGTACAGTTCACCATGCAACCCAAGTGGGTCTGTTTTCACGAAAGAAGAACTACAAGGTTTAGCGAATGTGCTAGAGCAACATCCAAATATATATGTGGTTTCAGACGAAATTTACGAGCATATTATTTTTAAAGGAAATAATGCAAGCATGGCCGCTATTCCATCCATGTTTGATAGAACCATCACGGTGAATGGTTTAGCGAAAGGTTTTGCCATGACGGGCTGGAGAATCGGTTACATCGGTGCGCCCGAATTTATTGCCAAAGCTTGCACAAAAATACAAGGACAAGTAACGAGCGGTACGAATGTGATTGCGCAAATCGCAACAATCGCTGCCATGGAAGCAGATCCATCCGCCATCAAATACATGGTGGACGCTTTCAAAACCCGCAGAGATTTGGTGGTTGATTTAGTTAAAAACATACCCGGTTTAAAGGTAAATATCCCTGATGGGGCATTTTATGTTTTTCCAGACGTGTCTTCTTTTTTTGGGAAAACATTAAAAGGAACAAAAATTACAGATGCAAATGATTTAGCCATGTATTTATTGGCTGAAGCAAATGTAGCAACGGTAACTGGTGATGCCTTCGGAAATCCAAATTGTATCCGAATCTCTTATGCAACAAGTGATGTTTTATTGATTGAAGCATTTACACGCATCAAGAATGCGTTGCAATAAAGTACATCAAATTAAAAAATACAGGCTGTTCAGAAATTGAATAGCCTTTTACACATAGACATGATTGTAGTCAAAACAAACGAGGAAATTGAACTGATGCGCCAAAGTGCTTTGTTAGTTTCAAAAACCTTAGGAATGATCGCCTCGGAATTGAAACCAGGCGTGACCACTCTAGCATTAGACAAAAAAGCTGAAGCATTTATTAGAGATCACGGAGGCGCACCCGGTTTTTTAGGACTCTACGGCTGCCCTTCAACTTTATTAACCAGTGTAAATGAACAAGTAGTTCATGGTCTTCCCACGAACCGCCCGATTCAAGAAGGTGATATTGTTTCAGTAGATTGTGGAGTTTTGATGAATGAATTTTATGGCGATCATGCCTATACTTTCGAAGTGGGCGAGGTAAAACCAGAAGTTAAAAGGTTACTCAAAATCACGAAGGAATCTTTATATGAAGGCATTCGTCATTTTAAAGCGGGCAATAGAGTAGGAGATGTAGGAAATGCAATTCAAAGATATTGCGAAAATGAAGGCTACGGAGTAGTTCGTGAATTGGTAGGTCATGGTTTAGGCCGAAAATTGCATGAAGAACCCGAAGTGCCCAATTATGGAAAAAGAGGAAAAGGAAAATTGTTTGTAGAGGGAATGACGATTGCCATCGAACCAATGATCAATTTAGGGACAAAAAATGTAAAACAATTAAAAGACGGTTGGACGATTGTGACACGAGATTTAAAACCCTCCGCCCATTTTGAACACAATGTAGTGCTTAGAAATGGTAAACCAGAACTACTCTCTACTTTTAAATATATCTACGAAGTTTTGGGAATCCAATCAAATGAGGAAGATGAATTTCAAAAAACTTAGCCGTTCGACAAATTTTAAACTTTAGTTTACCTTAAGTTTTTGTTAAAAACATTATTTTTGCCCACTCAATGCAATATAACTTACGCTAAAAATGCAAAATAAAATACTAGTCACGGGAGCCGCAGGGTTTATTGGAACGAATTTGGTCGAATATTTTTTAAACAAAGGATATTTTGTTCGAGGACTCGATAACTTCGCAACAGGACACAGATATAACGTAGCACCTTTTCTAAAGCATCCAAATTTTGAGTTTATTGAAGGCGATATCAGAAATCTAGAAACCTGTAAAACAGCCACCCATCAAATGGATTTTGTGTTGCATCAGGCAGCTTTAGGTTCTGTGCCAAGATCCATCAACGACCCAATTGCCTCTAACGAAACCAATGTGACGGGGTTTTTAAATATGCTCGTAGCTGCTAGAGACAATCAAATAAAAAGATTTGTTTACGCTGCAAGTTCCTCCACTTATGGCGATTCGGAAGCCTTGCCTAAAGTAGAACACATCATCGGGAAGCCATTATCGCCTTATGCCATTACAAAATATGTGAATGAATTATATGCCGATATTTTCTCAAAAACGTACGGATTAGAAACCATTGGTTTGCGATATTTCAATGTGTTCGGTCGTCGTCAAGATCCAAATGGTGCTTATGCGGCGGTCATTCCTAAATTTGTCATGCAGTTGATGAAACATGAAAGTCCCGTAATTAATGGCGATGGCACTTTTTCAAGAGACTTTACTTACATTGACAATGTAATACACATGAACGAATGTGCTGTCTTGACAAACAATAAAGAAGCAATTAATACTGTTTATAATACAGCTTTTGGCGACAGAACCAATTTGAATCAAATGGTAGCACTTTTAAAAGAGTTTTTAGGTAAGTATGATCCAAAAATTCTCGATGTTGAAATTATACATGGCGAAAACCGAAAAGGCGACATTCCTCATTCATTAGCGAGCATTGAAAAAGCAAAAACACTATTAAACTATAATCCACAATTCAGTTTTTCGCAAGGATTAGAAAATGCTGTTGATTGGTATTGGAAACACTTAAAATAAAAACCTTTGTGGAAAACAAATTCATCTCAATGAATGTCGGACAAATAAAAGCATAAACGATTAACATAGAAAAATGAAAATTAAAAATATTTGTTGTATAGGTGCTGGTTACGTTGGCGGACCCACGATGGCAGTCATAGCAAAACAGTGTCCTCAAATTAAAGTCACGGTAGTTGATTTAAACGAAGGAAGAATTGCGCTATGGAATGACGCCGATGTGAACAACATACCTATTTATGAGCCAGGGTTAAATGAAGTAGTAGCAGAAGCCAGAGGGAGAAATCTCTTTTTTTCAACAGAAGTGGACAAAGCTATTGAAGAAGCAGAAATGATTTTCATCTCAGTCAATACTCCTACCAAAACCTACGGTGCCGGTAAGGGGATGGCAGCCGATTTGAAATACATCGAGCTGTGCGCGCGACAAATCGCAAGAGTTTCCAAAACAGATAAAATTGTTGTTGAAAAATCAACATTGCCCGTTAGGACTGCAGAAGCATTAAAAAGTATTTTAGATAATACGGGCAACGGTGTGAAATTTCAAATTCTGTCCAATCCTGAATTTTTAGCAGAAGGAACAGCAGTACAAGATTTAATGAATCCAGACCGAGTCTTGATCGGCGGCGACACAACACCTGAAGGGCAAGAGGCTGTTAATGCGCTGGTCGAAGTATATGCGAATTGGGTCAAAAGAGAAGCCATTCTAACAACAAACGTTTGGAGTTCGGAATTGTCTAAATTGACAGCCAATGCTTTTTTAGCACAGCGCGTTTCATCAATCAATGCATTGTCGGCATTGTGTGAAAAAACAGGTGCGTCGGTCGATGAAGTGGCAAAAGCCATTGGAATGGACAGCCGCATCGGTTCTAAATTTTTAAAATCTTCTGTGGGATTTGGCGGTTCATGCTTTCAAAAAGATATTTTAAACTTAGTTTATATCGCAAAATCTTATGGATTGAATGAAGTGGCGGATTATTGGGAGCAAGTCATCATCATGAACGATTACCAGAAAAGACGATTTGCCAATAACATCGTAAGCACATTATACAACACCATTTCAGGCAAAAAAATCGCTTTCTTGGGTTGGGCATTTAAAAAAGACACCAACGATACGAGGGAATCGGCGGCCATTTATGTAGCGGATGCTTTATTAGACGAAAAAGCCAATTTAGTCATTTACGATCCAAAGGTAGAGGCCAAGCAAATGATGGACGATATGTTATATCTCAACACAAAAACAAAAGAAGAGCTTGAAAAAAATCTCACAGTGGCCAATCATCCTGAAGAAGCAATTGACAACGCACATGCAGTGGCTATTTTAACGGAGTGGGACGAATTCAAAAACTACGATTGGGAAATGCTGTATAGCAAAATGCAGAAACCAGCCTTTGTTTTTGATGGTAGAAATATCTTAGATCCAGAGAAAATGAGAGCAATCGGTTTTATATATCAAGGGATTGGAGCATAATTAAAATAAATAAAAATGAAAAAAATTGGAGTAATTGGATTAGGATATGTAGGCTTGCCATTAGCGCGCTTGTTTGCTACGAAATATGCAGTAGTGGGTTTTGACATCAACCAAAAAAGAGTGGATGCGCTGAATGCTGGGCATGACGATACACTCGAAGTAGCAGATGCTTTGCTCAAAGCGGCATTAAAGCCCAACAACAACAATGACATCGGATTGTTTTGCGCAACCAACTTGGCTGAAATAGAAAATTGCAATTACTATGTGGTGACCGTGCCTACACCTGTGGACAAAAACAACCGTCCAGACCTGACCCCATTGTACAAGTCAAGCGAAACTGTGGGGAAAGTATTAAAAAAAGGCGACATCGTGATTTATGAATCTACGGTTTACCCCGGCGTCACCGAAGACGAATGTGTGCCTGTCCTCGAGAAAATCAGTGGGCTAAAATTCAACGAAGACTTTTTCGTAGGCTATTCACCTGAGAGAATCAATCC
>JBEILV010000075.1:0-13357 GCA_040379105.1 Flavobacterium sp.
GAATATGCTCTCAAATAAATATATGATAACCCCATAATTGGCGGAACTCAAATTGGTTCCGTTCAACAAGGGTTTCATTGTTGGCTCTTCGAGCCCAACGAAACCCTAGCTGTTAGTGGGTGTTCTTTAATTTCTTCTAGAAGTGATAAAATTTTATTTAGTACAGCTTTGTTTCCTGCTTTTTTGTGTTTCTCAATGTCTATGATTGCTTCATCAGTAAAATCTAAATGAAATTCCATTTTATAAACCTAAAAGTTCCTTTAAATTTTCTTTTTGCACTCTTGTCACTTTTCCCATTTGAGCTTGCTTTTTACTTTTCTCAATTTTGGCTATAAATTCAGGTTTGAATGGCTTTTCGGCTACTTCAAAGTTCATTTTCATCGCTTTTATAAATGCTTTTAAAGCACTTTCTTGCTCTGCTGTAACTGTGTGAATAATAAAAGTCTGTTCAGCCATAATTTCTATTTTTTGCTTAAATGTTGCTCGTTCAAATTTAATTCCCCTATAAAAAAAACAAAAATACAAGAATAAATTGAAAAAAAATATCTTGTCAAAAATTAAACCTACTCTAAGAAACAATTTTGTGAAACTCGGCAAACGAATTGCGAAACACTCATGAATTCCATTAAAAAACAATACAAAATGATGAATAAAGGCTAGCTGTTGAGAACAGTACTTCTATACCTTTTCACTTTTAGATTTAGTCCTATTTCTTCCTTTGAGTTCTTTCGATTGAGCTTTCTTCTTATTTTTAAAATATTCGCTCAATTTTTGTTCATCTTCTTTAGTTAATGATCCTAAACCGCCAATAAATTCTAAGTCTAAAAATTCTTTTCTATTTCTCATAATGTTGTTATTTAAAAATATTTTCCAATGAGTTTCAATGCTGATTGTGTTTCAATTATCATAATTCTTCCACCAAAATGAAATGCTCCTAAACTCTTTTCATAATATTCTATTAATTGAGTTTTTGACATAAATGACACGTTTCCTTCATGTCCTCTTTGAAATGATACTTTACAAGCAAACGCTACTAAATTTCCAGCAACACCCGCATATACTTTTCCACTTCCTCTGTTAAACGGAGCATTTTCAACTAAATGCATATAAACGTGGTCTTCTTTAACTTCAATACTAAGTAAGCCTTGTATTATATTCGGATTTCCAGCTATTGTCAATTAGAATATATCTCTTTCAGCGTGTTTAAATTCATCTTTCCAATTAAATAGCCAGCCTTTACTTTTTGTAACGTTTTTAAGTTCTTCTTTTCAATAAAACTGATATTTCTGTTGGAAAACTATCTCCAGTAATGACATTCTCAATTGAATTTGTGAGTTTGTCAATTTCAAAATCAAGCCCTATATCTTCATTATTTTTCATTACGCCAAAATACAAATTTTTCTGACTATTTTTATGCGGTTTTCAAATAGTATAGTGCATAACGGTCTTGGATATGAGTAGTTAGGTGGTTAAGTACTAAATTTAGCAAATAAAAATCAACTACAAAATCCGTGAATTTTTAGTAAGTCGCTATAACCAAAAATAATTGCACACGGTGTTTTACACTGGCTTTATTTCATTCCGATGAATTTTGCAGGTGCACCGATAACCTGTTCGGTTTTCAGATAGAATTTATTTCCGTTGACACTTATTATCAAACCAGCTAATCCACTTTTTTGGCATTCTTCAAATGCGCTTTTCAATGCGATAAATTGTCTATCAAAGTCATTGTACGAAATCACGTAACATAAGTCAGAATCTTTGAGTTTCAATTCCGATTTAATTTTTTCATAAGTGTCAAAGTCCGATTTTGTATGTAATTCTATCAAATCTTTTTCTGCAATCATTTCACACCAACTGTGATTGAATCTTTGTATAAAGTCATTTCTTTTCTTTTTATGATTCAAAGTCCACAAACTTCTTTCTCTTCGTTCTTTACGAATAAAATTTTGTATAAAATCCTTTTCTGTTTCTACTGCGTTCATTTTTTTTAAGATTGCGTTCAACTTGTAATGTGTTCGTGTATGATTAGTTGCGTGGTTATGCACTAAATTTAGCAAATAAAAACCGAATAGATAATCCGCGAGGATTTTCGTAAGTAAGCAAGAACCAAGCAATTAATTTTACATGGTGTTGGCGGTAGTTTTTATTATTACATAGTTAAGTCCAATATTAAAATAATCATATTTGTCAATTCGGTCATGTGTTAGTCGTATGCTCAATTTACTTTTAAAAATTAGAATTTGTAAATAAGCAGAGTAGTTGTAATATTTATCAAAATAGTCTACTCGAATGCCATAATAAATTCCTTGATGGCCATTTTGAAGTCCAAGTCCAAGCCCTAAATTATTTTGTTCATTTACTCGTTGATGACTCAATTTTGCTATTACAGTCAAATTACTCGTAAATCTTAAATAATATCGAGATGATAAACCAATGTTGCGCTGAAAAAATTGATTGTCGTTAAATTGACTTTGATTAAAGTTTAATGATAAAATCGAAAGTTTGCCTTTGAAAGGATAATTCCACGAAACTTCACTATCAATTGAATAGTTGTCATTAAAGTCAGTTTGTCCACTTATTTTGTATAAGATATCTGCTGATAAATCCTCAAAATGAATTAGAGGCTGTTCGTTATTTCCGTTTCCTATTTGAAGTCCAATTAATGATTCAGTTGTGTTATATAAAGGTCCAAAAGTGAAAAAGTGATTTCGATAAAATGTTTCGGCAAATAAAGTAGAATCTATTTCCGTTTTATTTACTTGGGAGAATCCCAAAGTTGTTATTAAACTATATATGTAAATTAGGAATTTCTGCATTCTGTTCAAATTACCGCCAACTTTTAAATATACTCAAGTTTACATACCTTTTTCAAAGCACCAAAATAGAGAAAATAGTCTTACAGTGTACATTTATTTTGTTTGTTAAATTTAAACTCTGTGATGAAAGAACACTTATTCTAAATTGAATTAAACTTAACAAACCTCACTTTACCCCATAAAAAAAGCCCCTTTCGCAAGGAGCTTTCTATTAATTAAAGATTATTTAAATGCTTTTAAAAAGCGATTCCATTTTTTCTTTTTCTTCCATCGCTAAAACAGCATCTACCATAAAGTATGATGCATTGTTGCTCACAGTTGCTATTCGGATAATATCACGCCGATTCTTTCTATAAACTCTTTTGATTTCGGGTAGAGTTTTATTACAGTTTCTTCGTCATAGTCAAAAAAGTCATTATAATCTCCTTTGTGCCTTTTTTCAAATAATTCCGTGTAATGTTTTGCCAATTCTCGTTCCACTTTACCTGTTTTAACAAAATGTTCTCCAAATTTCTGTCTTACGCCAGCATGTGTAGAGGCTTCAATTTTATGTTGGGCCAATAGTGCGCCAATAGCATAAAAACAAGCGTAATAAAGTCTGTTTATTGCTGTGTTCCAGAATTTGTTGTCTATATGCGTCTGCACTTCTTCAATAGTCTCAAGCGCACGACCGTAACGATATTTTATGTAATCTTCAGACTTATATTCTGTCATAATAATATTCCTTCACGCATCACATTTTTATAAAATGGGGTTATTTTGTATTTTGAATTCCATTCCTTTTCACTGTATATCATAGGACTAATAACTTCACCGGTATCGAATTCCAGGTCATAAAGAGGGGAAGATATTTCTTGTTCTACTTCATACGATATTCTTTCCTTATTAAGCAAAATCAATAAGTCCCAATCTGAGTCACTTCTTGCGTTTCCCTTAGATCTGGAACCGTACAAATATATTTTAGCAGAAGGCTCTAGTTCTGTGACAATTTTTTTAATTTTTGATAATATTTTGTTTTCAACATTATTCATGTTTCAAATGTAATCAAAAAGAATTTATTCTGAGAGTGCGGTGATCTTTTTCTGCCATTGTGGGCAACGTTTAGTATATGCAAAGTAGGCGATTGCGGGCTTCATACTTGTCAAACCGTTACAATGTTGAAGCGGGCTACAACCCTTGAATTTACTACTATTTCACCTATTTTGTATATACATTGTTACCAGTGGTTTTTCTATTCATTCTGTCAGTTTTGTTAAGTGAATTATGTCTTTAAATGGTTCACCAAATTTACCAATCCATTTTTGTCCAATCATAGTAATTTGTCCTTCAGTTCTTATTAAATAGGGTATGCTTCCAATTCCTACTGGATACTCGAATTTTCTTTCAAAGGTCAAGTCACCATTTCTATTTAGTTCAAAAATGTATGCTCTGTCTCCTTGGTCTTTGATTGACGTGATTGTGCTTGAAAATAGACAGTTTCCGTCTTTAGTTTCTATAAAATTTCCTGCACTCTCATAATAATTCTGTTTAATATCTTTTTGCCATTTTAAATTTCCTGCCTTGTCAAGAACAATGATTTTTAAATAATGGTAAGTGTTTTTTTGTTCTGCAATTGGTGAATAATTACTTCCATAAAAAACCAAGTCTTCATTACTTGTTAGCATAGTTTGCTTTGAGTAAAAGTGAGGATGTTTTCTAGTCCAAATTGTGTCACCTTTTTGTGTTAGTTTCATTAACCAAAGTGAATTAATATTTGATTCACGGTCCTATATTTCAGATGATAAATAAAAGCAATTGTCGTTAGAATTAATTATTGAAATTGGATTACAATGTTCTTCAGTCATCATTAAATTTTCTGAAAGTAATTTTCCTTCAAGGCTGAATCGTTTTATTGAAATTCCAAGCTTAGAAGTTTTAGTTTGGTATTCATCAGTAATAAAAAGCATCTCATTGTTCCCAGTCAAATGTAAAACTGAGTTGCCCCTTGGATATTTTGGTTTGTCAATATTCTTAGTCCAAATAAGTCTCCAATTTTTGTCATATTTATTTAGAAAGTCTTTTGTATAACCACCCATTGTTCTGCGGTCTGTAGTAATGACATAAAAACAGCTATCAAGTTCAATGTAGTCTGTGAGAAAGTGCTGAAATGAAATAGGAATTTGATTTATTGAGTCACCTTTGACTCCAATTGTTAAAAAACTATAGTTCTGTTTATGAATGTCGTCTTTTGGATTAGTACGTAAATAAATCCGAAAATTTTTGTCTATTGTTGGTTTACAATCTAAAATTGAGACGTGACCACCTAAAGAAAATGTAGTGTTACCTAAATCTTCATATTTAAGCTCTTTGTCAATGGCATTATCATTTCTCTTCTCTTGTCCTTTACAAGAGGTCAATGTCAAAAGTGCTAATATTATTATTACTGTTGTCTTCATACAATCACTGGTAACTAGTATATATACGCAAGTCTATATAACTTTTTTCAATTCACTAAAATAGAGAAAAAACTTTTACAGCACGAAATTATTTTTTTCATTTTTAAAAATCTTATCTGAAAAACAATCGCAATAAAATATCTTATTCAAATTAATAATTCATATCAGCAAACCTCACTTTACCCCAAAAATATAGCCCCTTTCGCAAGGAGCTTTCTATTATTTAAAGATTATTTAAATGCTTTTAAAAAGCGATTCCATTTTTTCTTTTTCTTCCATCGCCAAAACAGCATCTACTAAAATACGGCCGCTGTGTTCGTCGGTTAAGATTTTTTTGCGGGCTGCAATTTCAACAATCGTTTGTGGTGGAATTGTGAAAAACGAACCTGCCGATGCGCCTCTATCAATCGAAACGACTGCCAAACCATTTCTTACGCTGCTTCTTATTCTGTTGTAAGCTGCAATCAAACGCTCTTCAATGATCGCTTTATATTCATCAGATTTTGCTTGCAAGAAGGTTTCTTCTTTCTGCGTTTCAGCCATAATGGCATCCAATTCTGATTTTTTGTGCATCAAGTGATTTCTTTTGATGTCCAATTTATTTTGTGTTTCTTCCACCTGCGTTCTTTTGAATTCAATCGATGCTTTCATTTCACGGATGTGTTTTTCAGCCAATTGAATGTCCAACTCTTGAAACTCCACTTCTTTCGTTAAAGAATTGAATTCACGGTTGTTACGAACGCTTTTTTGTTGTTCTGTATATTTCTTGATGCTTTCTTTGTGACTTTCAATTGCATTTTTCTTTGCTTTGATTTGGTCTTCAATTACTTCAAGGTCTTTCGAAAGTTTTTCTGTTCTTGCAGAAAGTCCTGCAACTTCATCTTCTAAATCTTCCACTTCTAGCGGCAATTCACCTCTAACATTTCTGATTTCGTCTATTTTCGAGTCGATTAATTGTAAATCATAGAGTGCACGTAATTTCTCTTCCACACTCATTTCTTTAACATTTGCCATATTTTAAAAGTACTTAACGGGATTTGTATTTTGTTCCGATAAAATGATTGCAAAATTAGGAAAATTTTTCGTAAGAATTTCAACTATATAATTTTTTGTAAATCTTTCCGACTCAAAATGCCCAATATCACACAAAAGCAATTGATTTTCAGCGGTATAAAAGTCGTGATATTTCAAATCGGCAGTCAAAAACGCCTCTGCACCTTGCTGTAAAGCATTTTTAATTGCACTAGCTCCTGATCCGCCCAAAACGGCTACTTTCTGAATTTTCTTACCCAAAAACGTACTGTGTCTGATGATTCCACAACCAAAAGTGGATTTCACAAGATTCAGAAAAGAAATTTCGTCCATCGGTTCGGGTAAAATTCCAATTCGACCCAATCCTATGTTTTGATGCAAATTGTCTAAAGAATAGATTTCAAATGCCACTTCTTCATATATATGATGCTCAAAAAGTGCGGTTAAAATTTTATTTTGCAAATGTTTTTCAAAAGTTACTTCGAGTTTCTTTTCAGTTGCTTGCATCAATTCATGTTTGGCCCCAATCACAGGATTGCTGTCTTCGCCGCCACGATAAGTGCCCACTCCATCGGATGAAAAACTGCATTTGTCGTAGTTTCCAATCGTTCCTGCACCCGCTTTAAACAGCGCTTCTCGCAAGTGATCAAAATTTTCCGCTGGCGTAAATGTGACTAATTTCTTGATATATTGCTCTTTAGGTATCAAAACTTTTGAGTTTAATAATCCTAAACGATCACATATAATTTTATTCACTCCTTTCGGATGGTTGTCGAGTGCTGTGTGGATGGCAAAAATCGCCACATCGTTTTTAATCGCTTTCATCACGGCTTTTTCGACATACGATTTGCCCGTAATCTTTTTCAAACCCGAAAAAAGAATCGGATGAAAACAAACCACCACGTTGCAATTGTTCTGAATCGCTTCGTCCATGCAGGCTTCAAGCGCATCGTGGCACACCAAAACTCCTGTTATTTCCGAATTGACATCGCCCACCAAAAGTCCCACGTTGTCATACGTTTCGGCGTAAGCCAATGGCCAAATGGCATCTAATTGGGCACAAAATTCTTTTAATTTCATAGTATCGTCGTTGAATATTCGATAAAACTAGCCAATTTTAATTCAATTCAAAAAACAAATTTATACTTTCGTGCTATGAAAATTTTTCGGTTCCTACTTTTTCCATTTTCGCTTTTGTATGGTTTCATTACTTGGATGCGGAATCTTTGCTATGATTTGGACTTTTTCAAAAGTCATTCTTTTCAAATTCCGATCATTGCTGTGGGCAATTTGAGCACGGGCGGCACGGGAAAATCGCCACAGATTGAATATTTATTGCGCCTTTTTTCAGATAAAAATACAGCCACTTTAAGTCGGGGTTACAAACGAACCTCCATTGGATTTCATTTGGCAAATGAACATTCGACTGCACAAACTTTAGGCGACGAGCCTTTTCAATTTTACAGGAAATTTCCGACTGTAAACGTGGCGGTAGATGCTAATCGAGTGAACGGTATTGAAGAATTAATGCATAAAATTCCCGATTTGGAATTGATTTTGCTTGACGATGCATTCCAACATCGAAAAGTAAAAGCAGGTTTTTACATTTTGCTTACGGCTTACGACGATTTGTTTTCGAAAGATTGGATGTTGCCCACAGGCAATTTAAGGGAATTTACTTCGGGCAAAAAAAGAGCCAACGTGGTGGTTGTTACGAAATGTCCCGCTGATTTATCAAAACTAGAACAAGAAAAAATAGCACAATCTTTACAGTTGTTGCCGCATCAATCTTTGTTTTTAAGCACGATTGTGTATGATGATTTTGCTTATGCAGAAAAGCAAAAAATGGCGGTGGAAACTTTACGTAGCCAACCCAAAATTTTAGTGGCGGGCATTGCCAAACCGACTTACTTTTTTGATTATTTAAAAAATCCAAACGATCTGCTTTTGACTTTTCCAGACCATCATTCGTTTACAGCGGAAGACATCGCCAAAATGCAACAACAAGCCCAAAACAAACCGATCATCACCACCGAAAAAGACTACGTGCGCTTGAAAGGTTTATTGCCTGAAGAGCAATTGTTTTACGTGCCGATTAGAACGAAATTCATTGATAAAGAGGAGGAATTTGATGCAATGGTTCTCGGTTATTTTTTACAAATTTCTAATTTTACAAGACAAAAATCTTAATTTAGACCCTTAAAACTCTGATAAATCATGGAAAAAAATATTAATATTTGGGAACCCATTAAATTCACTGAAAATTGGTTAACAACAAACACTTCCTTTTTCGATGATTTAGCACCGAGTTGGTATAAAAAGAGAAAAGAATTCGAGGAAAAACAAGAAAGTTACAATGAATTTCTTACGAAGTTGAAAAGACAACATGCCATAGAAACAGGTGTTGTTGAAAAATTGTATGATTTGACAGAAGGAATAACACAAACTTTAATCAAAAATGGATTTGTTGAATCTTATATCGGTCATAATGAAACAAATATCAGTCCGAAAAAATTGATGCAATATTTGCACGATCATTTTGAGGCTATGGATTTTATTTTTGATTTAGTGAAGTCTAATCGAAATTTAAGCAAAAGTTTTATTAAAGAATTACATCAATTAATCACGCAAAATCAAGATTTTACTGAAGCAATAAACACGTTGGGACAACGAGTAAATGTTCAACTTTTAAAAGGTGAATTTAAAAAATATGACAATAACCCAAAAAGAGAAGATGGAACGCTTTTTATGTATTGTCCACCAATTCAGGTTGAGCAAGAAATAGACAACCTTATCAACATTTATAATAAACTATCAGAAAGCCAAACAAATCCAATCATTTTAGCAGCATGGATTCACCATGCATTTACACAAATTCATCCTTTTCAAGATGGTAATGGAAGAATTGCAAGATTACTGGCAAGTTTAATTTTAATCAAAAATGGACTTTTGCCATTCACAGTCAAAAGAGGTGACAAAGTAAGATATATCAGTGCTCTAGAGCAAGCAGACAAGGGCAGTCCACAAGAATTGGTTTCATTTTTTGCCTCTGAGCAAAAGAAAAGTATTGAATTAGCACTTAATTTTAAAACTGATAAAAAAGTCAACTCATTACACGATTTAGCTCAAATTTTCAACAACAAAGTTTCAGAAAGTATAGAAAGAGAAAAAGAGCATAGAAAAGAAAACCTAGATGAAAGAAGAAATAAAATTTTTGAAGAAGTTTATAATATTCTGAATGAAATAAAATCTGAGTTACACTTATTAATTCCTGTTGAAAAAGCAAAAATTAATATTCAAAGTTGTAAGCCTGATGATAAAAACTATTATTATCACACACATCAAATTGCGGAATACGCTGCTAAATACGCTTATTTTTTCAATCGAAATCTTCCAAGAGGTTGGTTTGGCATTCATTTTACCTTACCAAACAAACGTAAGTTTAGTTTAATCTTATCTGTGCATCATTATAGCTATGACGATGATGTGGTTGCGATTGGTACATTTATGGAATACTTTGAAACTATTGAAAATAATATAGAAGAAAAAACCTTTATTCCAATCAATCTTGAACCTTTCACAATTTCATTAGAAACAATTAATGGAAAAACGAACTCTAATTTGAAGGATTATGTTCAAGATGTTGTGAAAATAGGATTATCGATTATCATTAATGAAATTAATTAATCGTTACTTCACTTCCACCACTTCAATATTCATTTCGTCAATGTAAACCAAGGTTTTCTGCACCACTTGAAATCCCATGGCCTCCACGATTTTGGCATAATTCAAAATCTGATTTTGATGTGTCAACAAAGGTTTTCCAGTTTTATAATCCAACAACATCATTTCATTTTTATTGATTTGCACCAAACGGTCGGGTTTGATAAAATGTCCTTCGGGAGTCAGAATGGTTTGTTCGTTCATCACTTTCGCTTCGGTTTGAAAAAATGATTGCAGCAGTTCGTGTTGTAAAATTGCATTGATTTTTTGTTCAAAAACACTCCATTGATCGGGAGTAATCAAACCCGCTAAAGTGGCTTTTTGCAAAGCGTTTGAAACATCGGCAGACGTTTGAATGTTTGCCATGATTTCGTGCATCAAATTTCCAAAATCTACCGCTTCTTGTTGCGAAGAATCCCACATCAGGGTTTCTCTTTGTGCAATCTTAATCGCATCCATTGGCAAAAATGCAGTCAATTTTTCGATTTCTTTTACATTCGAAATCAAGATTTTAGTTTCGCTCATTTTTTGGGCGGTGCCGAAAGTGTAATCTAATTTCGAAGCCGTAAAAACTCCTTGTTGTTGCAAAAACGCAATGAAAAATCCAGACATTGTGTTTTTCTTCGGCAATCCGCTTTTGTCGAGATTCATGGAGGAAATGACATACAATTGTTCCACCGGACGTGTTAAAGCGACGTATAAAATATTGATATTGTCCAGCAAATGTTCTTCCGACAAGCGCGCAATTTTCGTGGCGCCTTCATCGCCCCAATCCGACATACTTGAACTTTCCTTGATCAAAAACTTAGGCAATCCGATGGTTTCCGAATCTGTTTCCATCCAAACGGTTGATTTCGGACTCAAACTATACATTTCTTCCGCAAATGGAAAAATGACCACCGAAAATTCTAAACCTTTGGCTTTGTGAATCGTTAAAATTCGCACCGCATTGTTTCCTTCGGGCAATGGAATGCTGATTTTCTGCTGGTTGGCTTCCCAAAAAACAAGAAAATCGGACAAACCACCCAACGTTTTGGTTGATTTTTCCAACACCAAATCCAAGAAATATTGCACAAACGCATTCGTGTTTTGAAGTTTCAAGAAAAATTTTACCCCATATTCGGCGGCTTCATACAACGATTTTTTGCGTAAATTTTCAAAAGAAACCGTAATATCATGCGTTTGCAACCAAGCTTCAAAATCCAATTCGTTTTCAATTTGCATTCCTTCCAAAATGAAATCGTGGTGCATGAGCGGTACATCTGCAAACAATCGTTTAGACAAATGCGTTAAAATGAGTGCTTTTGCTTCTTTATTCTGATTGTTTTGTAAATATTTCAAAATCTCAACCAACAGCAAGACATCCGTCGAACTCGAAATCAGCAAAGTTTCCGACGACAAAAGCGGAATGCTGTGTTCCATCAAAAATTGCGCTGTTAGAATTCCGTGTGCACGTTTTCGGGTCAAGATAGCGATGTCTGAATATTGATAGCCTTGCGCAAGTAAATCTTCAATGATTTGTAGCAATTTTATCAAATAAGGCGAAGTTTCTTCCTCGTCTTCAAAATCGTTTTGATGAACAAACGACAACGAAACAAAACCGCCATCGGTGCTTTTTGACTTCTGAAAACTATGATGTTCGTATAAATCTCGGTACGATTCATTTTGAAAATGATGCGAAACAAATCGGAAAAAATCGTTGTTGAATTGCACAATTTCGGCGCAACTTCTATAATTGGTATCTAAATTTTCTACTTTTTTGTCTTTGATTACAAACGGATTTTCGTTGGCACTTAGTGCAATCAATTGTTCAGCCTTGCCACCGCGCCATCTGTAAATAGATTGTTTTGGATCGCCCACAATCAGCAACGAGCCTTGTTCTTTTTCGTGATTTTCGCTTGCCAAAGCATTATCAATCAACGGAATGAGATTGTGCCATTGCATTTCACTTGTGTCTTGAAACTCGTCGATAAAAAAATGATGGTACCGATCGCCCATTTTTTCATAAATAAAAGGCGCAGGTTGGTTTTGAATTTCGTTGCTCACAATGGCATTGAAAGCCGTGATCGATAAAATATTTTGTTCCTCTTGAATCTGCGCCAACGTTTGGCTCAAATGATTCAACAGCGAAAGCGGAGTAATGTTTTTAGAATAAGCATCGTACAGCAAAATCGAAGCACTGACTTTTTGAATTTCGAGTGCAAAATCGATCAACGATGGCGCCATGTTGTCCACCGCCATTTTTTCGGATGCAGACACTCTTTTGGCGTATCGATTGCCTTCTTGCAAATTGTTCAAAACCGAACCCAAATCAGGCATTTGACCCGAAGCGACTTTTTCAAAAACATTAAAAACCGTGCCTCGATTGAACGAATCTTTGGTTAACCCTTGATTTAAAATCATTTGAAAAGCACTTTTTCCAATATTTTGCACCTTCAGTTGAAGTTCTTTTTGCAAGGATTGCATTTTGGCTTTGGCCTCTGTAAAATCGGAAATAGACACGTCTTTAAACACATGAATTTCCTTTTGATCGTTTTCATTCATCAACAAACGGCCAATTTCGAGTAGTTGCGTAGAAACATCCCACGATTTGTCGTCGTCGGTTTTTGAAAGGCTAAAATCGACCAAAAGACGCGTTAACTCTTCGTTTTCGCCGGCCAAGGCAATCACTTGATCCACGGTTTCAGTCAGCAAAGCATCGGTGTCGAGCGAAACCTCAAAAGTAGCGGGCAAATCCAAATCGTTGGCAAACGCACGGATCACTCGGTGTGTGAATTTATCAATCGTTGTGATGTCAAACGAGGCATAATTATGAATCAAGTTTTTCATGATTCGTTTCGATTTGGCCTTAATTTGCTCGGGTTTCAAATCTGTTGCTTCACAAACCGCCTCAAACATGCTCATTGATTTGAGCGGCAATTCATCGGCAGAAAAAGCCGCCAATTGTTCCAAGACACGCTTTTTCATTTCTTGCACGGCTTTGTTGGTGAAAGTAATGGCCAAAATATTTTTATAAGCATCGTCGCGAGAAGCTTTGAGGATAATGGTCAGATAATTTTTTACCAAGGCAAAAGTTTTTCCAGAGCCCGCAGAGGCGTTGAAAACCAAAAAAGCGGCAGATTGCATATTTTCAAAATTTGAAGCAAGATACAGTTTGTGGGTTTAAAAATCTAAATAATTTAAAAAATCTAAAAGATCAAAAAAATCTAAAAAATCTAAAAAATCTAAAAAATCTAAAAAATCTAAAAAATCTAAAAAATCTAAAAAATCTAAAGAATCTAAAGAATCTAAAAAATGTGAAAAATCTAATCCCAAAAGCTTTTGGGACTAAAGAATGTAAAAGAATGA
>JBEILV010000076.1:0-13189 GCA_040379105.1 Flavobacterium sp.
ATAATAATAACTAAAAAACTTAAAATATTAAAATAATTATTTTAATTAATAATTAAATATATTAAATTTTAAATAAATAATTTTTTAAAAAAAACACGCCTCGAACCGAAATTCTTGGCGTTTTTTACAATTAAACTTAACTAAAAACTATTTTTAATAGCAGTATTGGTTTTCTGCTATGATTTTCTTTGCAATGACTTTACGTAATTCAATCACTTTAGGTAAAGTATTGTATTTTGTGAATCGTTTTAATCCCATCAACATCATGCGTTGTTCGTCGCCTTCAGCAAATGAAGCAATACTTTCTTTTCCTTTCGTATTGATGATGTCCACGGCTTTGTATAAATACAATTGTGCCATCGCAATTTGTGGTTCGCAAGCCGCTGCACCTTCTTTTTTAACTAATTTCTCAGTTCTCAAAATCGTGCTTTCCGCCATGTAAATTTCAATCAACATATCCGAAGCCGCCATCAATAACTGTTGGTGTTTGTCCATTTCAGCTCCATATTTTTGAACCGCAGCTCCCGCCACCATCAAAAATGCTTTTTTCAATCGAACCAATAAATCTTTTTCTTCCGAAAACAATTCCGAATAATCTGGCACGCTGAAATCTGGAATACCAAACAATTCTTCGGCAACTTTTGTGGCTGGATTGAGTAAATCAACGTGACCTTTCATCGCTTTTTTAATCAACATACCCACAGAAAGCATACGGTTGATTTCGTTCGTTCCTTCGTAAATTCTTGAAATACGAGCATCTCTCCAAGCTGCTTCCATCGGTGTGTCTTCTGAAAAGCCCATGCCGCCAAAAATTTGGATGCCTTCGTCTGTACAATTTTGAACATCCTCAGAAACAGCCACTTTTAAAATCGAACATTCAATCGCAAATTCTTCCACACCCTTTAATTCGGCTTCCTGATGCGAATTTCCGTTGGCTTTACGCAATTCAATTCTTCTTTCTATGTCAGCTCCCGCACGATAGGAAGCACTTTCGCCCGCATAACAATTGGTAGCCATTTCTGCAATTTTCGCACGAATTGCACCAAAATTTGAAATCGGTGTGTTGAATTGAACACGCTCGTTGGCATATTTTACTGCAGTTGTAATCGTTCTGCGTTGTGCATCCAAACAAGCCACTGCCAATTTGATTCTTCCCACGTTTAAGGCGTTCATCGCAATTTTGAAACCTTCGCCACGACCGGCCAACATATTTTCAACTGGAACAACTGTTTCTGTGAAGAAAACTTGACGGGTAGAGGAGGAGCGAATGCCTAATTTATGTTCTTCTTCGCCCATTGAAATTCCGTTTGATGGATCATTTTCAACAATAAATCCTGTGATGTTTTTATCGTCTTCAATTCTTGCAAAAACAATGAACAAGGAACAAAATCCTGCATTGGAAATCCACATTTTTTGACCTGTGATTTTATAATGCGTACCATCTTCCGACAAAACTGCTTTTGTTTTTCCTGAATTAGCATCCGATCCTGCACCCGGTTCCGTTAAACAATAAGCACCAAACCATTCGCCTGAAGCTAGTTTAGGAACGTATTTTTGTTTTTGTGCTTCCGTTCCATATAAAGTAATGGGCATGGTGCCAATTCCGGTGTGCGCACCAAAAGCGGTTGATAGCGAACCTGACGCTCCAGAAAAATAATCACAAACCAACATCGTAGAAACGAATCCCATGCCTAAACCGCCATATGATTCGGGCACTGCTACGCCTAAAAACCCGAGTTCGCCTGCTTTTCGCATCAATTCTTCTGTGAAGGCGTAGTCTTTTTTCTCAAAACGTTCGCGGTGTGGAATCGCTTCTTTGTCGATGAATTCCATCACACTTTCTTTCATCATCAATTGCTCTTCGCTGAAATCTTCGGGTGTAAAAATGTCTTCACAAGCTGTTTCTTTTACTAAAAACTGTCCGCCTCTTATCAAATCTTTCATATTTTTATTTTTTATATTTTTTTATAATTAAATGATATATTGTTATTTATGATTATTTACTTCTCTCAAAAGATTACATCATTTCAAAGACTCCTGCAGCACCTTGTCCTGTGCCAACACACATTGAAACCATGCCGTATTTTGAACCTCTTTCTTTCATTTCACTGAAAAGTTGTACTGATAATTTCGCTCCCGTACAACCCAGCGGATGTCCGAGTGAAATGGCTCCACCATTCACGTTGATGATGTCGGGATTCAATCCTAATTCTCGAATGACAGCCAAAGATTGTGAGGCAAAAGCTTCATTTAATTCGATTAAATCGACTTGATCTTGTTTTAAACCTGCTTGTTTCAATGCTTTTGGAATCGCTTTCACAGGACCAATGCCCATGATTCTCGGTTCAACTCCCGCAGCGGCATAACTTACCAATCTCGCAATCGGGGTTAAATTGTGTTCTTTGACCATTTCTTCACTCATAATCAAAACGAAAGCGGCTCCATCACTCATTTGGGATGAATTTCCAGCAGTCACACTTCCGTCGGCTGCAAATACAGGGCGTAAACCAGCCAAAGCTTCCACGCTCGTACCTGCTCTTGGTCCTTCGTCTTTTGAAACAACATACGAAGTGGTTTCTTTTTTGCCTTTTGCGTTGATGAAAGTTTGTGAAACCGTGATTGGCACAATTTGTTTGTCAAATTTACCTTCGGCTTGGGCTTTCAAGGATTTCATATGCGATTGATAAGCAAATTGATCTTGGTCTTCACGAGAAATGTTGAATTGTTTGGCAACAGCTTCGGCGGTCAATCCCATGCCCCAATAATAATCTTCGTTGCCAGCAGCCGCCACCTGATAATCGGGTGTTGGTTTGTAACCTCCCATCGGGATAAAACTCATACTTTCGGCACCTCCTGCAATGATGCAATCGGCCATTCCAGATTGAATTTTGGCAGTTGCCATCGCAATGGTTTCCAATCCTGAGGCACAATAACGGTTGACGGTAACGCCAGGAACATCTTCCACTTTCAATCCCATGAGAGAAATTAATCTTCCAACATTCAAACCTTGTTCGGCTTCTGGCATCGCATTGCCCACCATCACGTCGTCGATGCGGGTTTTGTCGAAATCGGGCAGTTCATTCATCATAAATTGAATGGTTTCTGCCGCCAACTCGTCGGGTCTTTTGAATCTGAACAATCCTTTTGGAGCTTTGCCAACGGCTGTTCGGTATGCTTTTACTATGTAGGCTGTTTTCATGATTTTGTTTTTATTTATTTAGTATAATGTATTGATGTATAAAGTATTGATGTATAAAGTATTGATGTAAAATGTATGATGTAATGTTGTAAACGCTACTTTTTTTCCAATGTACTTTTCAGTTTAATCATCATGTTTTGAATATGTTGTATTTCTGATTCAAGAAAAATAAAGTCTGATTGCTGAATGAAATTTAAATTTTTACAAATAATGAGTTGTGTTTCAAATTCAAATGCAGAACCCAATGAAATTCCTAAAAAATTATTGAAATCCTTGTCAGTATTTCTCCCACAACCTTCCGCAATATTGGAAGGAATTGAGACAGCACATCTTCTGATTTGAGCAGTTAAACCAAAAACTTCTTCTTTGGGAAAATTTTGAGTTTTTAAATAGGTATTTGTTACCAATTCAATAGCTTTTTGCCAAACTTTTAATTCTTTAAAGTAATTCATAATCAATAATTTACATTATACCTTGATACAATATACAATATACATTTTCAGTTTCAAATTTAATTTCTCAACGGTTTTCCTGTTTTCAACATGTGTTGAATGCGCTCTAACGTTTTACGTTCTGTACACAAACTTAAGAAAGCTTCACGTTCCAATTCCAATAAATATTGCTCGCTGACCAATGTTGCTTCCGACAAATCACCTCCCGCCATTACATAAGCCAGTTTATTGGCAATTTTTCGGTCATGTTCAGAAATATATTTTCCTGCTTGCATTTGATCTGTTCCTACCAAAAACATTCCCAAAGCTTGTTTTCCAAGTACTTTAACGTCTGTTCTTTCAATCGGCTTTGTGTAACCTTGTTCTGCCATTTGCAATGCAATTTGTTTGGCTGTCGCAATTTGTCTGTCGCGATTGACCACCACAATGTCTTTTCCTTTTTGTAAAATACCAAAATCGTAGGCTTCTTGTGCCGAAGTTGCCACTTTTGCCATTCCGATCGTGAGGAAATATTCCTGCAACACGTTCAACTCAACGTCGTTTTTACGGAACAAATCCGAAGCACGCAACGTCATTTCTTTGGAACCTGCGCCGCCAGGAATGACTCCAACTCCAAATTCTACCAAACCAATATACGTTTCGGCAGCAGCCACCACACGATCAGCATGCATGGTCATTTCGCAACCTCCGCCCAAAGTCATCCCGTGAGGCGCAACCACCACAGGTATAGAAGAATAGCGACAACGCATGATCGTGTCTTGGAAATATTTAATCGCAAAATTCAATTCGTCATATTCTTGCTCCACCGCCATCATAAAAATCATTCCGATGTTGGCGCCCACCGAAAAATTAGCTCCCTGATTGCCAATGACTAAACCATTGAATTGCTGTTCAGCCAAATCAATAGCTTTGTTGATGCCTTGCATAACTCCGCTACCAATCGTGTTCATTTTCGAATGAAATTCTAAATTCAATATGCCATCACCCAAATGAATGATCGAAGCATCGGCATTGGACCATACTTTTTGGCTTTCACGAATGTTATTTAAAATGATAAATGCATCTTGGCCTGGCACTTTCGCTTGTGCTTTTTGTGGAATATTGTAAAAATGAGTCGCTCCGTTTTTCACACTATAAAACGATTTGTTGCCGGCAGCAATCATGTCTAAAACCCAAGCTGCAGGTGCAAAACCTTCTGCTTGCATCATTTCGATTCCTTTTTCAACCCCGATGCTGTCCCAAATTTCGAAAGGACCATTTTCCCAACCGAAACCAGCCTTCATTGCATCGTCAATCTTGTAAAGTTCGTTCGAAATTTCTGGAATTCTATGGGAACAATAAGCAAACATACTAGCGAAATTCTTTCTATAAAAATCGCCTGCTTTGTCCGTTCCAGTGATTAAAATTCTGAATCGGTCAATCGGTTTGTCAATCGTTTTGGTCAATTCTAAAGTGGCAAAAGATGCTTTTTTTGAAGCACGATATTCTAAAGTGTTCAAATCTAATGAGAGAATATCGGCACCGACTTTTTTATAAAAACCTTGTTTTGATTTGCTTCCTAACCATTTGTTTTCCATCATTTTTTCGATGAAAGCGGGCAATTGAAACAAATGATGTGCTTCATCTTCAGGACAATTGTCGTAAATACCTTTGGCAACGTGCACCAAAGTGTCCAAACCAACCACATCCACCGTTCGGAAAGTAGCCGATTTTGGTCTTCCAATCACAGGGCCGGTTAATTTATCGACCTCTTCAATTGTTAAACCTAATTCGTTTACTTGATGAAACAAACTCATGATGCCAAAAATCCCAATTCTGTTTCCAATGAAAGCAGGAGTATCTTTAGCAACGACCGATGTTTTTCCGAGGTATTGTTCGCCATATTGATTTAAGAAAGACAAAACTTCTTCACTGGTGTCAGGTCCTGGAATGATTTCGAATAATTTTAAATAACGGGCAGGATTGAAAAAGTGTGTCCCGCAAAAATGTTTCTTGAAATCTTCACTTCTGCCTTCGTTCATAAATTGAATTGGGATGCCAGAAGTATTTGAAGTAATTAAAGTGCCAAGAGTTCTATGTTTTTCTATTTGTTCAAAAACTTTTTGTTTGATGTCCAATCGTTCAACCACGACTTCAATGATCCAATCTACGTTTTTGATTTTCGCTAAATCATCTTCTAAATTGCCAGTTTGAATTCGATTGGCAAACGAAGGATGATAAATAGGAGAGGGCTTCGATTTTAAAGCACTTGCCAAATTGTTGTTGACCATGCTGTTGCGAAAAACTTTACTTTCGGTGGTCAAGCCCTTTTTCTGGTCGGCGTCCGAAAGTTCTCTTGGTACAATGTCGAGGAGCAAAACTTCAACCCCGATATTGGCAAAGTGACAAGCAATGCCACTTCCCATAATACCTGAGCCAATGACTGCTACTTTTTTAATGGTTCTCTTCATGATTTTAGTGTTTTTTGGTATTTTTTATTGGATATTTTATTGATTATATATTTTCAAAAATTTTTCTTTCAGAAATGAGTTGATTGATGGTTTCGGTAACTTCAAAAAATGTTTTGAGTTGTTCTTCCGTGACATTTTTCTTAATCATTTCATTGAATTTGAGCACCGTAGATTTGGATAATTCTCTTTTCTCTTTTCCAAATTCTGTGAGATAAATCAAAACCCCACGGCCGTCTTCTGGATTTTTTTGACGGTAGATCAATCCTTTTTCTTCCATTGATTTTAAAGTTCTCGTGATGCTTGTGGGTTCCATGCCCATTCTGTTGCTAATGGCGGTGGACGGAGTGCCGTTTTCTTTGTCAATACTCAACAAGGCAAAACCGACCGCAATTGAGGCGTCATATTTTGTAGCTTCTTCATTATACATTCTCGAAACGGCTTGCCAAGTCGTTCTTAAAGCATAATCGATGGTCATTTCTTTCATATAAAAGGAATCAATATTTGTGTTTCGATTGCATTCGAAAACGATTGAATGCTCAAAAATAGAAAAAAAATATTATGCATGCATACTATTTTTTATTTATTTTTTGTTAAAATAAATAAGATTTGCATTTTTAAAAAAAATAGGCAAACGAATACCTAGAAAATGACTCGGTTTTTATGGGGCTTTTCTTTTTTCAAAAACAGCCTTTAACATTTAGAGTGCTTCATGAAAACATATTATTTGAATTCGAACCGACAATGTCATATTTTGACAAATAAATCAATGATGTTTTTAAAGGCTTTTTTACTTTAAAAAGTAAACCACTTGTAGAAAATGCTGACGAGACAATTTTTAATGATTTTAGCACATAATGTATTTAGTGGATGCCTTAATAAAGGAGGATCAAAATGATAAGGAGTAATTTCTATTTTACAAATTTTAATTATGTGTAATGATTTTTGTTATAATATTTAATTTTTGTAATCAATTACATCATTATAATAAAAAATTTAAATTAAAATATAATTATAAGTTTAAATTATAAACATATAAATTGACTTTTGCTTCATAATTAAAAGTAAAATATTATGTGTGGAATTTTAGCAGTCATAGGAAAAGGTAAAGAACGAATCGAAATACAAGCAATGTCGCAAAAAATGTCGCATCGTGGCCCCGACGAAAGAGATATTCATCAAACTCCCGAAGGACATTTTTTGGCGCACGAAAGATTATCTATCATCGATTTACATACAGGCAAGCAACCCATTCAAGGCACCAACTCGGCTTGGATGGTTCACAATGGCGAAATTTACAACCATCAAAAACTAAGAGAAGGCATTTTGAAAGACCACCAATTCAGAACTACTTCAGATTCTGAAGTGATTGTGCATTTGTATGAAAAATTTGGCTATAATTTTTGTCAATATTTAGATGGTATGTTTGCCTTTGTTATCATCGATGGCGATTCATTCATGGCAGCAAGAGATCCACTCGGAATCAAACCATTATATTATGGACTCGATGAAAGAGGAAGAGTCTATTTTGCTTCAGAAATGAAAGCTTTGACCGATGTTTGTAAAACCATGAGCACTTTTCCACCTGGGCATTATTATACTAAAGAATCTGGTTTTGTGCAATATTATGCACCTGATTGGCAGTTTGTTCAATCAACCACATTTCCAATAGATTACACAAAATTAAGAGAAACATTGACAGCTTCTGTACAAAAAAGATTGATGAGCGATGTGCCGATTGGAGTTTTGCTTTCTGGTGGATTAGATTCTTCGCTCACAGCTTCTATTGCTGCTCGATTACTGAAATACAGTGGTCAAAAATTACATTCATTTTCTATCGGCTTAGACGGCGATGCACCCGATGCTGTTGCCGCTCGAAAAGTAGCCGAATTTATTGGCACAGAACACCATGAAATTCATTTTACCATTGAAGAAGGCATTGCTATTTTAAGTCAATTGATTTGGCATTTAGAAACTTATGATGTCACATCCATTCGCGCAAGCACTCCCATGTATTTTCTGTCTAAAGCCATTTCAGAAATGGGTATTAAAGTGGTTTTATCGGGCGAAGGTGCCGACGAAATATTTGGTGGCTATCTCTATTTCAGAAACGCACCATCCGTGTTAGATTTTCATCAAGAAACCATCGATCGGGTGCAAAAATTGCACACAGCAGA
This sequence comes from Flavobacterium sp., assembly GCA_040379105.1. Lineage (GTDB taxonomy): Bacteria > Bacteroidota > Bacteroidia > Flavobacteriales > Flavobacteriaceae > Flavobacterium. The sequence continues at coordinate 8,276 of JBEILV010000076.1, forward strand.
TTTACTACGTGCAGACAAATCAACCATGGCGCACGGATTAGAAGCTAGAGTTCCATTTCTTGACCAAGATTTTTTGAGTGTAGCCATGTCTATTCAACCGCAAGACAAATTGCCTTCCACTTTCGATGGAATTGAAAAATATATTCTCAGAAAAGCTTTTGATACAGCAACATCGCCCTACTTACCGAAAGAAGTACTTTGGCGTCAAAAAGAACAATTTTCTGATGGAGTAGGCTACAGTTGGATCGACACTTTGATTGATTATGCCAATGCACAAGTTTCAGATCAAGAAATGGAACACGCGGCAGTATTGTTTCCATACAATACTCCAACTTCAAAAGAGGCTTTTTTTTACAGAACGCTTTTTCATCAGCATTTCCCACAAAATCACGCCGCACAAACCGTTCGAAAGTGGATTCCGAAATGGCAATCAAACACCGATCCGAGTGGTAGAGCCAATCAAGCACACGTGCAATCCACAGAATCTAAAGCGGTTGCATGTTAAAATAGTTGTTGTTTTAGTTTTTTGCTTCATGAAACACATCTCTTTGGGTGTGTTTCCTTTTTTTATGCACCTTTTTTGTTGATAACTTAAACACATTAGAGGTGCAATGTGTTAGGAATTGAGGTCAATTTTTTTAAATTTGCGAGATAGTCAAAAAACAATATTATAGCGTTAAAATTATGAGTGAAACACCTAATAAAAACAACTATTCAGCAGATAGTATTCAAGCATTAGAAGGAATAGAGCACGTGAGAATGAGACCTTCCATGTATATTGGCGATGTAGGAGTGAGAGGTTTACATCATTTGGTTTATGAAGTTGTGGATAACTCCATTGACGAAGCCATGGCTGGTCATTGTGATACCATCAGTGTTTTTATCAATGAAGACAATTCGGTTTCTGTAGAAGACAACGGTCGTGGAATTCCAGTAGATATTCACAAAAAAGAAGGTGTTTCTGCCCTTCAAGTGGTTATGACAAAAATTGGAGCAGGTGGAAAATTTGACAAAGATTCCTATAAAGTTTCAGGCGGATTGCATGGAGTAGGGGTTTCTTGTGTGAATGCACTTTCTGATCATTTAAGAGCCACCGTTTTCAGAGATGGCAACGTTTATGAACAAGAATACGAACGTGGAAAAGCCATGTATCCTGTTAAACAAATTGGCAACACCGAGAAAAGAGGTACCATGGTTACTTTCAAACCCGATGCTTCTATTTTTACGCAAACAATCGAATTTTCTTATGAAACTTTAGCCTCAAGAATGCGTGAATTATCCTTCTTAAACAAAGGAATCACCATTACCATCACTGACAAAAGAAATAAAGATGCAGATGGAAATTTCATCGGCGAACGTTTCTATAGTGATGAAGGCTTGAAAGAATACATTCGTTTTTTAGACGGCAATCGTGAACCCATCATTTCGCATGTGATCAGCATGGACAACGAAAAAAGCGAAATTCCTGTAGAAGTGGCTTTGATTTACAATACAAGCTATTCTGAAAACATCTTTTCGTATGTAAATAACATCAATACGCACGAAGGCGGAACGCATTTACAAGGGTTTAGAATGGGTTTGACCCGAACACTAAAAAAATATGCAGATGCTTCAGGTTTATTAGACAAATTGAAATTCGAAATTACTGGCGACGACTTTAGGGAAGGATTGACAGCAATCATTTCTGTGAAAGTTGCCGAACCACAATTTGAAGGACAGACTAAAACCAAACTTGGAAATAGGGAAGTAGTATCGCCTGTAAGTCAGGCGGTTGCAGAAATGCTAGAAGCTTACTTAGAAGAAAATCCAAGCGATGCCAAAACCATTGTTCAAAAGGTAATTTTGGCTGCGCAAGCACGTCATGCTGCTAAAAAGGCGCGTGAAATGGTGCAACGCAAAACCGTTTTAGGCGGTGGCGGTTTGCCAGGAAAATTGTCGGATTGTTCAGAACAAGATCCACACAAATGCGAAATTTTCCTTGTGGAGGGAGATTCAGCAGGTGGAACAGCAAAACAAGGTCGTGATAGAAATTTTCAAGCCATTTTGCCTTTAAGAGGTAAGATTTTGAACGTTGAAAAAGCGATGCACCACAAGGTTTTTGAAAACGAAGAAATTAGAAATATTTTCACTGCTTTGGGTATCACGATTGGAACTGCAGAAGATAGCAAAGCCTTAAATTTAGAAAAATTAAGATACCATAAAGTAGTGATTATGTGTGATGCTGACGTGGACGGTAGTCATATTTCTACATTAATTTTAACTTTCTTCTTCCGGTTCATGCGTGAATTGATCGAACAAGGCCACGTGTATATTGCAACTCCACCTTTATATTTAGTTAAAAAAGGTACTAAAAAAGAATACGCTTGGAATGATAATCAAAGAGACATGATTATTCAAAGAATGGGTGGTTCTGGAACTGCAATACAACGTTATAAAGGTTTGGGTGAAATGAACGCAGAGCAATTATGGGAAACCACCATGAATCCAGATTTTAGAACCTTAAGACGCGTAACAATTGATAGTTTGGCTGAGGCTGATAGAATTTTCTCAATGTTGATGGGCGATGAAGTGCCACCACGTAGAGATTTCATAGAGAAAAACGCAGTGTATGCTAAAATTGACGCTTAACAAACAAATCGGGACAAGTTTCATTATTTTTTTAATGTCTTGTCCCGTTTTTTCACAAATAAATCAAGGTTTATTAGATGATATCGGTCTTTTTTTGGACGATGCCTTGCTTTATTCTGAAAAATACATCACACCGGCCACTGATGCCGCAGTTTACCAAGCTTCGGCACAATGGATGGTTTCGCCAAAAAAACGAGAACTTTGGGATTTCACTTTGGGTTTACATACCAATCTTTTTTTTGTACCGAAAAGAGACAGAACTTTTGAAATACAATCGTCTGATTTTTCATTGATGACCATCCAAGGAAATCCAACATCCTTAACAGTGCCGTCGGCACTCGGCGGCGAAAGTTCGGACATTTTATTAGCAAATTTAGGCGACAATGAAGTACAAATCAGCGTTCCTGAAGGAGTCAATCTTGAAACAGTGGTTTAGCCATATTTACAAGGTGCAGTTAGTTTGTGTGGCGTCACAGAATTGATGATGCGTTATTCTACAAAAGTAAAACTCAAAAAGGGCTATTATCAAGTCTATGGGCTCGCTTTACAACACAATTTAAGTCAATACAGCGAATATTTGCAACAAAATAATATCCATTTGGCGGTCATGGGCGGATATTCTAATGAAGACATCAGTTTTGACTTTTTGAATTTACAAACCGATTTCGGAGATTTAGGTTTGAGTTCATTGCGTGGTTTGGTCGATACGTATCAATTTCAGGTGGGTGCCTCAAAATCGTGGAATCAATTTGAACTTATGACGGTTTTTATCATCAATAAAAGTTGGTTTGAATATCAAGCGAATGGCACACCCACAGATGCTTTAAGTGCAACTTTTAATCAATTAGTTAACGAAAAATTGAAAGAAATTTACAAATCAAAAATTAATACCATCGGCGAGATTTCGGGAAGGTATCAATTCAACAAATTTTTCTTTCAAACCAGCGTTGCATTTGCTAAATTTGTAAATCTAAACGCATCAGTTCAATATTCGTTTTTTTAAAATAAAATAATTAAAAATCAATAAATAAATATCATGAAAGTAACCATTGTAGGAGCAGGAAATGTAGGCGCAACTTGTGCCGATGCAATTGCTTATAAACGCATTGCAAGTGAAATAGTTTTACTAGATATCAGAGAAGGTTTTGCAGAAGGGAAAGCATTAGATATTATGCAAACGCAAACCACTTTAGGATTTAATACAAAAGTGATTGGGAGCACCAACGATTATTCTAAAACAGCAGGCAGTGATGTCGTTGTGATTACTTCTGGAATTCCAAGAAAACCAGGGATGACAAGAGAAGAATTGATCGGAATTAATGCTGGGATTGTTAAATCTGTGGCTGAAAATGTATTGGCACATTCGCCAAATACAATTATTGTTGTGGTATCAAATCCAATGGACACGATGACCTATTTAACTTTGAAAGCAACAGGATTGCCAAAAAACAGAGTGATTGGAATGGGTGGAGCTTTGGATAGTTCAAGATTTAAAACCTATTTATCTTTAGCTTTAGACAAACCAGCCAACGATATTCATGGAATGGTAATTGGTGGTCATGGCGATACAACCATGATTCCATTGACAAGATTAGCATCATACAATGGTTTGCCAGTTTCAGAATTTTTATCGCAAGAAGCTCTAGAGAAAGTGGCTGGTGAGACTATGGTGGGCGGTGCAACTTTAACTAAATTATTAGGAACTTCAGCTTGGTACGCACCGGGCGCATCTGTTGCTTATTTGGTGGACAGTATTTTAAATGATCAAAAGAAAATGATTCCATGTTCAGTAATGCTTGAAGGCGAATACGGTCAAAACGATATTTGTATCGGAGTTCCATGCATTATTGGTAAAAACGGTATTGAAGAAATTTTACATATTGAGTTGAATGATTCTGAAAAAGCTGCTTTTGCTAAAAGTGCAGATGCAGTTCGTTCAATGAATGGAGATTTAGATAAGAACTTGTAATAAAATATACTTTATTCAATTAAAGCTGTCTTGTAAAAGACAGCTTTTTTTAATAAGTATCTAATGTATAAAAAACATGACTATTCTCAGTTTATAATAACACATAAAATGTGAATTATAATTTACATTATGTAAAATAGAAAATATATGAAATATTCCTTAGTATCGGTAAAATCTTTATTTGCTCTATCCTTATGCTTATCTTCTTGCGCTGAATAGTTCATTAAACGATGAACCATCCGACATTAAATCGTCAAAATATTTTGAATAGTTTCTTTTTAAATCCTGATAATACCGATTTTTGTCAAACAAATACG
>JBEILV010000077.1:0-13179 GCA_040379105.1 Flavobacterium sp.
CTGAACCTAAAGTGGCGTGCGCCGAAAATTGCACAGAAGAACAACACGCCGAAAATAGAAGAAGTGAGTTCTTGATCGTTAAAAAATAAAATGTTCAAATGATATTTTTCAATAAATCCCTAGATTTTTCTGGGGATTTTTGGTTTATGTAAACTCTTATTAAACCTTAAAAAATAGCATTACATTTGTAAAAAATTTAAAAAAGCTATTTGCTCGCCAAAAAGTGAATTTGATTTAATTAAATACGTTGATATTAAATTAAATTTCATTACGTAATTCATTATTAGCTTTGCAAGTAAAAATTTAAAAAGCATCATTTTAAAATGAAAATAACAAAAAACATTACTCGTTCGAGGGCTCAAGAATCTTCAGCAGCAGTAGAGCGATTATACATCACGATGCGCCATCTATTCAACAGGGGTTTTTACAAGCCGATGGGTATTTCTGGTGAAACATTACGAGAAGCATTGCTTCAATTGCGACCTGAAATTTATGGGACAATCGCCGATGAAAAAGTAGAATTAGATGGGCTTCTGTATGTTATTGAAAGATTGCCTATAGGTATTGAAGAATGCAGATATATCAATTTGACTTCGGACGAAGGTTATTCGAAATCGCATTTTAAAGCAATTGTACCTCCCAAAAGAAGACGCAATTGTTACAGAATTGACGAAGAGCAAATGAATGTTGAAATCACGAGAGGAAGGTCGGATATTTATGATATTTTGACACATTTGACATTTATTTTTATAGAATCTCATAAAATAAAAGCCCGAGTATTACTAGACGAAACACAGTTGGAATTGACAAGAGATTGGAAAAAACTTGTTCAAATTGTAGAATTGGGAGAACCACTTTCGCAAAACGAAAAAGAAAAAGCAATTTCACATACTGCCAACATCTTAGGTCGTACTTTTGCAGAAATCATTGATATTTACGATAAATTTGCTACTGCTGAAAATCCAGATCGTTTTTTACATATTATATTTTGGCTAGGAAAATTAGCCATTGAAGAAGTAGTTGAAAATCAAAAAAGAACCATCACTTTTAGTCCGATTTTAAGAGAACGATTAGGGCATCATATTCATGGTGAAATTTGGGCAAACAACATTAAAGATGCCCTTGAACAAAATCATTTATTGAACAGACCCATCCACATTATTAGTGCGAACATGCACAGTGTGATGAATTCTTTGTTTGCAAGCCACATTCATAAAACAAGAATTAAAAACAACGACATTTTCAGCGTTTACGAAGAATTAAGTCAATCTGGAAACGATGTGTTGCGTCAAAAAGTGGAAGATTTTGCACAACAATCCGGCATGATATCGATTCCTGATACTTCGGGAACTAATATTGATGTACAAATATTTGACACAGCGAAAATTGATTTTTCAAAAACTAATTTCAAAAACGATGTCTCTACAGAAGAAAAACCAGTCATCATCGTCATGGATTATGCATTTGGCGAGCAAGCCTATGAAACCATTGATGAATTGTTAAAACCGTATAAGAAAACTCATTTTATGAATGTAAAATCAGTATCGATTATGGGAAAAGCAGGGATTTTGGAAGGCGGAAAAGGCGATATTATGATTCCAACAGCCCACATCAATGAAGGCACAGCAGACAATTATCCTTTCGAAAATGAATTGACGAAGGAAATGTTTGCAAATTGCGGAATACCCGTTTTTTCTGGACCAATGATTACTGTTTTGGGCACTTCTTTGCAAAATAAAGATTTATTAAAATTCTTTTTCGAATCCACTTGGGGCGTAATTGGACTGGAAATGGAAGGTGCGCACTATCAAAAAGCAATACAATCTGCATCAAAAATCAGAAAAAGCATACCACCAAGCGTAAAAGTACGTTATGCTTATTATGCATCCGATAATCCATTGGAAACGGGCAGCACGCTTGCCTCTGGAGGTCTTGGAACAACGGGAGTAAAACCAACCTATTTAATCACAATTAAGATTTTAGAACAAATTTTTAGCGATTTTTAAACCATCAATATGAATCAAACAGACAATAGCAAAGAATACTCAGAAATTGATTTGGCAGAAATTCCGAAGAAAATGGGTGGCTTTTTAAAAATGTTGAATACCAAAATTAACAAGATGCTCTTTTTTTTCATCAAAAAGGCAAAAATTATCGTACCGCTTTTCATCATTGGATTTGTGTTGGGTGCTTATTTAGACAGCAAGCCAACAGCTTACAAGCACGAAGTGATTGTGTATCCGAATTTTGAAAGCATTGATTATTTAAACTCGAAAATTGAATTCATTAACTCTAAAATCAAACTGCGAGATACGCTTTTTTTGAAATCATTAAAAATTGACAAAAAACTTAAATTATCAAGCATTAAAGTTATTCCGATAGCAGACCCATTTTTGATGGTGGAAGAAAAAAATGAATATTTAGACTTAATTAAACTTCTTTTAGATGGCAGTGATATGGATAAATTTTTGGCATCTGAAATTGTAACCAGAAAATTTAAAAGTCAGAAAATTGAATTTGTTACTGGTGAAAAAATTAAAGACAATAATAAAGTCGTTGAAATTGTTTTAGAATATTTGAATAATAATGAATATTTTGAAGCTTTGAGAAAACAAGAAGTCAAAAACATCCAAAGCACGATTGCCGAATATGAAGTAATGAATTTACAAGCAAATGAAGTGTTGAAAAGCGTCAATAATAGAAATAGCGAAACACAAACAAAAGACAACATTTCTATCAACAATGAGTATATTTCCTATAACGATGTGTTACGTGTTAAAGAAGAGTTGATTGAAAATAAAAATAAAATGGCTTTAGATCTTGTTATGTATGATAAAACCATCAAAGACATTCAAACATCAAAAAACTTAATTCACGGGAAATTTTTAAAAGGACTTTCTAAATTTATTTTTGCATTCCTTTTTGTGTTTTTATATCTGTCCATAATCAGAACAACAAAATTTATAAAAAAATATAAAGCACATCAAATCCAAACAAACCAAGCATAGCATACTTGTTTGTAAAATGTAATCAACATTAAAGAATTAGAATATTCAAAATACCAAAATATGAAAGGCATCATTTTAGCTGGAGGTTCAGGCACTCGCTTGCATCCATTAACGCTCTCGATAAGCAAACAATTAATGCCCGTTTATGACAAACCGATGATTTATTATCCGTTGTCAACACTTTTATGGGCAGGAATCAACGAAATATTAATCATTTCGACCCCAAAAGATTTACCACTTTTCCAAAATTTATTAGGCGATGGTACTCAAATAGGTTGTAAATTTTCTTATGCCGAGCAAGCGCAACCCAACGGATTGGCAGAAGCATTTATCATCGGGAAATCTTTTATTGGCAAAGACAAAGTAGCCTTGGTTTTGGGCGATAATATTTTTTACGGCACTGGACTTTCTGAATTGCTTCAAAAAAATAATAATCCAGAGGGTGGTGTTATTTATGCTTACCACGTTCATGATCCTGAGCGTTATGGTGTTGTGGACTTTGATTCGGAAGGAAAAGTGCTTTCTATTGAAGAAAAACCACAACATCCAAAATCAAATTATGCTGTTCCAGGGATTTATTTCTACGACAATCAGGTAGTTTCGATAGCTGAAAACATACAACCCAGTCATAGAGGTGAACTTGAAATTACCGACGTCAACAAAGCTTATTTGGAAATGGGAAAACTTCAAGTAAGTATTCTCGATCGAGGCACGGCTTGGCTCGACACTGGCACTTTTGCTTCTTTGATGCAAGCGGGACAGTTTGTGCAAGTGATAGAAGAACGCCAAGGACTCAATATTGGAGCTATTGAAGAAGCTGCTTTTAAAATGGGTTTTATCAATGAAACGCAATTGGAAGCCTTAGCAATGCCATTGCTTAAAAGTGGTTACGGAAAATATTTACTCAGTCTTCTTTCAAAAAAATAGAAATGATTTTTACTGAAACAAATTTAAAAGATTGCTACCTCATCGAACCTCGCATATTTACTGATGAGAGAGGCTATTTTATGGAGAGTTTTAACGAACGAACTTTTCAAAATCAAACAGGCATTGCCGTACACTTTGTGCAAGACAACCAATCGAAATCTTCCAAAGGAGTTTTGAGAGGTTTGCATTATCAAACAGGAATTTTTTCTCAAGCAAAATTAGTGCGTGTTTTGGAAGGCGAAGTCTATGATGTTGTAGTAGATATTCGTCCCGACTCTGCAACTTATGGTCAACAATACGGAGTCATTCTTTCTGCCGAAAACCAAAAGCAGTTGTTTGTTCCTAAGGGATTTGCCCACGGATTTTTGGTTTTGAGTGAAACCGCTACTTTCTTCTATAAATGTGATGAATTTTACAATAAAGAATCCGAAGCCGGCATTATTTTTAACGATCCGGAATTGAATATAGATTGGCAATTTCCTGCCTCAAAATTGATTATTTCTGAGAAAGACAAAGTGCAACCTCTTTTTAAAAATGCTCGTCCAGTATGGTAGTTTTAGTCACAGGCGGTCAAGGACAACTAGGGCAAGCCATTCAATCTATAGCTTCAAATTATAAAAATATTCAGTTTGTGTTTTGCGATTCAAAAGAATTGGATATCACCAGCATTGAAAGTGTTAAAAACTCTTTTGCAAATCACAAACCTGAATTTTGCATCAATGCGGCAGCTTATACAGTTGTTGATTTGGCAGAAACAGAAGTAGAAAAAGCATTCGAAATTAACGAGAAAGCTGTAAAAAATTTGGCTTTGGCTTGTGCTAAACACAAAACAGTCTTATTACACGTTTCTACTGATTTTGTTTTTGATGGAAATCATAACACTCCCTATCTTGAAGATCATCCCACAAAACCTGTCAATGTTTATGGAGCGAGTAAATTGGCAGGTGAAATGGTCATTCCTACTGTTTTAGATCAATTTTTTATTATTCGAACTTCGTGGGTTTTCTCAGCGTTTGGCAAAAATTTTTTAAACACGATGCTTCGATTGTCTGAACAAAAGTCAGAAATCAATGTGGTCAATGATCAGTTTGGATGCCCAACCCACGCATTAGATTTAGCGAAAGCTCTCATGACAATCATAGAAAAAACGGCAAACAAAGACGTTCAAAATCAGTTTGGTATTTATCATTTTTCAAATAAAACAGCTACCAACTGGTTTGAATTTGCAAAAAAAATCATGGAAGTATATCACAAAAGTTGTGTGGTGCATCCGATCCCTACCACAAGTTATCCAACTCCCGCAAAACGTCCAAAATATAGTGTGATGAACACTTCCAAATTTGAAAATACGTTTCAAATCAACATTCAATCTTGGGAAGAGGCATTGTTAGGATATAAGAACTAGATTTTCATAAACCCATGAAACATGACAAAATGGTGGCACCTTTTTAAAAAACAAAAACAAATACAAGATTTTTCAATCTATGGGTTTGGTCAGTTTTTTAATTTGGTTACGCCTTTGCTGGTAGCACCCTACGTCATTTCTATTTGCGGAGAAGCCAATTTCGGAAAAATTGCAGTGGGCATGGCGTTGAGTTTTTTTCTGATGGTTTTTATTGACTTTGGCTCAGATTTGTCGGGAGTTCGAGACGTTTCTATTCATCGAAATCAGCCTCAAAAACTAAAAGAAATTCTTGTTTCAACCTATATTTTGAGATTTTTCTCATTGCTTTTCGTTTTGACTATTTCCACCATTCTGTTTTGCTATGTACCCTATTTTAACAAGGAAAAAGGGCTGTTTTTCTTGAGTTTATCCATGGTGGTTGGACAATTTTTTAATCCAATTTGGTTTTTGCAAGGACTTGAAAAAATAAAAAGCATCACAGTCATCAATGTACTTTCAAAAATCATCTATCTCGCAACTGTTTTTGTTTTCATAAAAAAAACCGAAGATTATGTTTATGTCAATCTTTTTTGGGGTTTTGGCATGTGTATAGTCAATCTTTTTGCACTTTTATTTTTGTTCAAAAACTATAAAAACTTCGATTTCAAATTTTCTTGGAATGAATTAGGAACTAAATTCAAAACAGATTTTTCAATTTTCAGCGCACAAATTTTTGTGTCAATCCAAATGTATGCACCTGTCTTTTTGTTGAGTTTTTTAGGATCGAACATCATGGCGGGACAATACAAAATCATTGAGCAAATCATCAACGTTTTCAAAACCTATATCTTGTTGTTTTTCAATTTTGTATTTCCAAAAGTATGTGTTCGTTTTCAGGAAAGCAATGCACAAGGATTCAAAGTTTGGGGAGTTTTCAACGGGATCAATGCTGTTTTCATTATCATCATGATGTTGGTTATTTACATTTTTTCTAAAGAAGTGGTTGCTTATTTCAAACCTGAAAACATCCACAAAATTTCAGATTTGCTCAAAATAGCAGTGCTTATTCCCATCATTGTGGCACTTTCAAACCCCATGAAACAAGTCATTTTAGCAAAAAACAAAAACAAAGAATACGTAATTTCAGTCATTGCCGTTGTCATCATTAGTACTATTGCACTCTTTTTTGTTGTCCCAACTTTTGAAGTACTCGGGATGATTTGGACAATAATTGCCGCCGAACTTGTATTTTTGTTCGTTTTAGCCGGCTTTGTATATCAACAGCTAAAGAATACATCTTTTTTACATCGCAACCCAATTAATTAAGCAATTTCCAATCAGATGATTAGAAACATGATTCAAAAAAAGCTTTCAAAAACAGGAAAATCGTATCAAATTGATGCACAGATTCCAAATGCTTTTTTGCGAAAATTTTTGGTAGTTCGTTTGGTAATGATGCTACGAGGCTTGATCAAAACACGAAGAAAAATTTATTTGGGAAGTAATTGTAAGATTTGGCATTTGAAAAATATCCATTTCGGAAACAATGTAACGATTGAAAACCACTCGTTTATTGACGGATTTGCATCAGAGCCTATTCTTTTAGGCGACAATGTGAAAATTGGTGCGTATTCTAAAATATTATGCACCAGTCATTTATCTAAGTATGGCAAGGGGATTAAGATAGGCAATAACTCGGCGGTAGGTCGTTTTGCAGAATTTGGAGCGGCGGGCGGCATCGTCATCGGAAACGATGTCATTATGGGATCTTATGTAAGTTTTCATTCAGAAAATCACATTTTTGACCAACCTAATTTGCCAATTCGCGAACAAGGCGTCACTTCGAAAGGTATTCTGTTAGGCAACGATATTTGGGTGGGTGCTAAAGTTACTTTTTTGGATGGTGCAATCATTGGAAATCATTGTGTGGTGGCGGCAGGAGCAGTGGTCAATGGTCAATTTCCAGACAATTGTGTTATTGGCGGTGTGCCTGCAAAAATCATCAAATATTTAAATACTTAAAAATGCGCTTCAGGATTCCTCATAATATTTTGTATCAAATCTTGTTTTTGGCATGCGTTACGATTCCGTATTTGAATCATTACGAACTCACTTTTGCCGTTTGGTCCATCACTGCTTTGATTACAATCCAAAAAAACTACTCTTTATCAATTCTAAAAATTGTAAGTTTTTTTGTGCTTATTCTCCTCGTGGCATTTGCTTCAAGCATCACGGAAACTTTTTCGAACTACGAATTTATTCGAGATTTTGCTTACTTGATGAAGCCTATTTTAGGATTATTGGTTGGTTATCAACTCTGTAAAGGCTTTATCAAATCGCCTTTTGAACTCTTGGTTTATGTGGGAGTTTTTATTGCTTCTGTCCATCTTTTAATCATTTTATACAGTTTTGCTTTTCTACCCGTCGATTCAATGCACCAATTGCGTGGTCATGCAGGCTATTTTAGCGATTTTGAAGTCTATGCCATGATTTTCCTAATTTTTCATAAAGAATTTAACCTCAATTTAAGTCGGAAATACATTCAAAGATTTTCGCTTCTGGTCGGTTTTTCGATATTTATGTATTTAGCAAGGTCTAACTTTATTCAGTTAGGAGTTTTGTTTTTGGCTTTAAAAGGGTATTTCGAACTCAATAAAAAATCTATTACGATTGTAGCTACTTCTATTTTGGTTATACTTTCGGCTTATTGGGCCATTGTGGCCTACAATCCCGATCGAGGCGCAAAAGGATTGGAAGCTTTGTTGTTTAAAATCAAAAATTCGCCTAACGAAGCTTTTAAAACACGAGTGAACAAAGACGATTGGAAAGATTTTAACGACAATTATAGATCGTATGAAAACATCCTAACGCTCAGACAAGTGCCGCAAGGAGGTTGGAAACCGATTCTTTTTGGCGAAGGTCTGGGTTCGTCTATCGACTTAAAAAAGAAAGTTTGGCTCCATACAAGCATGATGCGATACATTCCTTTTTTGCATAACGGATTTATGACCATTTTTTTAAAAGCGGGTTTGCTTGGCGTAATTATTTTAATATTCAGTATTGGTTTTCTCTTAAAACATCAAAAATCGGCTGATCCTTTGGTTTCAAACATCAATTTATTATTGCTAGGCACAGGCGTTTACTTGGTGCTTTCTTATTGGGTTTTCATGGGATTTTATTTCACAGTTGACACAAAATCGCTGGTTGTAGGATTGCTTTTTGCCATGCGTGAACACCGACTTAAAAACCTCAACGCATGAAGAAAATAATCATCATTCATCAATCATCAGAATTGTATGGATCCGATAAAATGTTGTTGCTTTTACTGACTTATTTAGACAAATCGCTCTTTCTTCCTGTAGTCATTATTCCTAACAATGGTCCTTTGAAAGAAGCATTGGAAGACTTACATATTGAAGTGCATATTGCTCCCGTTTTGAAAGTATATCGGGCCATTTTTAAACCCAAAAATGGACTCTTATTCCTAAAAGATTTTAAATCGAGCTTGCTTTTTTTAGAAAATTTACACAAAAAACACCATTTTGATTTGGTCTATTCCAACACTTTAGCTGTTTTGTTAGGCATGTTTTTTGCCAGAAAACACAAAGTGAAGCATCTTTGGCATGTGCACGAAATTATCAATCATCCGAAAGCCATTGCGCAACTTTATCCAAAACTTTTGAATGCCAATGCCGATGCCATTGTTTGCAATTCGAAAGCAACATTGCAAAATTTGAGTTTAAGATTGTCTAAATTAAATCCGAAATTACATTTGATTTACAATGGTATCGAAACTCAAAACGACCTTTCTTCCAAAAGCACAAAGGAAGATTTTGGCTTTCAGTCATCAGACACTGTTGTTACTTTAGTAGGTCGAATCAGCCGATTGAAAGGACACCAATGGGTTTTGAACACGATTATTTCCGAATTGAATGAAGTGGAAAACTTGAAGTTTTTATTTGTAGGATCGGCCATCGAAGGTCAAGAATTTTATTTGGAAAACGTTGCGCAATTCATTCTTAAAAACCAATTGCAATCGAAAGTAAAAATTGTTCCGTTTACAAAGCAACTTTCCAATATTTGGGCCGTGACCGACATTGCGTTGATGCCTTCCACCGAAGCTGAGTCTTTTGGATTGGTTGCCGCCGAAGCGATGCTGGCACAAAAACCAGTGATTGGTTCAGATTTGGGCGGTCTATCAGAAATTATCGTACCACATCAAACAGGATTTTTAGTGCAACCATTCAATGAAATACATCTAAAAAATGCCATTTTAAAACTTCATGAAAACCCCAATTTGCGACAAGAATTTGGAGTGGCAGGAAGAAACCAAATCATCAAAAACTTCAACATTACGAATCATGTTTTGCAAATGGAACATTTACTGAACCAATTGTAAATTTATTTTATTTGCCTATTTTCTTTCATTTTTATGAAAATTATACATTCCTGAAACGTTTTAGTTGCATAATTACTTTAACTACCAGTCTTTTTTGTTTAATTTCGCCGAGATTTTTTATAAAACCAAGAAATCCTATTTATTAATTTAGTTTTATACAAGCATGAAAATTGCCATTCTAGGCACACGCGGCATTCCCAATCATTATGGTGGTTTTGAACAATTTGCTGAATATTTTTCTGTTTACTTAGCCGAAAAAAATCACGAAGTATTTTGTTATAATTCCCATAATCATGCATATCAAGCGTCCACTTTTCATGGGGTTCAAATCATCCACCAGCACGATCCAGAATACAAACTAGGCACATTTGGTCAGTTTATCTATGATCTTAATTGCATTATGGACGCTCGAAAACGAAATTTCGACATCATTCTGCAACTTGGCTACACAAGCAGTTCGATTTGGAGTTTTTTAATGCCCAAAAACGCCATTATCGTTACCAACATGGATGGTATAGAATGGAAAAGATCAAAATATGCCAAACCAGTTCAACAATTTTTGAAATTTGCCGAAAGATGGGCCGCCAAAAACAGCGATTTTTTAGTCTCTGATTCTCTAGGAATTCAAAGTTTCCTTAAAAAAAGATACCAAGTAGATTCCACTTATATTGCTTATGGTGCGCATCCATTTGACCAGCCTGAGGAAGAAATTTTGAAAACGTATCAGGTTTCACCTCATAAATATTGTATGCTCATTGCGAGATTTGAACCCGAAAACAACTTGCAAATGATTCTCGACGGCGTGGTTTTAAGTCAAGATAAAAGTCCGTTTTTGGTCATCGGCAAACACAACACAAAATATGGCGCTTACTTAAAATATAGATATCAAAACCACGAAAATATTCGCTTTGTAGGTGGCATTTACAACATCAACGATTTGAATAATTTGCGTTATTTTTCTAAAATTTATTTTCACGGCCATTCTGTTGGCGGCACTAACCCTTCGCTTTTGGAGGCAATGGCGTCTAAGGCATTGATTGCAGCCCACAATAACGAATTCAACAAAGGCGTTTTGCAAGCGAATGCTTTGTTTTTTTCGAATCAGAATGAAGTTTGTGAGCTCATTTTGAAAACCAAAAGAAATGATTTTCAAAACTTTATTGAAAATAATTTTAAAGCAATTGTCAACGATTTTAATTGGGAAAAAATAAACAGTGAATATCTCCAACTCTTTGTCGATTGTATGGCAAAATCTTCGAAACGAAAGTAAATCGAATCCAGCATTTTTGCCGCTCGTTTTGTTGTTTTCCACCATTGCAATGCCTCTTGGTGTGAGCAATGTTTTATTAGGGATTTATACACTTGTTGTGCTTATTACCTTTAAAAAGACAAATCTAAAAATCTCAATTTCGTTATTATTGCCCATTGCGCTTTTTCTCTGGACGGTTTTATCGCTTTTTTGGAGCATTGATTTCAAAGAAAGTACCTCGGTTTCGAGACAAATTACGCTTTTTGCAATCCCGTTGCTTTTTATACTTCAACCCCAATTAAAGGAAATTGAAACACGAAAAATTTTAGACTATTTCAGTGGGGCGATGTTTGGTTTCGCCGTGTTTTATCTTTTGAAAGCCAGTGTCCGGTTTTTATTAACACAAGAAATCGAAGTCTTTTTTTATCACGAACTTGTAACGCTCAAAGTCAATGCCATTTATGTATCGTTTTTCTTTGCCATGGCGTTTTTACATTTATATAGAAAAGAAGCAAAGACTTGGAAAGTTTATACCGCACTGATTGTATTATTCATATTGATTGTGCTTTTGTCGTCTAAAAACGTTTTAATTACGCTACTAATTTTAATGTTGATTTTTCACTTACTATATCAAAAAAGAAGTAGAAAAGCCATTCTTTATTTTTTCACATCCTTAGTTGTCGTACTTTTTATTTTGGCAAACATCAAGCAAGTGCGCGATCGATTTTTAACCGAATTTCAAGAAAAAACCGTTCAAAATCAAAGCGAAGAAGTACAAGATTTGCAACAAAACGGCATTCGAATGGTCACGGTTCAAGAGGCTTGGGAAGCTGAAAAATTCAGTCCCAACGATTTTTTTTCTGGCACCGCTTTTAGAGTATATCAAATCAGGGTTTTTAAAGAACTATTGCAAGAAAACTCGATTTTTTGGCAAGGTTTCGGGTTCAATGCTTCACAAGAAAAAATCCAAGAAAAAAGCAATGACCACAACGTTTTTCAAGGTAACGAAACACAATTTGGCTATGGAAGCTTGAATTTTCACAATCAATACATTCAACATTTTGCTGAAATGGGCTTGATTGGTGTATTGATTTTGCTGTGTTTTGCTTTGATGAATTTAAAAAATGCGCTACAATCAAGAGATTTTCTTCATTTTGCTTTTGCAATTCTTTTGATAAGTCTATTTTTGACCGAATGTTTACTATACCGACAACGAGGGGTTGTATTTATTGTTTTGATGTATTGTGTTTTTAATCAAAAAAAAGTTAAAAATCTTAAATTCATTAACAATAAGTAATCATCAATATTCGTTTGCTTTATTAGAAAAAACAAAAAACATCATGAAACGAATATTAATCACTGGCGCAGCTGGTTTCTTAGGCTCACACCTTTGCGACCGATTTATAAAGGAAGGATATTATGTGATTGGAATGGACAATTTAATCACAGGCGATTTGAAAAATATTGCACATTTGTTCAAATTAGAACAATTTGAGTTTTATCATCACGATGTAACGAAGTTTGTGCATGTGCCGGGCAATTTGGATTATATCCTTCATTTTGCTTCGCCTGCAAGTCCTATCGACTATTTAAAAATTCCGATTCAAACCCTAAAAGTAGGCTCTTTAGGAACGCATAATTTGCTAGGTTTGGCGCGTGTGAAAAAAGCCAGAATCTTGATTGCATCTACATCCGAAATCTATGGCGATCCGCTCGTGCACCCTCAAACAGAGGAATATTATGGCAATGTGAACACGATTGGGCCCCGTGGAGTGTATGACGAAGCCAAGCGTTTTCAAGAATCGATCACGATGGCCTACAATACTTTTCATCAAGTGGAAACTAGAATTGTTCGTATTTTCAACACTTACGGCCCAAGAATGCGCCTCAACGACGGTCGTGTGATTCCGGCTTTTATCGGGCAAGCCATCCGTGGAGAAAATTTAACCATTTTTGGCGATGGAATGCAGACCCGTTCTTTTTGCTACGTTGACGACCAAGTGGAAGGCATTTATAGATTATTGCTTTCTGACTATCACTTGCCTGTAAATATTGGCAATCCAAACGAAATTACCATCAAAGATTTTGCTGAAGAAATATTAAAACTCACAGGGGCCAATCAAAAAGTGGTGTATCATCCTTTGCCCATCAACGATCCATTGCAACGTCAGCCTGACATTACAAAAGCACGCGAAATTTTGGGTTGGCAACC
>JBEILV010000078.1:0-13136 GCA_040379105.1 Flavobacterium sp.
CATTTGGGCAGTTTACCATAGTTCTTGGCGATTATTTTCACATATCTTCCCGAAACATTCACTTTTGTTGTGAGCAATTTGGTTTGTACATCATAATTCTCTGCTGGAATATTATGTGCAACAGTGGCTATTTTCTTAAAATTCACAGCATCGTCCGACACATAGAATTCCACAGCTGTGGGCATGAGGATCCAAGCACGCGTGTCTTGCAGAAAGTTGGCACTTATTTCTTGAATGTTTTGGTTTTTTTGCAAATCTACCACCGCTTCAAAATCATGGGTTTGATACCCTTGCCAATCGCCTTTGCGCCAGTTTTCGTTGCCATAAATTCCATCTAGTAATCCTTCTGGCCCGCCCGCATGATATTGTGGATTGTATTTGGATTTGATGTCAATTGTGTAGTTATTTGGTTTTTTGAAAAAGGTAGCATGTACTTGTTTGCTTGTACTCATTTTTGTTTTTACATAAGCTAGAATCTTTGAAGTTTCTTGAATTTCAAATGGCTTATCATAAACCACGAATAATTTTTTCGCTAAATAATCATTTTTATCATTGATCATGTAGTAAATGATGTCTTCTGTGTTTTTCGATTGAATCTCTATCTTCATTTGACCTTTAAAAGCCTTGCTTTCAGCTTTAATAACTGGTACTTGCACAATTTCTGCCACTTTCATTTTTGGTAAGGGAACTGCTTTTTCAAAACCAAAATTTGTCAAATTAATTGGGTTGGTTTTGGAAATGGTTCTCGACGTTCCATCTTCCAAATTCACTATGATTTTATCAAAATAAGGCGTTGTGGTCGTCCAAAACGGTTGTCCTGGCGTTACATTGTAAATTCCCATGGCACTCAAAATGTACCAAGCACTCATTTGTCCACAATCTTCATTACCAATCAAACCATCGGGATCATTTTTGTAGAAATTGTCTAAAATGAAATGCACTTTTTCCGTCGTTTTTTCGGGTTTGCCAACGTAATTGTACAAATAAGCCACATGATGACTCGGTTCATTGCCGTGGGCATATTGTCCAATCAAACCCGTGATATCCACTTGATGACGACCTGAAGTTTCGCTCACGCTGTTGAACATTTCATCTAATTTGGCTTCAAATTTTTCCTTCCCACCAAATGCTTCAATCATGCCCGGAATGTCCTGCGGTACAAAAAAAGTGTATTGCCATCCGTTGGCTTCCGTGTAATTATTATTGACTTCCTTGGGGTCAAAAGGCACATCCCAACCGCCATTTTTCTTGGGTTGTATGAATTTATTGTCCCAGTTGAACAAGTTTTTCCAGTTTTGAGAACGTTGCATAAAATACTCATAATCGGCTGTTTTGTTCAAAAGCAACGCCATTTGCGCAATGCACCAATCGTCATAAGCATATTCCAAAGTTTTGGAAACACTTTCATGTTCATCGTCAATGGAAATAAATCCCTGATTTTTAAACGCTTCCAATCCCAAAACATCCCGCATGGCAGAAACTTTACTGGCTTCAAAAGCTTTTTCGTAGTCAAAACCTTGGATTCCTTTCACCATCGCATCAGCAATCACAGAAACGGAATGATAGCCAATCATACAATCGGTTTCATTGGAAGCCAATTCCCAAACGGGCAATCTGCCGCCTTGTTCAAACTGTTTGATAAACGTGTTGATGTAGTCAGATGTTCGTTTTTGATCAATCAAGGTATAAAGCGGATGCGCCGCTCTGAACGTATCCCAAAGCGAAAAAACTGTGTAATAATCAAAACCCTCGGCGGTGTGAATTTGGTTGTCTCGCCCGCGATATTTTCCGTCCAAATCTTGTGCAATGTTGGGTTGCATCATCGTGTGATACAAAGCGGTGTAGAAAATAGTCAGTTTTTCTTTGTCTTTTGAAGTGACTTGAATTTTAGACAATTCTTTGTTCCATAAAGCCTCAGCATCTTTCTTGACTTTTTCAAAATCCCAATGCTTGATTTCCGAACTGTTTAATTTGGCACCTTCATGACTTGTCGGCGAAAGAGATACCTTGACCAAGATTTTCTCGCCTTTTTTGACCATTTTAGAAAAATGTGCTTTGAGCTCTGTTCCAGAATAAAAATCTCCCTTCGTATCACTATTCGACTTCACTTTTGTAAACTTCATTGGCACATTAAACGCAATGCGTGCATAAACATATTGGTTGGTTGCCCATGCCTCGCTGCGTCTTAAAACCTCAATCGTTTGATCATCAATAATTCGCATGGTTCCTTCCAACAATTTATCTCGGTGGTTCAAGTCCAAAATAATATTAACTGCTCCCGCTTTATTAAACGTATATTCATGAAAACCCACTCTGGTAGAAGTTGTCAACCGCACATCAATGTTGTGTTTGTCTAATTTCACACTATAAAATCCCGCAGAAGCTTTTTCGTTGGCGTGCGAAAATTTTGAGGAATATATTTTATTGTCAAAAGAAGGTTCGCCCATCGTAGGCATCAACAAAATATCGCCATAATCCGAAACGCCCGTACCGTTCAAGTGCGTATGCGAAAATCCATAAATCAAATTGTCCGTATAATGATAGCCTGAGCAACCTTCCCAACTACCGTCGATGCGCGTGTCGGGCGAGAGTTGCACCATCCCAAAAGGAACCGTTGCGCCCGGAAATGTGTGTCCCGTGCCACCCGTACCAATAAACGGATTGACATATTGCTGGAAATTTTGAGCCTTCGATAGGAAACCAATCAAAAAACAAAAACCGTAAATTACATATTTCATAAAAAAAAGTGGGTTTTGGTGCATCAAATACAAAACTTTGCTAAAATATCACAAAATCTAACTTCAATCACATTTGTCTATATTTTTTAGGAGCTTTCTCCGGCTTTTCGCTTTAATCTCTTTCATGAAAACCTTTTTTTCTTGGGTTTTGGCGGGGCTTCCGTTGGTCGCCCACCAAATTCCCAGAAAAAATAGGTTTTCATTTCAAGAGGATTTCCGCTTCAATCCGGGCTAGGGCGGTAGTGCAAAAAATAAATGTAATCGTAGATCAAAAGCTCCAGTATTTTGTTTACACATAAATAACAAACAGCATCATTCAAAATCAATTTAAATGCGCTACTTTTGCCCGAATTTATTTTGAAGCACAACATCAATCGTTTTGCTTTCTTACTCAATACTTTATGACAACAAAAAAAAATTGCAGAATACCGAAAACTACTCAACGTTACCAAAGCTGCCACACTCAAAGAACTCAAAACGATTTACAGAAACAGCATGAAGGAAGACCATCCTGACACAATTTCTGATCCAGAGGCCCGACTTTTGGCCGAAGAACGCAGTAAAGAAATCATCGAAGCCTATCATTTTTTGGTAAGTATTGCGCCAGAAACTCAAGAAAAAAACAAAGAAGTATATCAAAAACTGACTACTTCCATCAACATTTCAGAATTCTACATGGACAAAGGAGTGCTTTACATCGTGTTCCTTGACGGAAGTCAATTTGAATATTTTGGAGTGCCAAGAGTAACGTACATCAAAATGGTCAATGCCGAATCGCCTAGCCGTTTTGCAAGAAGACATATTTACAATGAATTTTTATACCGAAGTGCTTCTAAATTAGTTGCAGAAGTATAAACTAAACCCATTAATCAAATCAAAAAACCTCTTTTTCAATTGAAATGAGAGGTTTTTTTATTGGGTTAAGACATGTTTTTAAATGTCATTTGGATTCTTAAATCCAATTTTGTTAAGTTTTTATTTCATATTAGTTGCATATATTTTTTTGTTTATTTAATTATTAAATAAATATATATTCATTCGATATTTTTAATTGCTTTATCAAAATCGTTTTCATACAACGTGTCTTGTATGATTCTAAATTTTTCAAATTCGGAATTTGCTTTTTCAATGGCGTCTTTATGTGAAATCTTTCCAGAATTTTTTAAAATTTCTCGATCGTCAAATGTTAAAAAGTCATCCAAACGTTTTGACCAATCCTCCATTGTCATAGGAATTTTTCTCTTCGCTCGTTCTTCTGCCAAATCAAGATATGCATTGACAATTCTTCCTAAAGATTCTAATTCTGATTTGTTTAAATAATTTTTTGCAATCACAATGTCTGTCTTTAATATTTTACCTTCGGGGCTTTTTTCCCAATGATTGAGTCCCATGTTTGGGGATTTGCTATTTGCTCTTTCGGCGATTAGTTCTGCGGCTGTTTTTCCTGTAATTGCATAATGAAGTTTGTTTTGAACTTTAGCAAAAAATGCTTTTGTGGTAGGCGCATCTTTATTGTAGTCCAAACTCGTCGCATAGATGTCTGTAACTTTCTGATAAAATCGTCTTTCGCTGAGTCTAATTTCACGAATTTCTTCAAGCAATCTTTCAAAATAATCTTGCCCTAAAAAGCTTCCGTTTTCCATTCTTTTTTTGTCAAGAACGTAACCTTTAACTGCATAATCTCTCAAAATTTGTGTCGCCCATTGGCGAAATTGTGTCGCACGAATCGAATTAACCCGATAGCCCACGGAAATTACAGCATCCAGATGATAATAATCAATACTACGTTCTACTGTTCTATTTCCTTCTTGTTGAACTATTCGAAATTTTCGAATAGTTGAAATTTCATCTAATTCATAGCTTTTAAAAATTTCTTTTAGATGATAATTAATTGTGTTGACTTCTACATCAAAAAGTGTTGACATCATTTTTTGTGACAACCAAATTGTTTCATCTTCAAAACGTGTTTCTATTGAGTTTTCACCTGTTTGTGTGGTAAAAATCAAAAATTCTGCTGTACTATTTCTAATATTCAATTTTTTTTCTTTCATCTTTTGGATATTAAATAATTAAAACATCAATAAAACCCAACTTCAATCATCACAGGCAGATGGTCTGATGGATATTTTAAGTCTTTCGAATCGCTCAAAATGGCATGTTTCAACACCTCGATTGTTTCGTGATTCGACATAAAAATATAATCAATTCTTTTCTGAACAGGCTCGTGATGACGAAAAGCATTGAACGTTCCCTCAGGTCCGAAAGGCTTTTCTTTGGAAACAAAGTAAGCATCTTTCATGGTTTTGTTCAGGTCAATGATTCTTTCTTCAAAGGGTTCTGAGTTGAAATCGCCGATCAAAAAAACAGGATGGCTCTCTCTATTCAAAGTTTTGATTTTCGACAAAATCAATTGAATGGCATTCGTTTTGGCAAGGTTGCCTACGTGGTCCAAATGCGTATTGAATACCCAAAATTGTTGCTTGGTTTTTTGGTCTTCAAACAAGCCGAAAGTGCAAATTCTATTCAGGGCCGCATCCCAACCTTTCGATATTTTATCAGGAGTTTCCGAAAGCCAAAACGTGCTTTCTTTTATTAAAGTCAGCCTTTTTGTATTGTAAAAAATATTCGACGATTCGCCTTGATTCACACCGTCTCTGCCCACGCCAATACATTTATAATCTTTAAAAAAAGTCGATAAATCCTGCACTTGATGAGGCAAAGCTTCCTGAATTCCAAAAACATCGGGCGCATAAAACTGTATTTGCGTACACAAAAAGTCTTTTCGATTGGGCCAAGCATTTTCTTGGTCTGAAGCAATGTCCAAACGAATGTTGTAGGTCATTAGTTTGAGGTTTTGTGCAATCAAAACTTGCGAGATAAAGCATAAAATAAACCAAAAGAAAAAACGATGATACATGATTTTGAAAGGATGAAGGGATTTTGTAAAGATACTTTTTTAGTGGTTTGACTATAAACTTTCCAAAAGATGTCAAATTTAAAAAACATTAGTAGTTTTCATTTTAAAAAAGTTGTCAAATTTTGTTTTCTTTTAGGTGAATTTGTTTATAAAAATGAAATATTTTTGAGTCAATCAAAGGATTTAAAGATTTTATGGGTCACTTTAATCTCATTAGTAAATATCTTGTCATTCCTTCAATAATTAATCAACATGTAAAGCTTTTTCAAGATGTTGCAAGTAGTAGTTTTATAATTTTAGATGTTGTTTTAGTAATAAAATTAATTACTTTTGAATCATAATTGACACTACAATATACATTATGTATTTATCGATCGACATACACGAAATGGCACAACCTATAGTAAATGATACTAAAAGGATTCCGTTGGTTTTAAAGTTTCTTTACTTTTTAAAAGATAGATTAGTTACTAAATTTAACAAACATCTTACAACTTTAAATTTAGCTTTAGAAGGCGCCATGAATCGTGTTGATGATTTATCAATTGAAAAATCTAGAAAAATTTTAGATGAAACTAAAACGATTATTGTTTCTATTGAAAATGCAACATCTATCTTAGATAAGTATAATTATTTGGATAGCGAAGAAGTAAAGATGAACATAAAATATACGCTTAAGTGTTTATATACTTTTGAAAGTAAACTTCATAAACAAGCATATAAGTCTTTACCAATAATCAAAGCTGATAACGATTTAAAAGATGGTATTGCAAGAATGAACAAAACCAATATTACCCAATTACTTTCTAGTTAATGAGTTTTCAAAAAGGGGACATTGTTGAGGTTTATTTTGATTTGCCTTATTCTAAAGAAACGAAAACCCATCCGGCTATAATTATTTCTAACCAAGATGTTTACGATAATGACGAAAGTTACGTTTGTGTCATGATGTCGTCAAGTACTCATATAGATATGTTTACTTTTGAAATAACTCAAGAAATGTTAACCCAAAAGAATAATAAACCATTTAGTCAAGCTCGTTGTCACATCATCACTTTTGTTCAAGAAAAGCATGTAGTTGGAAATAGAGCAATGAATTCTTTAAAAGAGAACGCATTAAATCATTTGATCGTAAGAATAAACAACACGGTTTTCTAAAATAAGCATACTATACAGTGTTTTAGTAAAATCAAAAGACGATTTGATGAATGAGTATGGAGTCCAACAATTAGAAAAAAGGACATAAAGTTTTATAGATTTATTAACTTGTAAAAAAGTTGTCAAATTTGCAAAAAGCAAAAATCGCCCACGAGATAAAATTTAGTTTTTGAATTTTCGGCGGAGCTAACGACTCTTTTTTCCTAGATTGTGTATTTGACTGGACTTAAGTCCAGTGTTTTAGAATTTATCGAGCTTACGGCTCTGCCCGCAGTTGGTAAGTCCTGTAAGGACGAATCATATTGTAGCAATGGATTTTAATCCGTTGCTTTTGAAATATATCGAGCCTACACCTCTATCCGCAATTTACAAATCCAATAAAAGAATAATTCCCAAAAACATAAAAAAAACGCATGAAAAACTAATTTCATGCGTTTTGTATTGAGGTATAAAATCTACTATTTCAAACTTGCAAACAGATATTCTCTGTTCATTCTTGCAATGTTTTCTAGAGAAATTCCTTTCGGGCATTCTACTTCGCAAGCGCCTGTGTTGGTGCAATTTCCAAAACCTTCTTCGTCCATTTTGGCTACCATGTTCATCACGCGCTCTGCTGCTTCCACTTTTCCTTGTGGCAACAATGCAAACTGTGAAACTTTCGCTGAAACGAACAACATGGCTGATGAGTTTTTGCAAGTGGCAACACATGCACCGCATCCAATACAAGAAGCAGCATCAAACGATCTGTCGGCATCTTCTTTCGGAATCGGAATGGCATTTGCATCAATCGTGTTTCCAGAGGTATTCACAGAAATGTAACCGCCTGCGTGCTGGATTCTATCAAAAGCACTTCTGTCCACCATCAAATCTTTGATGACTGGAAATGCTTTCGCACGGAATGGTTCAATATAAATCGTGTCGCCATCTTTAAACTTACGCATGTGCAATTGACAAGTAGTAACTCCTCTGTCTGGTCCGTGCGCTTCGCCGTTGATGAACAATGAACACATCCCGCAAATTCCTTCTCTGCAATCGTGGTCGAAAGCAATTGCGTCTTCGCCTTTGATGCTCAGTTGTTCATTCAAAACATCCAACATCTCTAAAAACGACATATCTGGCGATACATCCGTTACTTTATAATCGACAATTTTTCCTTTGTCTTGGGCGTTTTTCTGACGCCATATTTTTAATGTAAGATTCATATTTTTTAATTTAAAAGTCTTAAAGTCATTCGTCGCAAGTCTTTATCTTAAGACTTTTAACTTTTGACGCTTTTACTTAATTATTTATAACTTCTTTGTACAAGTTTTACGTTGTCAAATTTCAATTCTTCTTTGTGTAAAACGGCATCGCTTGGTTTGCCTTTATATTCCCAAGCAGCAACGTAAGCGAAATTTTCATCATCGCGTTGTGCTTCTCCGTCTGGAGTTTGATATTCCTCACGGAAATGTCCACCACAAGATTCGTTTCTGTGTAATGCATCTTTCGCAAACAATTCGCCTAATTCTAAAAAGTCTGCCACACGCAAAGCTTTTTCTAATTCTGCATTCACTCCGTTAACATCGCCAGATACTTTCACATCGTTGTAAAATTCTTCACGCAATGATGCAATTTGCTCAATTGCTTCTTTCAACCCAGCTTCGTTTCTTGCCATTCCGACATTGTTCCACATGATTTTTCCTAATCTTTTGTGGAAATGATCAACAGTTTTTGTGCCGTTATTTTTGCTGAATCTTTCAATTTGATCACGTACATTTTTCTCAGCCGCTTCAAACTCTGGTAAATCTGTTGAGATTTTTCCAGTTCTGATGTCTGCCGACAAATAATCGCCGATGGTATAAGGCAAAACAAAATAACCATCTGCCAAACCTTGCATCAAAGCTGAAGCTCCCAAACGATTCGCACCGTGGTCAGAGAAATTTGCTTCGCCAATGGCATAACATCCTTCAATGGTGGTCATTAAATTATAGTCAACCCAAACTCCACCCATTGTGTAGTGCACCGCTGGATATATCATCATCGGGGTTTCGTAAGGATTGTCGTCCACAATTTTTTCATACATCTGGAACAAATTCCCGTACTTGCTTTCAATGACTTTTCTTCCTAATTCTTGTACTAATTTTTCGTTGTTTTCGTCCAAACCTTTAACGTGCGCTTGGTCTTTTCCGTATCTTGTAATGGCGTCTGCGAAATCCAAGTAAACCGCTTCGCCTGTTTTGTTCACTCCAAAACCAGCATCGCATCTTTCTTTGGCCGCTCTTGAGGCAATATCTCTTGGCACTAAGTTTCCAAAAGACGGATACCTTCTTTCCAAATAGTAGTCTCTATCTTCTTCTGCCAAAGCGGTTGGTTTCAATCTTCCCTCACGAATGGCTTGTGCATCTTCTAATTTTCTAGGCACCCAAATTCTTCCATCGTTTCTTAAAGATTCTGACATCAATGTCAATTTTGCTTGATGGTCTCCTGAAACAGGAATACAGGTTGGATGTATTTGTGTGTAGCAAGGATTGGCGAAAAACGCACCTTTTTTATGCACTTTCCAGGCAGCAGTCACATTACTGCCCATGGCGTTTGTTGAAAGGAAAAATACGTTTCCGTAGCCTCCAGAAGCAATCACTACTGCGTGTGCAGAATGACGCTCAAGTGCACCTGTTGTTAAATCTCTTGCGATGATGCCACGTGCTTTTCCATTGACTAGAACTAAATCTAACATTTCATGACGTGTGTACATTTTGATTTTTCCGCGTGCAATTTGTCTGTTCATTGCCGAATAAGCTCCAAGCAACAATTGTTGTCCTGTTTGTCCTTTGGCATAAAAAGTTCTAGAAACCAAAGTACCACCAAAAGAACGGTTATCTAACAAACCACCATATTCGCGCGCTAATGGAACACCTTGCGCCACACATTGATCAATGATGTTCGCAGAAACTTCCGCAAGTCTGTGCACGTTTGCTTCTCTAGCTCGGTAATCTCCACCTTTTACAGTGTCGTAAAACAATCTGAAAGTTGAATCGCCATCACCTTGATAGTTTTTGGCGGCATTGATCCCTCCTTGTGCTGCAATAGAGTGTGCACGTCTTGGAGAATCTTGAAAACAAAAAGCTTTCACGTTATAACCTAACTCTGCCAAAGTAGCGGCAGCCGAACCACCTGCTAAACCTGTACCAACCACGATAATGTCGATATTTCTTTTATTGGCGGGATTGACAAGGTTGATTTTGTTTTTGTAATTGACCCACTTTTCACTGATCGGGCCAGCGGGTATTTTAGAATCTAATTTCATAGCATTATGTTTTTAGAATAAAATGAATATAAAGAGGAACTATAGCAAATAGCAAAGGAACAACTACTGAGAAAGCCATTCCGAATTTTGTGATAAGTCCATAATATTTTGGACTTCTCAAGCCTAATGATTGAAATGCACTTTGGAAACCATGCCATAAGTGAAAACCTAGCACTAACATCGCAAGGGCATATCCTAAAGTGGCAATTAAACCAAATTTTTTGTCTTTGAAAAAAGCAATCGTGATTTGGTACAAATCTTTATATAAATCGCCTGCTTTTACATCTACGGACGAATAGTAAATTTCTGTACCGTTTTTGATTTCATATTGTTTTGGCATTACGTTTTGTGCTGGTACTGTATCTTGTGCTGTTTTAACTTGATTTACAGGATAATACTTGCCAACTTCTGTTCCGACATAGTATGTTTCGGAGGTGCCTTGCGAAGTAATGTTGGTGGTCATCAAAGGCATATTTTCGTCGAAATGCATTCTTGCCCAGAAGTTTGTCATGTGTGTAACGATGAAAACTAAAATAAGTGTACCTAAAACCGCCATGTTTCTTGAAGCAAATCCGGCGTTGGCAGCTGCGTTTTCTTTAGCATAACTTACGGGTCTTGCTTTTTTGTTTTGAATGGTTAAAACGATTCCGTCAATGGCGTGAAACAAAATTGAAATATAAGTGAGGTAGGAAAGCACTTTCACCGCTGGGTTGGTGGTCATAAAAAGTGCGTATTGATTGAATTGTAATGCGCCATCGGGAATCAAAAGTTGTAAGTTTCCAGCCAAATGGCCCGCCAAAAACAAGCATAAAAATAAACCAGTCAGAGCCATCCAGTATTTTTTTGCAATGGACGACTTTAATAATGCAGATTTTGCCATAATAATTGTTTGAAATTGTGTTTAGATTTGTCAACAAAAATACGTTTTATTATAAATTACTACAACCTTTTCGGACTAATTTAGATTGAATATAAAGTATATTTAAACTCTTGTTAACAAATGTTTTATGAACCGAGTTTTTGATATAAAAGAAAGGGTTTTTTCAATAAAAACGAATTAAAAATAAAAAAGCCATCCAAAAATCCTTTTGAGATTATGGAAAGCTTTTCATTGGTCTAACTACTAAACCAGCTACGAGTTACAAAGTCGTAGCGAAAACAACACAACTATTTTGATTCCTTTAGAATTTAAAACGAACTTTTTGGAACGTTTTGTTTAGGAAAATTTTTATCAACTTCTTTGAAACTTTCGATTTTTTTTATTTTATCAAAATTTAATCCTTGTTTCAAAAGGGATGGCAAATATAGACAATTTTTTTATTCTACAATGCGAATCTGTGTTTTTTTACAGGGTAAACGCATTAAAAATTAAGTAATTTCAATAGATAGTTGTTGTCCCATGCTGCTTTGAGTTTTTTTGTTTTGATACTCATTTTTGTTGTGTTCTCCATTTTTAGTAAATTCAAGGCTATTTTTTGTGCTTGTGCAAAATTTTCAGCTGCGTTTTTATCTCGTTTTCTCTGTTTATCCTCATTAAAGATCATATCTAATGTCCAATGTAGTGAATTTTCGATTGCCCAATGTGATCTAATATAGTGATTCATTTCTTTGGCTGAATGATTCAAACTGCTTATGTATAGCCTTGTTTCTTTTGTTTTCTTGTTGCCAATTTCCCTAATCGAAGTTATTTTGACAATACTTTTCAGTGCTGTCCAATCTTCTTTTTTGTGCAGAAAATCCAAATTTCGAATTATTTGACAAGTTCTTGTCTCTATTCTACCTCTATTTTTTTCTATATCTGTAAACTCATCTTCAATTTCTTGAACTTTAAAGATACTTTCAACTTCCTCGGCTAAATTACCTTGATTTCCTTTTAAGGCTAAAATATAATCGGCTTTATTTTCAATAATCTTTGAGGCGATTTCTCGTTGAGTTCCCATGGCATCAAGTGTTATGATACATCCTTCGATTTCTAGTAAGTCCAATAAAACAGGAATCGCTGTAATTTCATTAGATTTTCCATCTACTTTTAATTGACCTAAAACCAACTCGTTGCTACATGCCCAAGCATTCACTAAATGAATGGCTTTGCACTGATGAAAACTATCTTTAGAGGCTCTTATAGTTTTTCCATCTATGGCTATTACTTCTTTTGAAATATCCTTGCCTTTCAACGAATTTGCCCATGAAATAAAGGCTGTTTCGAATTTTTTAGGGTTAATAGAACTGAAAACTCTATTTATCGTATCGTGCGATGGAATCCCATTCGAAAGTGTCAAAAACGTGGATAAAAAATCTTTTTTTGTTTTACCAAACTCCTCAATTGCATCCCAGGAATCAGCGCCACAGATGATGCCAATAACCACCAAACTTAATATGTCTTGAAGCGAATGCAACTTTTTTCGATCTATTCTGGGATCTTTAATGCACTTGAAATGAGTGTGTAAATTACTTTTCATTTTGTCCGATTTTAATCAGACAAAGTTCAAAAGTAAGAATTTAAATCATTTATATTCAGTAAATTAGTTTTCAACAATTAAAACCAACTTAACAACAAATGTTGATAAACGCTTTGTTTTTTATAATTTTATGCGTTTGCCCTGTGTATAATTTGAGGTTTAATCAATATTTGTTTAAAATTTGCGACCTTTGACATTTTTGAAAAGTTAATCAATAGTATGGAAACTATACCCACGTGTTCGCTTGTTACTCCCACTTATAATTGGCCAGAAGCCTTAGAACTACTGTTGTTAAGTATTTTGAACCAAACTGTTTTGCCTAACGAAGTCATCATTGCTGATGATGGCTCGAGAGAAGATACAAAAGTGCTTATCGAAAAGTTTCAAAAAGAATTTCCAGTGCCGCTGATTCATATTTGGCATGAAGATGTCAAAAACAGAAAGCCACGCATCATGAACAAAGCCATTGCACAAGCAAAATATGATTATATTATTGAGATTGATGGCGATATCATTATGCACAAAAATTTTGTGGAAGATCATTTGAATTTTGCTTCAAAAGGACATTACTTATTTGGCTC
>JBEILV010000079.1:0-13026 GCA_040379105.1 Flavobacterium sp.
AAGGTCAAATATGGATACAATATTCGATATGCTAATAAGAAAGATGGTGGATTATAAATAAAAATCAATGAAATCAATGCTTAACAAGTGCGAACTAAACGCTTATACCTATAAACTTAATTTTTTGTTGACTTACTCTTTCGATTTTCGGTCTATTTTAACTCGTCCATCCTATTTTTCATGCCTTTTCGATGGCTTTCACATTTTTGACTTTGGGAGGTCAGCCCTTTTATGACCATTGCAATTAATAATGATATTGAAAAACTTCTAATCACCTGCCATGCAATTATTAAATAATTACCCCCCAAATGTAGCCCTCAGCCCACTCAAAAGCAATACGTGAAAACACTACTTTTTGTAAGTATAAACACGTAATTTTTATGTTAAAATGGGGCTTTTTTTGGCTTTTTAAGCAATGGGAACGTCAGCATCGTATTTTTTTAAGAAGTTTTTTGAAATGTTTTTTCAGTTTTTGCAAACTGTGAACATTATAAAATCATGCAACGATTTCAGAAAAAATAAGGGATCAACGCAAATTCCGCATCGGACCTGAACGCTTCGTGCGAATAGGCGAAGCCAATAACCATGAGGATTATCGTAAAAAAACTTCCTGTGAGAAATAACATAAAAACACCCAAAAGCAAAAAAGCGATGCCAAAAAAGCGTTTGATGAAAGGAATATCTTTGGTATAAGTGATGATGTTGTCCATGATTTGAATTACATTTTGCAGGGTTGATGTTTGAAGATTTATTGATTTAATAATAATTTTTCTAAGGCTAATAAGGTGGTTTCTTTTAAATTCACTTCATAAACCGATTTGTTTTTTTCTAAATGAATTTGCTGATAATAAAGTTTACCATTCAAATCAGTTGTGACAATCAAACGAGTATTTTCAAGTAAAGGAATTTTGGTAAGACTACTTTTATTACCGTAATGAACTTGATAAACAACGCTTTTCAATTCATCGTAAAGCACATAAGTATTAAACCATTGCGTCTCTAAATTCTTTATTTGGATTTCTATATTCATGCTCACGTCTGTTTCTACAAAGCGGTCAATATTGTACCATTTTAAATGAAGAAGCTGTCAACTTTAGTTATCAATCAAAAGATTTTAAATTGTCGGCTTTTGCGGATCAAAAACTTAAAGTTCAGAATGATTATTTAGGCTATATAGTTGAAGTTGAATTGATTGATTTTTATGTGGTTTTTTCTAAGCGCACAATGATGAGTCAATATGTGCAGGGAAGTTTTTATGCTGCGACCACTTTTTACACGGATTTGACTTCGAAGACAAAATCGTTCGAGAAAAACAGAAAAGCAGCATATATTGGTTCAACGATGCATTTCTTTAAAAATCTGACGAACAATGTTTGGAATAAAAAAGAATTTTTGCTTTACGATGGAAGTTTGCCCACAGATGCAAGTTTGTTTTTTGAGGTTTCGAAAGAAAATAATACTACAAAAGTAATGCTTAAAGAAAAAGGTAATTTTGTGACCATCAACCAAGGATACAATTATCGGCGAATTTTCAACTTGCTTTTCGACGGCAGTGAACAATCAAAAGTAACTTTCAGAACCATCGAATTTTATGTGGATGAATTCGGGAATCATTCAGACATCGATAAAATTGATTTCTCTGGCGAAATTTCTAAAAAACGCTTTGGTGATTTGTTACCGCTCAATTTTGTTTTACCCAATTCAGATCAATAATTTCATTTAACAAATGCAAATACTTCTTTTGAAACAGGGTATTTTGAATTTTTAAATGAACTTTTTAATTTTACACTTCTTTGCGTTAGTGATGGAAGCGGCATCCTTTAGTGCTTTCGATTTTTCATCGAAAGCACTAAAGATAGAGCGGACAGCACGCCCGAACGCCCAAAAAAAATAGATAAAATCTTGTCTTAAAACCACTTCCTTGTAAACAGATTGGTCAAAATTTTTGGATTGAGCGTTACTACAAATCGGATGCGTTCGTTGTAGTTTTGTTGTCCGATTTCCCAACCATTGGAAGAATAAACCGGAAAATAGAGTTCGAAATAATCCGTTACGAGGTTCAATCGAATGCCCGAGTCGAAGACAAACGCTGTGCTTTGGTTGTGGTTTTTGAGCAAGCCAACATCGGCGTAAGCTTCGATCCAATTCCAAATACTGCCGCTCGTATTGAGCGTCGTAAGAAACTGATTGGCAAATCTTTGGTCTAATTTTGATTTAAATCCACCTTCCGACATGATGAATTGTTGGCTGAACAATCCCGATGCTTCGCTTCGACCTAAAAGTGGCAAATCGAACAGGTAATCGGTGGGACGATCGAGACCGAAATCGAAAAATTGGGAATGGGTATTTCGGTACATAAACAAGCCTCCGTACCAACGAATATTGAATTGTCGGTTGTTGTTGAACAGCTTTCGGTATTCCATTTCGCCTGAAATTTTCCCGAACAAATTCGAAAATTGCACGTCGGGCGCAAAGCTAAAATGCCTTGTCATTTCGGTGAACGAGTTGATGTAGCGCGCATTGAAAACACTATAATTTTCGGTAATTTCCTCTGCGAAAGGCGAGGGTTCTCTGTAAATATTGATGCTTCGCAAAAAGATTAACTGTCGGTGATTGTCTCGAAATTGGTCCTCTCGAATCCTGAACGTAACAATCGGATTCAGTCGATAATAAGCCGCATCGGGTGCATAATGTTGCGAAGATACCGACAAATGATAACGAATATGATGCAAACGGCTGTCTCTACGAAAATCGTTGACGGTAAAATTCATGTTTCCAATCAACGATTGTGTGATGGTCGAATAGGTGGGCGTCACGTCAAAATTGAAAGGTTTGTCTAAAATGGCTTTGTTGTGCAAGCGCAAGCCGGGCGAAATACCGTCGTATAGATTGTAAGCAATGCTGGGAGTTACCAAAACTTGATTGAAGTTGGGATCTTCTAAATCGCGAATTAAATTGAATTTAAACGGACGATTGAAGGGTTTGCTGATGCTTCTGGAATTGTTGCGTTTGTTATATTCTGGCACAATTTGCTCATAATTAATGGCCACCCGATCTACATCCTCTTTGCTGAACGTAAGATTTTTTTGGGCTGTTGTAAGGTCAATCCATTCTTTAGAAAGCACTTTTTTGTCTTTCAATCGATAGATAGGCACGGGCATTTTCACGCCGTTTTTTGCCAAAATTTGATAGCTTACACTGTCTTTGTAACGATTGGTTTTGACCCAAATAAAATCTGCAATGGCACGCGAATTCACAAGATAATCCATAAACCAGTTCAGATTTTGCCCACTGTTTTCTTCTAAAAAAGTAATCAAGTTTTTGTTTTCGGAAGTGTTCTGACGATTTTGAGCAGCGAATGCAGTGATTGATTTTTGCACTATTTGATTGCCGAGATATTCATTTAAATAATTGAAATTCAAACCGCTTTTGTATTTATTGGCAATTTGTTCGTTAAATTTAATGAGTTCGTCTTTTGGCAAATTCAAGGCCTGATCGAGGTTTTTACGCAACATCAATTCATAGAAATATTGATATTGTGCGTTGAAATCGAGTTGTGTGAGCTTATACCCTTTCAAAATGCCGATTTTCCCGATGTTGCCCATCATTTTTTGTTCAGGGTAAAACTGTTCCACATATTGCATCATCACAAAAATCTGAATTCCATCCAAAATCCATTGTTCTCGACGCAAATCGATAGGCAATTGTTCTTTCAAATAAGCTTGTAAATAGGTTTTGAGAAACTGCATTTCGAAGATGAAAGTTTTATCGAAAGGCGATAAAAATCCGGGCAACTGATTCAATCCATAAATGGGATTTCGGTCGTATTCAGCTTGCGTTACGATGATTTTTTTGCCATCGTATTTGCCTACATATTCATTCGAAAATTTCATGACCCGATCCAAAATCAAAGCCGTTTGCAAATCGTTCATACCTTCCATTTGGATGCCATTGTTCACTTCCAAATTGCTGCC
The DNA here is from genome assembly GCA_040379105.1 of Flavobacterium sp. Classification (GTDB taxonomy): domain Bacteria; phylum Bacteroidota; class Bacteroidia; order Flavobacteriales; family Flavobacteriaceae; genus Flavobacterium. The sequence goes on from JBEILV010000079.1 coordinate 3,975, forward strand.
TATAAATTTTTGAAAAGCTGGCTTTGTGTCCAACCAAATTGTGAAGTTTTTCTTCTTGAAGGCTTGTAAATTGAAAATGGTGGTTGTGTCTTCGATGGATTTTTTCGTTTCCACAAGATCTGAAAACAATCGCAATTTCTTGGGTACAGAAAATTCGATTTCTATATTGGAAACAGCTACTTCTGCATCGTCTAAATTCAAATTACTATCGGTTTTGAAGCCATTTTTATGCGCCATTGGCAGTATCCAACAGTTTTTTAAATGATAGAACCCATCGGGATGAAAGCCGAATTTTGTGAACCGCTCGTTGGGAAGTTTTACATCATAATTGAAATCTAAAGTCAATGTTTCATTGGGTTGCAGCGGTTTCGACAATGGCAATCCGATGATGTCTATTTGATTTTGTTTTCTGAAAAATGGCATTATTTTACTGGAAAGTCTCTCTCTGATCGAAATATTTTTCGTTTCGCCTCTGTCTTCCGTTTTCGCTAAATGGAAAAATATCGAAAACTCATCGGAAAACCTTTTGGCCAACGGACTGTTTTTATCGCTATACGCATGGTTCCAATCGAAAAAATATAAGGTATCAAGCGCAACTGCAGCTTCATTTTTGAAAACTAATTGTTGTTTCACACTGATTTCGTGTGTTTTATCATTCAAAGCAGCTTGTATTATAAGCGTTTGTTGTGCCTGCGTTTTGGCAGACCAACCGAACGACATCAACATACAAAAAAGGAATTTTAAGTTTCTCAAGGCTAACGATTCTAATTTATAAATTCAGACAAAACATGCTTCAAAAGTTTGCAATATAATGCAATTGTTGCATTTTTCTGTTTTAGTGAGATGAAGTTTTGATGCTTTTGGTTCGATAGATAATCGTTAAAATTATCCTATTTTATTCTAAAGTTGCATTTTGCATCTTGTTTTGCTGTGATGAAAAGGTATTTTTGCACAAAATGTTAATAAAATGGAAATATTCAAAATGACTTGGCACTGGGCCATTTCTGGATTTTTGATTGGAATCATTATGTTGCTACTGACCTATTTCGGAAAAACATTCGGGATTTCGTCCAACCTCAGAACGCTTTGTTCGATTCCTAAATTTACGCATCGGTTTAGTTTTTTTAATCAAGATTGGCGCGTTAATGCTTGGAATTTGGTGGTAGTTTTCGGTACATTTTTAGGGGGTTTTGTGGCGGTTCAGTTCTTGAGCAGTCCAGAAAATGTAACACTCGCTTCGACAACTTTAGAAAAATTAGCTGCTTTTGGCATCGATGCACCCGACGGAAAATTACTACCCGATTTTATGTTTGCCACTTCAAGTTGGAAAATGATGGTTTTGCTTGTCGTCGGTGGATTTCTAATTGGTTTTGGAAGTCGATACGCTGGTGGATGCACTTCGGGTCACGCTATTTCTGGTTTGAGTAATCTTCAAATTCCATCGTTGGTTGCCGTGGTTGGTTTTTTTATCGGCGGTTTGCTCATGGTTCACTTTATTTTTCCTTTTATTATTAAAATACTTTAATTAAGACAGTTATGAAATTGATAAAATTTTTAATTGCAGGTTTTCTTTTCGGAATTCTGCTCACAAAATCGGAAGCGGTTTCTTGGTATCGAATTTTCGAAATGTTTCACTTCGATGCTTTTCACATGTTTGGAATGATTGGCACTGCGGTTTTTACGGGTGTGATTGGTCTACAAATCATCAAACGATTCAATGTAAAATCTATTGACAAACAGCCCATTGTGATTCAAGATAAAGAAAAAGGGTTTGCAAGATATATCATTGGCGGCACCATTTTCGGACTGGGTTGGGGTTTGGTTGGTGCTTGCCCGGGACCGATTTTCATTTTGTTGGGAGCTGGCTTTTGGCAAATAATTTTTGTGTTGCTCGGTGCTATTTTGGGTACGTTTCTTTATGGAGTTTTGATGAAAAAATTGCCTCATTAAAAAACAATAGCAACCACGCATCATTCAAGCCTTGATTTTAGTCATTATCAGGCAATCCTTATCTTAAACATCAACAATTCTAATGGTAAAAAGCGAATGTTTGTCACTTGCTTTTTACCATTGGTTTTGTTGTTATCGACCGACAGTTTTAGTGCAAACATAAGGCACCGAAAAAAAACATCTATTGAAAGCTATCTTTGGTGGTAAAACAGAGATTAACCTATACACAAAACACCTAACTTACTTTATAACAGATCTTTAAATTTTGTTTTAGAACTTTATTCTATATTCTAAATTGGCAATAAAACTTCTCGTCAATCCGTCGGGGCGTGCGTCTCTGACCACAAACGGCATTCCGACATTGAGTTGAAGACTGCTTTTTGCGTTGAACTCGTAGTCGAAATAAACATTTCCATTGAGCGTCAGTCCTTGCGAACCTTAAATTTCTCTTTTTATGTTCAATTCATCCGTGAATTTGTCGTTTGTCAAATGGTAAATTGGCAACATACTTGGCGTTATTCTGAATTTTGAATGAACGCTTACAGGATAAGATACTCGCAGCAACACATCGCCACTTCGTTCAAACTAATTTGTCGATTGAAAGTTGGACAATGGTGTGTTGGATGAAAAGTTAGATGCAAAAAATTGATTGTTGTTTTGCGTCAAAGGTTGCTGAATTGCCGCTACTAATTGTATTTTTTTAATTTCATATCCGATTCCAAAAATCAAATCAAAAGTTCCTAAACTTGCTTGGTAATCCATAGGCAAAGGCAATCCTTCGTGGGTTTTGTTAGCGTTTGAAAGTGGCACTTTAAATCCTAGAGTAAGCTTCAATTTTTCACTCGCTGCATAATTTGTATTTATATAAAAATCTGAAAGTCCGAAGGCTGAAATGCCATTGCCACTTTGCGCCAACGTGGTTAGTTTTACATCAAATCCAAACCGTTTGTTCAATTGCTTATTAAATTCAAAATAGCTCCCATAAACAAAAATAGAATTGTCTGCATCGCCCGCAAAAGTTCCTATTTTGAACTGTTTATTCAAAACTTTTGTACTGTCAGAATCGCTTGGTTTGAAGCTATTGATAGTACAAAAACCTGCATCGCTACAACCTTGACTATAAGAATGATGAAAAGAAATGCATGCCATGACAATTGCTGTAGTCAAAATTTTAAATTTTTTCATATTTTTCGTTTTTATGGATCTTTCTATTCTACGACAATCAATAGCAAACATTATATGCTATGGGAATTGTTTCTGTTTTATTTTTCTAATCAAAACAACATAGCATACCACTTTTGCCTTGATTTACAAGCTTTCATCACTACATTCACTCGTTGCGCTTGATCGTTAGGCGCTTGCATCTTTTTTCGATGTTTGCAAATAATCCTTCGACGGCAATTTATTTAAAAACCACACATTAAAAACCGCAACACTATAAAAATGATGGCAACAAGCGCCGTGCATCAAAAACAAAATACTTTCGCTCTGTTCAATTCTTACGACACGACTGCATAAGCAAAAGGCCATCAGTTATTGAAAACGGAGGCCTTTTTGTTGCTATAAAATTTTTGCAATGATTTGCTCAATCGTGATGCCCTCTGCGTCGGCTTTATAGTTTTTCACCACCCGGTGTCGAAGAATCCCTTCAGCGACCGCCTTTACGTTTTCAATATCGGGCGAAAATTTTCCGTGGAAAGCTGCGTGGGCTTTGGCAGCCAAAATTAGATTTTGAGAAGCTCTTGGCCCGGCGCCCCAATCGATGTAGTTTTTGATATAATCGTTGGTCAAAGGGCTCGAAGGCCGGGTTTTATTGACCAAAGTCACTGCGTATTCAATTACATTGTCGGCCACAGGAATTCTACGGATTAAAGCCTGAAAATCTATAATTTCTTGTGCGGTAAACAAAGCGTTGATGGTGTTTTTTTGCGAAGCAGTGGTTGCTTTCACCACTTGCACTTCCTCTTCAAACGACGGATAATCTAAATTGATGGAAAACATAAATCGATCCAATTGTGCTTCTGGCAAAGGATAGGTTCCTTCTTGCTCAATGGGGTTTTGGGTGGCCAAAACAAAATAAGGCAACGAAAGCTTGTAGTTGTGTCCAGCAATCGTCACAGCACGCTCTTGCATCGCTTCGAGCAAAGCGGCTTGCGTTTTGGGCGGAGTCCTGTTGATTTCGTCAGCCAAAATAATGTTCGAAAAAATAGGTCCTTTGATGAATTTGAATAGTCGGTTTTCATCCAAAATTTCGCTTCCGAGAATATCCGAAGGCATCAAATCGGGGGTAAATTGGATTCTTTTGAAATCTAAGCCCAAAGCTTGCGCAATGGTGTTGACCATCAATGTTTTTGCCAAACCCGGAACACCCACCAAAAGAGCGTGTCCACCCGAAAAAATACTCAAAATGATTTGATCTACCACGGCATCTTGCCCAATGATTATTTTTCCGATTTCTAGCTTGAGTTGTTTGCGCTTACTTACTAATTGTTCTATTGCTTGTACATCCGACATTTTGCTCGTTTTTTTTAATTATTTTTTAAACCAATTGTGTGCAAAATCGCATTCGCGGTATTGTCCATTGATTTTTATGTACGTGTCTTTTATTTTCTCATCTGCCCACTTGCTAATCACTTCCAGTTGTTTTTCTTTCAAAGCAAATTCTTTAATTCTGGCATAGTCTTTTGCATAATCCGCCACATGCTCGTCTGTTTTCTGTTTCACCGTGATGAGCTTATATCGTTTCAAACCTCGTTGGTCTTCGTCAATCAATGGCACTGAAATTTCGTTTTGTTTCAAATTAGAAATTTGCTGATACAAAATAGGATCCATTTTTGTCAACTCAAACCGTTTATCTAAAGTACGCGGATTTAAGAAAACACCGCCATTGGCTCTGGTTTCTTTTTCATCTGACATGGATCGGGCAGCTTCTTCGAAAGAAATCTCACCTGCTTCGATTCTTTTTTTAATCAAGTTGGCCTTTTCTTTTGCTTCCTTCATTGCATTATCGCTCACTTTTGGAATAATCAAAATATGACGCAAATCAAGCTCTTGTCCTCTAATTTTTTCTAAATAAATAATGTGAAAACCAAATTCCGTTTCGAAAGGCTCAGAAATTTCGCCTTGCGCCAAACTGAAGGCTACTTCTTTAAACTCTTTAACAAAATTGGTTTTTCGGGTCATTTTGTAATATCCGCCGTTCGAACGTGTGCCAGGATCTTCGGTGTTGAAAACTGCCTTGGCCGTAAAACTTGCACCGTTTTCTAACACATCACGTTTGATGTCTTTTAATTTATTAATCACGCGTTGCTTTTCAGCATCTTCCACTTTCGGTTGAATAATGATTTGCGAAACCTCCACTTCTGCGCCAATAATGGGTCGATCTTTTTCGGGAATATTATTGAAAAAACTTCGAACTTCGTCGGGCGTAATTTCTACTGCATCGACAATCTTTTTTTGCATTTCGCTCGTTAAACGATTTTGTTTTAAAACATCGAAAAATGTAGATCGAAACTCTTCTTCCGATTTTTGATTGTAATATTTGATGATCTTCTCCATCGGACCGACGCGCTCTAAAAGAACACTTATTTTTTCTTCTACTTCCGACATAATTTCAGAATCATTGATCACAATACTGTCCTGAATGGCGTGGTGTGCATAAAGTTTGTTTTCCATCAGCATCCCCAAAACCTCGCATCGAGTCATTTTTACATTCTGTTCATTTTGTGCATATTCAACCAAAGCAATATCAATTTCAGAGTCCAAAATCACATAATCGCCAATGGTGGATACGATACCATCGAGTTTTATTCTCTTAAATTTTTTGAGGGTATCTTTTTGTTTGGTTGCAACATTAGATTCTGCCACAATATCTTGGGCAAAACCCGAATGCGTCAAGGTTACTAGTATTGCAAAAAGTAGTATGATATTTTTATTGGTAAACTTCATAGTCATTATTTTTTAGCGCGTCGTTCGTTAAATCTGTTTCAAATTTTTTAATCAATTCAAGTTTTCTTTGATTAAGAATTACTTGTTTTAAGGTGGGTTCTATATATTCATAAGGTGCTTCTTGGTCTTTATCAATTACTTTTCTCACTTTTACAAAGTAAACATCTAACGAATCTTTATGCACAATTGTTTTACCACCTGCGATAAATTGTTCTCTATTTTCTGGTGTAATGAAAGGTAGTTTTCGATACACTTGGTTCATCTCTACCCAAATGGTATCGTTGAGGGCAAAATTCTTGAATTGTAATTGGTATTTTTCCCAAAAAGAAGCTTTGGTTTTGTCGTCGAAAATTTTTTGTTGCATCAATTTTAGTTTCGGATGATCGGCCGCTAAATGAATGTATCGCAATTTAACAATCTGACTTACCGTTTTGAAATTTGATTTATGCTGTTTATAATAATTTTGCAATTCTGTTTTAGAAACAAAAGTGTCTATCGTTTTATTGACAATAGCTTCTAAATAAGCACGTGTGTAAATATCATAACGATATTGTTGTACTAATTTTTCGAAATCTGTTTTTTCGTCTTTAGATAAATTTCTTTCGGCAGCATCAATCAAGAGGCGTTGAGCCGCCCATCGATTAATGAAATCTTTCACGAGCAAAACGCTGTCTTCTGGCTTGCTTTCTGGCGGAATTAAACCAATCAAATCTTCTTCGTAGAGATAATTATTGTTCACACGGGCAATTCCCACTTTTTTTTCTGGCTCTTTAAAATAACTACAAGAAAAAAAAGTGAGCATAATACCGAATACAATTATGTTGTTTACTTTTCTCAACGTTTCATTGTTTGTTTCACAGAGTCGAAAATAATTTTATTGACATTCACTTTGAATTCTGATTTCAAATTTGTAATCCAATTGCTTTCTAAAAATTGCTGATAATCATTGATTACTTTTCCTCTACATTCTTCTATCTTTTTAGGCCCTGCTGGAATCACTTCTTTCACATCTACGAAATAAAAATAGCCTTCTTCTTCAAAAATAGATGAAACTCCAACTGCTTTTGGCATTAAAGTAGGCAGGGCAGAATTATCGGCTTCGTAAATCCCTGCTTGAGAGGAAATGAAAATTTTATCGCCTTCGTTAAATTTTGTTTTTACCTCTGCAATTGGCATCGATTTACCATAAGCCTTAAGTGCTTTTTTCAAAACTTTCTGATCTTTAGAGGAAACAATCAATACATCAAAGCGATCTTTCCATTGATAATTTTGAATGTTATTGTTGTAAAAAGCGGTATATCCTAAAGTATCGTTCTTAGATTTTTTCCATATCTCTCTTTCCATCAATTCGAACAACAACAAGCCTTCTCTATATTCTTGCATCACAGCTGCAAATTCAGGAAACTCGTCTTCCAAATGTGCTTCGTGGTATTTATTTACATTTTCATCGAGCGTTTTTCTGTAAATATTTTCAATCAATTTTTGAATGGGTTGCTCAGGATAACGTGCTTTTTGTTCGTTTTTAAGCACTTCAATAAACTGCAAACCTGTATAAATTTCATCTTGAATGGTGAAAAGTGTTTTCGAAAAATCATCTTTGGTTTTAGGTTCCCAAGTGGCTTCGAAAAATGTTTTGTTGACTGCTTTTGTGATTTTATTCAATAGATTTTTATTCTCTATGATGCTAAATTTCGCTTTTAATTTTTCGGTCATCGATTCTTGAATCAATTGCGAACGATCGTCTTTTTCTATTTTTCTTTCAATTTCTTGTTTTGCTTCTTCAAAAGTTTTGAGTGGGTGTTTTTCAATAAGTTTGATGATATGCCAGCCAAAATCTGTTTGTACGGGTTCTGAAATAGGTTGTTCTGGTGTCAATGCGAACGCAGCTTCTTCAAAAGTGGTTGCGCTTAATTGACCCGCACCAAAACGATTTAAAACACCGCCTTTGTTTGCTGTGGCTCTGTCTTGAGAAAATTGTTTTGCAAGAGCATCAAAGTTTTCGCCTTGTTTGAGTTTTGTTGCAATTTCGCGAATGTTGGCTTCTATGTCTTTCATCGTTGCACCTTCGCCTTCTTTTGGATTACTCAACATAATGTGTGCTACGGTCAATTCGCCTCTATTGTCGCGGATATCTGTTACTTGAATTAAATGATAGCCAAATCTGGTTCTAACAGGCATCGAAATTTGGTCTTTTGGTGTGTTGAACGCCGCAGACTCGAAAGGATAGACCATTCTGAAGGCAGAAAAATAGCCTAAATCCCCAAGATTTTGTTTGGCAGAAGGATCTTCTGAAAACTTAGCTGCATAATCGCCGAAATTACCGTTTTTCAAAATCTCGTTGCGAAGATTTAGTATTTTCTGATACACTTTTAAGGTGTCTGCCGGAAGTGCATTTTCATCAACAAGGAGTAAAATATGCGATGCTTTCACTTCCTTCAAAGAACGATTGTAGCCTTCTAAAATCAATTCTTCAGTTACTTTATTGTCGGTTAAATATTTTTTAGCCAGCTGATTTCTATAGCTTTTGAGTTCGCTTTGGTATTTTTTATCTTCTTGCAAACCCATTTGCATTGCTTTGGTAATCTTGAGCTTATAGCCAATAAAAAGCTCTAAATAATTATCTAAATCTTTCTGCGATTCATCTTTTACCAATTCTAAGTTTTTGTTGTAAACCCGTATAAATTCATCGGCATAAAATGGGGTTCCGTCGATTGTAAAAATTACTTTTTTGTCTGTTTCTTGTGCGGAAACACCCATAAAAATCAATAAAATCAAACTTGCAACTAAAAATTTTAAACGCTTCATTGTTAGCATATCTAAAAATTAAACTTTAAGTTAAAAAAGAAAATGTGGCGCAAAATACAACATTCTCGGGCAATAAATCATAAAAAATAACCAACAAAATTAATAATTCAACCTTCTTTACCAACGATGTCAAATAGTATTAACAAAATATTAAATGAAGTGGTTTTCGTAGCATTTTTTTTCAAATCAATTGACGCACGAAAAACTACAGAAAAAACCACAATCTTTTTTAACAGAAAAAATGGTTTCCTGACTTTGACACTGGGACACCCTAAACCGTTTTCCAAAAATTTTCATCAAAAAGGCCTTCTATTTTCTTATGGTTTTGAGATAAAATCATTGTCTTGTA
>JBEILV010000080.1:0-12981 GCA_040379105.1 Flavobacterium sp.
CAAGTGGCAGCCGTGCAAGCCAAAATCGACGAACTCAATGCAAAAAACAGTGCCGTTGCCACCGCCTACGCCAACATCAGCAACGCCCGCATCGACAGAAACCAAACGCTCTACCACCCCGAAACAGGCATCGTTGCCGTTGCCGCCGACGTAAAAAAATACATCAAATCCGTTTTTGGTGCCAGCAGTCCACAATTCGCACAAGTAAAAGGACTCACATTTAAAAGCGTTGCCTAAACACGACAGAGCCACCAAAAAAGAACCAAACCGCAAATGACTTATTGCTTCCGCAATAAGTTTTTTTATGCCTAAAAATAGAAAACGACCTACTACAAAAAGATTTTTAGCACCTGCCGTTAGTATTGAAGCATCCGCCGTTAGTTTTTAATTAATTTCCTTTAGTGTTAAAGCATCTGCCGTTAGTGTTGTAGCACCTGCTGTTAGTTTTGAAGCACCTGCCATTAGTGTTGAAGCACCTGCCGTTAGTGTTGAAGCATCTGCCATTAGTGTTGAAGCACCTGCCGTTAGTGTTGAAGCACCTGCCATTAGTTTTGAAGCAACTATCGTTAGTGTTGAAGCGACTGCCGTTAGTGTTGACAAAACTGCATTTACTGTTGAAGCTACTGCCATTAGATTTTTAGCTTACGCAAAAAGAATAAGAAAATCTATATCCTGAAATCTGATTCTGTTTCAAAATCTAATGTGGTTAGCTAACGAGTTTTAAATCTCAACTACACTTCTTTAAATTAAATAAATAATTTTTCAAATATTGATTTCAAGAATCATTTAAAATCTGCTATATTAGCGCAAAATCGATAGTTTTAAAATGACAGAAGAATTAAAGTACGACGAAGATAATATTCGCTCGCTCGATTGGAAAGAACACATCCGAATGCGCCCCGGAATGTACATTGGAAAACTCGGCGATGGTTCGTCGCCCGATGATGGTATTTATATTCTGATTAAAGAAATCATCGACAATTGTATCGACGAATTTGTGATGGGTGGGGGCAAAGTAATCGAAGTGACCATCAAGGACAAGCAAGTTTCGGTGCGCGATTATGGACGTGGCATTCCGTTGGGCAAAGTGGTCGATGTGGTTTCGAAAATGAACACGGGTGGTAAATACGACAGTCGCGCATTTAAAAAATCGGTCGGTTTGAATGGAGTAGGAACCAAGGCTGTAAACGCTTTGTCTAATTTTTTTAGGGTAGAATCCGTTCGAGACAATCAGCTGAAAGTGGCCGAGTTCAATGCCGGAAACTTAACGCTCGAGGAAGATGTTGTAGCAACCACGAAAAGAAAAGGTACAAAAGTATCTTTCATTGCCGACGAAGCGATTTTTAAAAACTACAAGTTTCGGTATGAATATATCGAAAAAATGCTCAAGAATTATTGCTATTTAAACACGGGTTTAACGATCTATTTCAATGGCGAAAAATACCATTCTGACAATGGATTGAAAGATTTACTGTCTGAAAATATTGATGTTGAAGACCAAGTCTATCCGATTATCCACTTGAAAGGCGACGACATCGAAATTGCAATTACGCACAGCAAATCGCAATATTCTGAGGAATATTATTCGTTTGTAAATGGACAAAACACCACACAAGGCGGTACGCATTTGGGCGCATTTCGCGAAGCATTGGTTAAAACAATCAAAGAATTTTATAACAAACCTTTTGAAGCGTCCGACATCAGAAAATCGATTGTTTCTGCTGTTTCCGTGAAAGTGGAAGAGCCTGTTTTTGAAAGTCAGACCAAAACAAAATTAGGTTCTACCGACATGTGTCCGAATTTGTCAACCGTGCGAACGTTTGTCAATGATTTTGTGAAAACAAATTTGGACAATTTTTTGCATAAAAATCCAGAAGTTGCTGAGGCTTTACTGCGAAAAATATTGCAAGCCGAGCGCGAACGAAAAGAACTTTCGGGCATTCGAAAATTGGCAAAAGACCGGGCCAAAAAAGCAAGTTTGCACAACAAAAAACTCCGTGATTGCCGAGTTCACTTGACCGATGCCAAAAACCCAAGAAGTTTAGAAAGCACTTTGTTTATTACTGAGGGAGATTCGGCTTCGGGTTCTATTACGAAAAGTCGTGATGTAAATACGCAAGCGGTGTTTAGTTTGCGAGGAAAGCCTTTGAATTCGTATGGCATGTCGAAAAAAATTGTCTATGAAAATGAAGAGTTCAATTTGCTGCAAGCGGCTTTGAACATTGAGGAAGCGATGGAAGATTTGCGTTATAACAACATTGTAATTGCTACCGATGCCGACGTGGACGGAATGCACATCCGATTGTTGTTGATTACATTTTTCTTGCAATTTTTCCCAGAATTAATCAAAGAAGGACATTTGTATATTCTGCAAACCCCACTTTTCAGGGTTCGAAACAAAAAAGAAACCATTTATTGCTACAGCGATCAAGAGCGTGTGGACGCCATTGAAAAACTAAAACCCAAGCCAGAAATCACAAGATTTAAAGGTTTAGGTGAAATTTCGCCCGACGAATTCAAACATTTTATTGGTGCCGATATGCGTTTGGACCCCGTGATGTTAGACAAAGCCACGTCCATTGAAACATTGCTAGAATTTTATATGGGCAAAAACACACCCGACCGACAAGAATTTATCATCAATAATTTGAAAGTGGAATTGGATGTGGTAGAAAAGAATTAATTGTCAATTAGTTGATCAAATTGAAACATTTGCTGTTATCAAACGATGTTTAAATGGCTTTAAAATTGAGAAACAAAAAGCACTATTTTTCAAAAGCATCCATTTTTAATCTTTACATATAAAGATGGCTGGATGAAAGTTGACCAACAATTTAAAATAAATAACTGATAAAATCTAGATGATTCAACCACACCAAAAGTGTTGGTCAAACGTGGTACGAAACAGAGAAATTTCTAGCAAAATAAAAAAAATGATTTATGCTTTTCGATACGCTTAACGAACGCCAAATAGAAGCTGTAAAAGCAGAGCAAAAACGGATATTGGTTTTGGCAGGGGCAGGCTCGGGAAAAACCAAAACATTACTCCAAAAAATCAAGTATTTGGTTGAGGTCAAAAGAGTGCAGCCTTCTGAAATTTTGGCTATTACCTTCACGAAAAATGCAGCCAACGAAATGATCGATCGGCTCATTATCGAGTCGGACACGTCAGGAGTTTATGAATCGATTATTTTTGATAAAAAAACATCTCTTGACGAAAAAAACAAACAACGCTACAATTTTATTAAAAAGTTCAAATGGATTGAAAACCTAACCATCAGAACCTTTCATAGTTTGTGCTACAAAATCATGCAGAATTATGGCGTTAAGGAATTTGATAACAAATTCAAAATTATTTCCGAAGACAAAAAAAGGGAAGAAGACCCGATGTTTGCTTTGGTTGCGCCCGAAACCACTTTTGAGGTTTTTCATAAAATACTCATTCGCAACTGCGAACAAAACAACGATTATTTGTTGGCTCTGAAGAAATATATTTTGGATTATACTGTAGATAAAATTCAGGTAGAAAAACTTAAAAATTTCAATCTACATCAAGAAGGTAAAATTTATACCACGCTTCGGGGCGAAAAAGTGCGCTCAAAATCAGAACAATACATTGCTGATTGGTTGTTTCGACACAATATTGGTTATCAATATGAACCTCAAATAAATATCAAAGATTTTGGTTTTAAACCCGATTTCTACATCGAAGATGCCAATATTTATTTGGAACATGTAAGCAACAAAAGTTATCCTTCAAAGAACAAGGCAGAGCAATTTGAAAAAGGCAACATTTTATGCGTAAAAACGTATGAAAGAATGACCGAAGACACAGCACTTTTCAACCATGCTTTAGATAAAATTATCAGAGGTCGATTGTCAGAGAATTACGAAAGTGAACGAATTTTATCCTATCAAGAAGAGTTCCAACGCTATCAGGAAGAAGTGAAAGATTTTATTTTTCAAGCCATTCGAATTTGTGATATGCTGAAAGTAGAAAATGCTGATTTAAACAAGATTTTCGAAAAATCGCAGGAAGATCCACACGAACGAATTCGAATTTTCTATTTGCTGGTGATGCCATTGGTCAAAGATTTTCAAGGTTATTGTATTGATAAATCTTATTTAGATTTTAATGATATGATTATCAGAACGGTATCATTATTTCAAAAACACAAAGACATTTTAAAAAAATTCCAAAATCAATATCAATATGTGTTGGTCGATGAGTTTCAAGATGTCAACAGTTTGCAAGTAGCATTGATCAAACAACTCATCACTCCCAAAACGCAATTGTTCTGCGTGGGCGATGATTGGCAAAGTATTTACGGTTTTCGAGGTTCGAATGTAGATTGTATTATCAATTTCGACAAGCATTTTAAAAGAGCCAAAACCATCAAACTCAATTTGAATTATCGCAGCACCCAAAGCATTGTGGGCGCAAGCAATGAAGTGATCAAACACAACAAATTCAAGATAGAAAAAGAAATTTTCGCTTCAAAAATGTCGGAATTTAAGATTGTAGAATATGCCGGCAACAATCTTGAGGAAAACATTCAGTTTTGTTTGTCGCGCGTTCGTGCATTGTACGACGCTGGATATAACAACGAAGACATTTTATTTTTATATCGAAGAAGTAAAATGTATCAGCCCTATTTTTTTGCTTTGCGAAATGAAAATTTGAAAGTCCAAAATAAAACCATTCATGCCTCAAAAGGTTTGGAGGCAAAAGCCGTTTTTATTGTAGGTTTGACCGATGGATATGGCGGATTTCCTGATATTTGGTTAGAAGATAGAATTTTTCAAATCATCAAAACAGCCAATCATGATAGTTTGATGGAAGAAGAACGAAGATTGTTTTATGTGGCCATTACAAGAGCCAAAGATCAATTGTATCTAATTACAGAAAAAGGCAATACTTCTCGATTTTTGAAAGAAATTTCGAGCGAATTCAAAGAAATTTACAATGAAACTGTTGCAGTTGCCCATTCATTTGTGCTGTGCAAAAAATGCAAAAAACAAATAGAAACACATTTCGATTTTTGTCCTTTTTGTGGGAAGAAGAGGTGAGGTTTAAATTAAAAGGATGCTTTTGAAATTCATAATCTAACATAAAAACTTGTGTTTAACATATTTTTTTTAAGAAGACAATAAATGCTGAATTGGTCAATATTTTAATGTAAAAAAGAAGAAATATTAACTAAATTTGGATGTTTTAAAAATAAAATAAAAGGTTGTTCATGAATGAATATTGACGTAGATGAAAACACTAACAATGAAAGACGAAGACGAAAACATAACCCCCAACGACGATTTAACTTCAAACCCTGAGGAATCGCAACATTTTTACGAAAGAGACAATCCTTCTGAAACCATCATTAAAGTGACGGGCATGTACAAGGATTGGTTTCTTGATTACGCATCTTACGTAATTCTTGAACGTGCAGTGCCAGCCATTGAGGATGGTTTTAAGCCTGTGCAAAGACGTATTATGCACTCAATGAAAGAGTTAGACGATGGTCGTTACAATAAAGTGGCGAATATTGTTGGGCATACCATGCAATATCATCCACACGGCGATGCGAGTATTGCAGATGCAATGGTGCAAATTGGTCAAAAAGATTTGATCATCGACACACAAGGAAACTGGGGAAACATTCTCACAGGCGATAGCGCAGCAGCGTCTCGATACATCGAAGCGAGAATCTCAAAATTAGGTCATGATATTTTGTATTCGCCCAAAATAACCGATTGGGGCTTGTCTTACGATGGCAGAAGAGCAGAACCAATCAATCTTCCGGTGAAGTTTCCATTACTTTTGGCGCAAGGTGCCGAAGGCATTGCGGTTGGACTTTCCACAAAAGTTTTACCTCATAATTTTAATGAATTGATTGAATGTTCGATTAAAGTTTTGAAAAACAAACCTTTTACGTTGTATCCTGATTTTCCAACGGCTGGAATTGCCGATGTGTCCAATTATAACGACGGTTTGCGTGGCGGTCGTGTGCGTGTGCGTGCCAAAATTGCTCAATTAGATAAGTCCACTTTGGTGATTTCTCAAATTCCATTTTCAACCAATACTTCCACATTGATTGACAGTATTTTGAAAGCGAACGAAAAAGGGAAAATTAAAATCAAGAAAATTGAAGACAATACAGCTGCCGAAGTTGAAATTTTGATTCATCTGCCTGCGGGAGTTTCTCCCGATAAAACCATCGATGCTTTGTATGCTTTTACAGCTTGCGAAACTTCAGTAGCGCCTTTGGGTTGCGTGATTGAAAACCACAAACCGTTGTTTATCGGAGTTTCTGATATGTTGAAAATTTCAACACTTCGAACGGTCGATTTACTACGGCGAGAACTTGAAATTCAGTTGAGTGAATTAGAAAATAAATGGCATTTTTCTACGCTAGAAAAGATTTTTATCCGTGAAGAAATGTATATCGATTTTAAGTTGTATTCCGACAGAGAATCTTTGTATGTTTATATGTATCAAAGATTTGAGCCTTTTTTAGCCTCATTTGTAAGGGCCATTAATGATGATGATTTGCAGAAATTAACGCAAATTCCGATGATTAGAATCACTCGTTTCGATTCTGATAAAGCTGATGATGCCATTGCAAAATTGGAAGCTGAAATGGAACAAGTGAAACATCATTTGGCGAATATGATTGATTTTGCGATTGATTTTTTCATGAAATTAAAAGAAAAATACGGCAAAGGAAGAGAAAGACAAACTGAGTTGAGAAGTTTTGATACGATCGAAGCAACGAAAGTAGTATTACGAAATACGAAATTGTATGTCAATCGAGTGGAAGGTTTTGTTGGCACCGGATTGAAAAAAGACGAATATGTGGCTGATTGTTCGGATATTGACGATGTGATTGTTTTTCTTCGTGATGGTAAAATGATGGTGACAAAAGTGGATGATAAAAAATTCATCGGAAAAGATATTATCCATATTGCTATTTTCGATAAAAACGACAAACGAACCATTTATAACATGATTTATCGGGATGGTAAATCAGGCAGTTCTTTTGTGAAAAGATTCAACGTTTCGGGCATTACGAGAGATAAGTTTTATGATTTAACACAAGAAAAACCAGGGTCGCAAGTGTTGTATTTTTCAGCGAATCCGAATGGGGAAGCTGAGGTTGTTACTATTTTATTGCGTCAAGTGGGAAGTGTGAAAAAGTTGAAATGGGATTTAGATTTCTCTGAAATTGGAATCAAAGGTCGTGTGAGTAGAGGCAACACAGTGACAAAATATTTTATCAAAAAAATCGAACTTAAAGAGAAGGGAATTTCAACACTTCGTCCTCGAAAAATTTGGTTTGATGATGTGGTGCAACGCTTGAACGTGGATGGAAGAGGGGAGTTGTTGGGTGAGTTCAAACCTAATGACAGACTTCTGATTGTTACGCAAAGCGGAAAATTAAAAACCATCGTTCCAGAGTTAACTTCTCATTTTGAGGAAGATATGATAGTTTTGGAGAAATGGAATCCTAACAAACCAGTTTCGGCTATTTATTTTGATGGCGAAAAAAGCAAATATTACGGCAAACGATTTTTGATTGAAAATGAAAATAAAGAAGAGGTTTTTATCTCTGAAAATGACAAATCTACCCTCGAAATTGTTTCTACCGATTGGCGACCTGTTTTTGAAATTGAGTTTTCAAAAGTGAAAGGAGTTCAAAAAGAAAACCTTACGTTAGATTTTGAGCAGTTCATTGCTGTGAAAGGAATTAAAGCTTTAGGAAACCAAATTACTTCTGACAAAATCAAAGCCATTAATGCTTTAGAACCCTTGCCTTTTGAAGAAACTGTTGAAGAAGCACCTGAAAATATGGTCGATACAATCACTGACGATGTAAGCAATATCCCAACAGATTTGGATGAAGATGGACAAATTACTTTAAGCTTGGAATAAAAATGAAGTAAAACTTTAAAAAACCAAAAATAAAGTATAATTTTGCACTGTTAATATTAAAACATTATACTATGAACGATTCTCATCAAAATAGTCAATTGCAGTCAGAAGCATCAAACCTCGTGAATGAGCCCATAGCAATGCCTTATATCGCATTGTCGCCATTGAGTTTTTTGAAATCATTTATTTCAGAAATAGCGACTCCTATCTATAAATTGACTTCGTTTGAAAAAATGGAATTGTTGGATCAAGGAATTAAAAAATCAGATATTGAACAATTTAAAATGAAAGCACAACTTGACTATGACAAATTAGCACAAGCCCTTGCCGTGACAAGAGCAACGCTGATCAATAAAAAAAAGGATGAGGTTTACAGTGAAAATGTATCCGAAAAAATAGTTGCCCTTTCGGATTTGTACTCCTATGGCTATGAGGTTTTTGAAAATGTTGAAAATTTTAATGCGTGGTTGTTTGTTCCAAATCAAGCTTTGGGTGGCAAAAAACCTTTTGATATCATCGATAATCAATTTGGGCGCGAAGAAATCAGAAATCTTATTGGTCGCATCGAATACGGTATTTATTCCTAAATTATGTTAGTTTACAGAGTAGGAAAAGAAATTTACAGCCGTGATTTGAATGGCATGGGTGCCAAACTTTATGGTGGAAGGTGGAATAATGTTGGAATTGCTTGCATTTACACCTCCCAAAGTAGGGCTTTGGCACTTTTGGAATATTCTGTAAATGTGGAAAATAATTTAATGCCAGCAAGTTTGTGCTTTACGACTATTGAAATTCAAGACGATTTAATTGAAGAAATTTCGATTGACAACTTACCTCACAATTGGAAATCTATCCCAACCAGTTCAACTTCAAAAATATTCGGCACTGAAAAACTTGCACAATCTTCGTTTCCAATCCTAAGATTTCCATCGGTGATTATTCCGAGTGAATTCAATTATATTCTTAATGTCAGTCGATTAAATGAATTGAATCCAAAAATTGTTTCGGTAGAAAAATATGATTATGACTATCGAATCAAAGGATAAAACTTTTTCGATTACCTGATTTTTATCCTATTTTCTTTTACAAACAATCCCTAAATTCGTCGAAATTTTTTAATTCTCGAAACATGTCCATTTTTCCATCAGATATTGAAATTGCACAAAGTGCCAAAATGTTGCCAATCAAAGAAATTGCCAAGAAAATTAGTATTGAAGAAGATGATTTAGAGTTCTACGGAAAATACAAAGCAAAACTTCCGTTGCATCAGCAAAAAGAGCAACCTAAAGGCAAATTGATTCTTGTTTCTGCCATGTCGCCTACGAAATTTGGTGAAGGAAAAACAACCATGTCTATTGGTTTGGCCGATGGTCTTAATTTTATTGGAAAAAAAGCAATTGCTGTTTTGAGAGAACCTTCTTTAGGGCCTGTTTTTGGTTTGAAAGGCGGTGCCGCAGGTGGCGGTTATGCTCAGGTTTTACCAATGGAGGATATTAATTTGCATTTTACAGGCGATTTTTCTGCCATTGAAAAGGCAAATAATTTGCTTTCGGCTGTAATAGATAATGCGCTACAAAATCCAAAATCGGAATTGAATTTAGATCCAAAATCGATTGCATGGAAACGTGTGATGGATATGAATGACAGGTCTTTACGTCAAATAATTGTGGGTGTTGGCTCTAAAGGCAACGGCGTCATGCGCGAAGACGGATTTAATATCACTCCCGCTTCGGAAGTCATGGCAATATTGTGTTTGTCTAAAGATTTAGAAGATTTAAAATTCAGATTAGGGAGTATTTTCGTTGGCAAATCTTTAGAAGGAAAAGCCATATTTGCGCGAGATTTAAAGGTGATTGGTGCGATGACTGCTTTGTTGAAAGACGCAATTAAACCAAATTTAGTTCAAACAATCGACGGAAATCCTGCGATATTACATGGCGGTCCTTTTGCCAGCATTGCCCAAGGAACCAATACGGCTATTGCAACCAAAATGGGGTTGTCGTTAGGAGATTTTGTGGTCACAGAAGCGGGTTTTGGTGCCGATTTAGGTGCTGAAAAATTCCTTCACATTAAATGCGAACAGTCAGGATTAAAGCCTGACGCAGTGGTTTTAGTAGCAACCATCCGCGCTTTAAAATACCACAGCGGTATGCAAGCTGCTGATTTTAAAACTGAAAATTTGGATGCCGTTCAGGCGGGATTTTGCAATTTGGAAAAGCACATCGAAAATATTCAAAAATTCGGTTTGAACCCTGTGGTTTGTATCAATGCTTTTCCTGATGATACGGAAGCTGAATATGATATCTTAAAAACATTGTGTCAAAACAAAGGCGTTAAAGCTTTGGTCAGTACCGCTTTTGTTGAAGGTGGCAAAGGTTCGAGTGCTTTGGCGCAGGCGGTTTTAACTGAAATGCAAACAGGGCAAGCAAATTATCAGCCTTTATATCGTCCGTCAGATAGTATCGAACACAAAATAAATACGATAGCAAAAGAGATTTATGGAGCAAGTGCCGTTGAATTTTCGCCGAAATCTAAAAACCAATTGAAAATGATTAACGAACTCGGATTTGGTCATTTTTCGGTTTGTATGGCAAAAACTCCCGCAAGTTTTTCCGATAACGACAAACTCATTGGACGACCTCAAGATTTTACAATTACGGTACGAGAATTTGAAATTTCCTCAGGAGCTGGTTTTGTAGTCCCGCTTTTGGGCGATGTAATGCGCATGCCTGGCTTGCCATCGGTTCCAAATGCCGAGAGAATAGATATCGATAACAACGGAAAGATTACAGGACTATCGTAAAGGTTTTAAAATCAAAAATGTCCTTAATACTAAGGACATTTTTGATTTCTTTTTTTAATGATTGCTTGGTTTTTTCCTCATTTTCATATTGATAAATTCAACGACCAACGAAAACGCAATTGCGAAATACAAATACCCTTTTGGCACTGCGCCAACGTGTTGTCCTGCTAATTCTGCATTAGATAAATGCATACTTTCAGTAATTAACATAAACCCAATCAGGATTAAAAAGGCCAATCCTAAAATTTGAATGGATGGATTTGCATTGACAAAATTTCCAACAGGAACGGCAAACAACATCATAACACCAACAGAAACAACAACTGCTGTAATCATAATATAAAGTGCGCCTTCTACACCATTTGTCATGCCAACGGCGGTAAGAATACTATCAACAGAAAAAATTAAGTCAATTAACAATATTTGAAAAATTACATTGCCAAATGATTTTGCAGCTGATGATTTCATGTCCTGTTCGCCTTCACCTTTATGATCTACTTTTTCATGAATTTCTTTGGTGCTTTTGTATATCAAAAATAAACCACCAATAAATAAAACGACTGCTTGACCTGTAAAACTTCCGCTAAACCAGCCTAAATCAATTGAAAACCAAGGTGCTTTCATTGCAATGAGGATAGTGATTCCAAAAAGCATAGCAATTCTCATAAACATCGCTAAGAATAAACCTATCTGGGTTGCTTTTTTACGTTTTTCGGGCGGTAGTTTTCCCGTAACGATTGAAATAAAAATAATATTATCAATTCCAAGTACAATTTCTAAAAAAGTAAGGGTTAGTAGTGCTATCCAAGCATCTGGATTTGAAAAAATTTCTATCATAATTTGATAATAAGTTGGTTATTTTTTGTGAATATAATTTTCAAAAGTAAATCAAAATTTGACGTACATCAATTTTAAACACAAAAAAACGACTCATTTTTCATGAATCGTTTTTTTTATCAATTTTCCTGATTTAGCCTCTTCTGCCACCTTCTGAGTTTGAACGAGTGGTTGGTGTTGCACTTCCACGACTTTCAGAAACATTCGGCCTTGCAGTTGTTCTTGTTGACTCGGTTCTTGCAGGTGCAGCTTGTGCTCTTGTTTGACTTCTATTTTGAGAAACTGCTGGCTGATTGCTGTTGGGTCGAACTGAACTTGTTGCAGGTACACTTTGTGCTCTCGTGGTTGTTGCTCTTGGTGCACTTGTGGTTTGTGTTCTTGTTCCATTCGTGTTTACAGCATTTGTACTTCTGTTGCTTCTATCGTTGTTCACCGAAGTGTTGTTTCTAACAGCCTCATTTCTGTTGCTCATTTGAGTTCTTCCTGTGGTTGTACTTCTTCCGGTCGTTGTGTTTCTTCCAGTAGTTGTACTTCTTCCAGTGGTTGTATTTCTACCCGTAGATAACTCATTTCGATTGGTGTAACCTTGATTTCTGTTTGAAAAACTTCTGTTCGGATGTTGTCTTTCGTAAGCATTATATCGGTTGTTGCGATAATGATTAGAACGATGATAATAATAGCTGTTATAATTCGGACGATAATGGCAATAGTTATTCACATTTACATACAAGCCAACATGGTTTCTATAAGTGTAAATCGGATAAGGATTCCAACCATAATAATAAGTTGGATAATATCCCCAATACCAAGGCGAATAATACGCTACATAGTTTGGTCTCCAAAAGTAGTTGAAGATGATCGGTCTTGTTATGAAAACGGGTTCGTAAACATAGTTCGTTCCGTAAAAATATTCATTTCCAACCACTTGCACTTGCACTCTTTGTGATCTCGCTTCCTTTTCAACTTCCAATGTGGCAATGTCTTGAAACATATCTTGACCTAAAACCGCCTGAATTACAATCAAATGTTGGTTGTTTTCTAAAATTTCAACCACTCTCAAATAATCTACTTGGTTGTCTTGATTCAAATCGAGGTTCGATATCTTTATTTCAGGATCATTCAATCTTCTTTCGAAATCTTCCAAATCATTCGATTCTCCAAACAATGTTGCCACCGCTCTTAAATCTAAATTATCGCTGATATCAATCGAGTTGGCAGTAACCGTAGTTGTTTGTTGCCCAAATGTGGTTTGTAAAGCGAATATTAAAAAGCAACTTAGGGAAGTAAAAGTTCTCATGATTTCTAAGTTTTAAAAGGTTATTTTTTTTATAGGTATAAGCGTTTAGTTCGCACTTGTTAAGCATTGATTTCATTGATTTTTATTTATAATCCACCATCTTTCTTATTAGCA
>JBEILV010000081.1:0-12938 GCA_040379105.1 Flavobacterium sp.
CCTGGTAATTTAGAGGTGTAGTTGCTCGTGGGGATACGAAACAACCATACTATTTTTTGTTTCACTTTTTTTAATGATTTCTATAATTTCAAATATTTCAATGTCTTTTATTGAAAAAAATTTGATTGGTATATTTTCAATTAGAAATTTATTTCTATTAATATTCTTACTTGTATTGAATTATAAATCGAAATTATCAACTTTTTTATTAGCTATTTTATGCTTATGTTATTGGTATAAGTTTTTTTTTAACAAGCAAATAGAACCTTACTACACAAATACATTGTTGTATTATACAGTTAATATCCATGAAATTTTAAGTAACTTTTTTTCAAATCAATTGTTGTCAAAAATTATTCTTACTGTCCCGTTTATTTCATTTTTACTTTTAACATTTATTCTCTTACCTAAAAGATTAAAAATTAAATTTTCAAATTATGATAGTGATGAATGATATGATTTAGAAATGATTTAATTTTTGTTTGGAAACATTCTGCGGTAAATTCACTGCTAGCCCGACCGTCCCGCTCTTACCCAAACACAAAAAAAACACGCAATCTCAAACATATTCAATCAGAGAAAATGCTATATCATCCTGAACAAAGATGCTCTTTTGAGAATAATAACCATTGTTCAACATTCAGCCTCTCGCCTAGCCCGAATTGAAGCGAAAATCCTTTTGAAAGCAAAGCCTATTTTTTCTTGGTTTGGCAGAGCGACTAACAAAAGCTCCTGCCAAACCTTAGAAAAAAAGGTTTTGCTGAAAAAGATTATAGCGAAAAGTCGGATTAGCTTCTGAAAACTACTCTTCCGAAATCTCTTGATTGGTTTGATTGTTTGTAGATTGCGCTGATTCTACTTCCAATTTCTCAAAATAGCGTTTCAATCCGAATAAAATGGGATACACTAAAAACAAAAGTGTGGCCAACCAAAATCCGTAGCTCAATTTGACGGAAACGATGCCGCTGCCCAAACCACCACTGCCGTTGAGTTCTTTGAGTTCGTCGGCATTCAAAAAAGTGATGGCAAAAACAGCCAAACAGAGCAAACCAATGATTGAAAAAGTGAGTAAAACAGTGGGTTTAGAATTGAATTTTAAGAACGAAACTACCAATCCGTTGATAGCCATGAACAAGGCAATGAGCAATAAATAATTAGGATGCGTTTCCTTTTCTTCGCCGTTTTCATCTAAATTTTCCTCTTCGGATGTTTTGTCTAAATAGTTTTCTTTGAAATTATTGCCGAGCATATTCGACATTTCGCCGTCTTTAAAATTCTCTTTCATGTCCTTTCCTTGCACGAGATCGAAGCCCGAAACACTCGCAATCTCGGTATCGCCACATTTGATGACAATAAAGGGAAGTAAAAAACAAAACACAACGACCGCAAAACTTGGAATAGGCAATAAATCGGTCAATACTTTCAATTTGTTCATGTCAGAATGGTTTAGGTTGATGTTCCAAACTTATGATAATTTTATGAATCCGTGATTTATGAATGTGTGAAATTTTGATACTTTAGCTAAAAAAAAATCCAAAGATGCCAACAGATTGTGTGAGCTATGAGAATTCCGGCTATTTTACGCGTTTAATGACCGATTATTTGAACCAGAAGGACAACCTACAATCGCTCTACGAAAATTTTCCTACGATAGAAAACTTTGAAAGTCAAATTGCTGCCAAAAAAAGTACTTTCCCCTTAGCAAACAGAAATGTTTTGAAAGCAACGCTCTTGAAGCAATATCAAAACACACCCACTTCCGAAAAAACACTAGAAAACGTTCAACTTCTTGAAAAAGAAAACACTTTTACGGTCGTTACGGGTCATCAATTGAATTTGTTTACGGGACCTTTGTATTTTGTTTATAAAATTATTTCGACAATTAAAACATGCCAAGTTTTATCAGAAAAATATCCTGAAAATCAATTTGTTCCCATCTATTGGATGGCGACAGAAGACCACGATTTTGAAGAAATTAACCATTTTAAACACGGCGATACCACCCTTCGATGGGAAACAAAAAGTGGCGGTCCGGTGGGGAAAATTCCGTTAGAAAACATGGACGGCGTTTTTGCCTCTTTTCGAGCACTTTTAGGGGCTGGCAATGCTGCGAAAGAACTAGAGATTTGGTTTGAAAAAGCGTATTTGCAACACGATAATTTGGCGGAAGCTACGAGATATTTGGCGAATGAACTTTTTAAATCGTATGGTTTGGTCATTGTCGATGGCGACGATGCCTCGTTTAAAAAGTTGATGACAACGGAATTGGAACAAGAATTGACTGAGCAAACTTCGTTTCACGCTACGAACAAAGCCATTGCACTTCTGAAAGATTATTTCGTGCAAGTCAATCCGAGGGAAATCAATTTGTTTTATATGACCGAAACTTTGCGAGAACGCATTGTTTTTGAAGCCCATCAATACCGTGTTTTGAATACGGATTTAAAATTTTCGAAGGAAGAAATTTTGGAAGAAGTCCATCAAAACCCTGAAAGATTCAGTCCGAACGTCATTTTGAGACCTTTGTATCAGGAAATTATTTTGCCTAATTTAAGCTATATCGGCGGTGGTGGCGAATTGGCTTATTGGCTGGAATTGAAACCTGTTTTTGATGCGTTTAACGTTCCGTTTCCGATGTTGCAATTGCGAAATTCGGTTTTGTTGGTGTCAGAAAAACAAGCCAAAAAAGCCGATGCATTGAACCTGAGTTGGCAAGATTTATTTACGAAAAAAGACGTTTTATTGAAACAAAAAGTAGTTGAAATTTCAAATTTGGACTTGGATTTTAGCGCACAAAAAGCCCATTTGCAACAGCAATTTTCGGCACTTTATGAAATGGCATCGCAGACCGATATTTCTTTCAAAAAAGCGGTGGCAGCACAAGAACGAAAGCAAATCAAAGGATTGGAAAATTTAGAAAAAAAACTGCTCAAAGCCGAAAAACGAAAACTACAAGAACATTTGCACGCCATTGAACTACTAAAAAATGACTTGTTTCCCAAGGGTGGTTTGCAGGAAAGGCTTTACAATTTTGCCTATTTTCACGAGCAATCTGGCGGGAAGTTGATTGAAAAATTGATGGAAACGCTCGATCCTTTTACGGATTCTTTTACGATTTTGAAGTATTAAAAATGAGTTTTGATTGGTTTATAATTGTTTAATTGAAAAATTAAAAATTTGATTTTCAAAAATATAACTTGCCGAAATAATCAATGTGAAGATTTATTTGTCAATCAAAATATAAAAATGACTTAACGGCTGTAACTATGTGATACTCATTCTTTGCTATCCAATATCTTTAATAATTGTTGGTTCAAATAAAGCTTTTCTTTTCCAACCTTCACAGATTTCAAAAAGCCATTTTCTTCTAATGCTATCAAATAACTTCCAACTGTTTTTAAATTTCCAATGTTCTCGTCAATCAAGTGTTGACGCTTCGTATAAGGCAAACGGAATAAAATCTCAATCAAATCTTTTGAATAAATTTTTGGTAATTTCTTTTTGATTTCGCTTGCGGTTTCTTCCATCACATTTGTAATTTGATGAAGTCTTTTCAATCCGCTTTGAGCCGTTTGTTCTATCATATCCAGCATATACAAAATGTAAGCCTCCCATTCATTTTTCTCGGTCACGTTTCTTAAACATTTGTAATAATCACTTTTGTTTTTGATGATATATTCGCTTAAGTAGATGGCTGGAGTGTCTAGCAAACCTGAAAGTTTTAAATATAAAAGCAATAAAATTCTTCCTGTTCGCCCGTTTCCATCCGAAAATGGATGTATTGCCTCAAATTGATAATGTAATATTGCCATTTTAATTAAAGAATCGATGGTTTCGTCTTCATTGACAAACTTTTCTAAATTGGCTAATTTCTCTCGAATGACCGCTTCGCCACTCGGCGGGGTATAAATAACTTCGCCTTGTGCATTGCTTAAAGTAGTTCCTGGCGTGTTTCGTATTGAAGCGTTGTTTTCTTTAATACACTGAACAATTTTGATACAAAGATTAGTCGTTATAAACGGTTTTGTTTTTAGTTCGTTCAAGCCTAACCAAAGGGCTTCTTTATAACTTAAGACTTCTTTGGTGGCTGAATTTTCTACTTTTTTATCAACTGCAAAAGACTTGTAGAGCTCGTCGTTTGTCGTAATTATATTCTCAACTTCCGAACTCGCTTTCGCTTCTTGTAAATAAATTGTGTCTAAAAACAATGTCGGATTTGGCAAATTGAGTAAAGTTCCGTTCAGTTGTGCCAAGACCCTTCCCGCCGAAATTGCTTTTTTTAGGATGTGTTTTGTTTCCACATCTACCTTTGGAGGAAGTAGTGGTAAGTCGTTATAAGGGATTTCCCGATTAAATTTATTCATTTTATTCAAG
This sequence comes from Flavobacterium sp., assembly GCA_040379105.1. Lineage (GTDB taxonomy): Bacteria > Bacteroidota > Bacteroidia > Flavobacteriales > Flavobacteriaceae > Flavobacterium. The sequence goes on from JBEILV010000081.1 coordinate 4,375, forward strand.
AGTAAATTTTACACTCGTTTTTAATACGAGGGTAAAAATACAGTTTTTTTACTCTCGTTTACAAAACAAAGGTAAAAACTACACTCGTTTTCAATGACCGTGTAATTTGGATTATAAAATAGTTCAAGAATACCAAAAAAAATGGCGTTGTATGAAAACATTCAAACCCAAATTTAGCAATGAAATATGACTTTATTTGACAAAACTACAGTCGTTGTTTACATACCTACTGATTGAATTTCGCTTTTTTGCTTCCTTCATAAATTTGATATTTCACCAAACGGGCTTCGAGTTTTCCGTTGAACAATTTGATTTTTCGAGAAGGTTTCAACCCCACAAATTTCAAAGCTTCCAAATTAGCGGTAATGAACCAAGCATTCGTGTTGGGATAATTTTGCTTGAAAGTATCGCCAATTTCGGTATAAAATCGTTCCATATCGATTTCCAAACGTTCTCCATACGGCGGATTAAAAACGATGTGCAATGGGCCTTGAGTTTCTTTTTTGGTTTCAAAAAAATTGGCTTTTTCGATTTTAATATAGTCGTCGAGATTGGCATTTTTCACATTGTCTATCGCTTTCATAACGGCGCTGGGAGCTTTGTCGTATCCAAGAATGCTGTAATGAAAATCTTTGGTTTTTTTCATCAAACTGTCCACAATCATATCGAACAATTCTGGTTCCCAATCGGGCCAACGCTCAAAAGCAAATTCTTTTCTATTGATATTGGCAGGAATGTTGCAAGCAATCATGGCGGCTTCAATCAAAAAAGTGCCACTGCCACACATCGGATCTAGAAAATCTGACGTGCCATCCCAACCCGATAAAATCAAAATACCAGCGGCCAAAACTTCGTTGATGGGAGCCAAATTTGTTGCCGAACGATAGCCTCTTTGATGTAAAGATTCGCCAGAAGTATCAACAGAAATGCTGCAAAACTCTCGGTCTAAATGCACATGCACCCGCAAATCTGGAAAATCTTTGTCGATGTTCGGACGTTTGCCTCTGTTGGCGCGAAATTGATCCACAATGGCATCTTTTGCTTTCAAAGCCACAAACATCGTTTGATTGAAAACCTCAGAATACATCGTTACATTGACTAAAAACGACTGATTTTCATTCATATACAATGACCAATCAATCTTTTGAACTTCGTCGTATAAATTTTGATCGTTAAAAACTTTCGCTTCGTGAATCGGTTTTAAAATTTTCAATGCCGTTCTTAAAGTTAAATTGGCTTTGTACATAAAACCTTTATCGCCATAAAAACTCACCGAGCGTGTGCCAACACTGATATTCAAAGCACCCAATTGTGCTAATTCTTTGGCCAATATTTCTTCAAAACCAAAAAAGGTTTTGGCAATCATTTTAAAATTTCCCATGAAAAAAACTGGTTTGTGGTTTAAAAACCCAAAATTATCAATTAAAAATACCTCTCAAAACTTCGTAACCTTTGCGATGCCGAAGTCATTTTACGCAAAAATACACTAAATTTGCAAGCTAAGACATTCAAACCACCAATGAAACCCACAAACGAAAACCAATCAACGACACATCCTACTAAAAATCAATGGTATGCGTCTTGGTTTGACACTCCATTTTATCATATTCTTTATAAAGACCGTGACTACAGCGAGGCAAAACCTTTCATGGACAACATCACCCAATATTTGAATTTGCCCGATGAAGCAAAAATTCTTGATTTGGCTTGCGGCAAAGGACGACATTCTATTTATTTAAGCGAATTGGGCTATGACGTAACGGGTGCTGATTTGTCTGAAAATAGCATTCAAATAGCGCAAAAAAGTGCCCACGAAAAACTACATTTTAAAGTGCATGACATGCGTTTGCCAATGAATGATCAGTTTGATGCCATTTTTAATTTATTTACAAGTTTTGGCTATTTCGATAACGAAGAAGACAATTTAACCACGCTCAAAGCCATTAAATCTAATTTAAAAGACGATGGATTTGCTGTGATTGACTTTATGAATGTTGATTATGTGATTGAACATCTGGTTCCAAATGAAATAAAAACAGTTGAAAACATCGATTTTCATATCCATCGATACGTTGAAAATAAATACATCTTCAAAAAAATTACCTTCGATTTTGAAGGAACTCCCTACGAATTTACAGAGCGTGTGCGGGCTTTAACACTGCAAGATTTCGAAACCATGATGGAAGCTGCCGATATTTACCTTTTGGATGTTTTTGGCGATTACAAACTTCGAAAATTCAGCAAAACTCAATCAGAACGTTTGATTCTTATTTTCAAATAATGCATTATTTCATCACTTTCATTGCCGTCATCGCAGGATTTCTTTTGGCGTTTGTCTTGCGTCCAAAAAACAAAAAAAACATCAAATTGCTTTTGGCATTTAGCGGGGCGTTTTTGCTTTCGCTCACTGTTTTGCACTTACTTCCAGATATTTACGAAGGTTCGCATGCGGGTCATTTTCATAAATTTCAAGGTACATCTTCCATCCCGATTGGTGTTTTTATTATGTTGGGGATTTTGTTTCAAATCGTCTTGGAATTTTTCTCAAAAGGGGCCGAACATGGTCACGTTCACGTGGAAACGAACGCTAAACACGAAATAGAAGCCGTGCCGTGGTTGTTGTTTTTCAGCTTGTGTTTGCACGCTTTGCTCGAAGGATTTCCGATCCATCAAAACAATCAATTGGCTTATGGTATTGCCATTCACCACTTCCCTATCGCAATTATTTTAAGTCTATTTTTCATCAACGCCCACATGTCCAAGAAAATGATTTTCGGATTCATGTTTACTTTTGCCATCATGACGCCACTCGGCACTTTATTGTCCGATTTTTTGCCCGCCGCACAATTCTACGACAAAGAAATCACGGCCGTAGTAATCGGGATTCTGTTTCATATTTCTTCAACCATTATTTTCGAAAGCAACGAAGGACATAAATTCAACATCGCAAAAATCAGTGCCATCGTGATTGGATTTGTTTTGGCTTACCTGATCGAAATGGGACATCAACATTGATATTTTTGTAGGCGTGCCCCTGCGGGTCGGGCTATCCGCTATATCCCCGATGAAAAATCGGGGGATGCCGCTTCTATCCCTCACGCAAAGTAGCGCAATTTTAAAAAATAGTGATAAAACCAACAAGCTATTTTTTAAAAGAAACTTTCTTCTTGAATCTACCTGATTGGTTATATTTGCAGACCAAAAAAACATTCAATCTTTTCTCTATTTTAATATACATCAAATGAAAATTTCCTATAATTGGCTGAAACAATTTATCAAAACTGACTGGAATTCGAGTGAAACCGCTGCCCTACTGACTGATTTGGGTTTGGAAGTGGAAGTTGTCGCTCCATTCCAATCTGTGAAAGGTGGTTTGGTGGGCGTAGTCGTGGGTGAAGTCTTAAGCTGCGAAAAACATCCTGACGCCGACCGACTCAAAATCACAAAAGTGAATTTAGGAAACAACGAAATCGTTCAAATTGTATGCGGTGCTGCCAATGTTGCCGCCGGACAGAAAGTGCCCGTTGCTACCATCGGTACCCTACTTTTTGACAAAGACGGCAACGAATTTCAAATTAAAAAAGGAAAAATTAGAGGTCAAGAAAGTCATGGTATGATTTGTGCCGAAGACGAATTGGGTTTGGGCAACAACCACGACGGCATCATGGTTTTAGATGAAAATTTAGAACCTGGCACCCCGTTTTCAACCGTGGTCGGAGTAGAAAACGACGAAGTTTTCGAAATCGGATTGACTCCCAACCGTGCAGATGCCATGAGTCATTGGGGTGTGGCGCGCGATTTTAGAGCAGGATTAATTCAAAAAGGAATTGCCACAGAATTGATTACGCCTTCTGTAACTAATTTTAGAGTGGACAAAAGAACCTTAAAAATAGATGTTGTTAACAAAGACAACAAACTTTGCCCAAGATATTGCGGAGTGACCATTTCTGGAATAGAAATCAAACCTTCGCCAAAATGGTTGCAAAACAGATTGAAAGCCATTGGCATTACGCCCAAAAACAATGTGGTGGACGTTACGAATTATGTCATGCACGAACTCGGACAACCACTTCATGCTTTTGACGCAAGTAAAATTCAAGGAAAAATCAATGTGAAAACATTGCCCAGCGGCACAAAATTTACCACTTTAGACGACGTCGAGCGCGAACTGCATGAAGAAGATTTAATGATTTGCGACGAAAAAGGACCACTTTGTTTTGCGGGTGTTTTAGGTGGGAAAAATTCGGGAGTTCAGAACACAACCAACCAGATTTTCCTCGAAAGTGCCTATTTTAATCCTGTTTCTGTGCGAAAAACCGCCAAAAGACACAGCATTAACACCGATGCTTCCTTCCGTTTTGAACGTGGCATTGACCCAACCATTACAGAATACGCACTCAAAAGAGCTGCTTTGTTGATTCAAGAAGTGGCTGGTGGCGAAATCACCTCTGACCTAATAGACATTTATCCGAAAAAAGTAGAAGATTTTACGGTTTTAATCAATTTTGATCGTGTCAATAAATTGATCGGACAAGAGTTACCGAAAGAAGTGATTAAAAAAATATTGGTTTCTTTAGACATCAAAATCAACAGTGTTTCCGAAACAGGTTTAGGATTGGTTATTCCGGCTTATCGTGTGGATGTGCAACGAGAAGTAGATGTGATTGAAGAGATTGTAAGAATTTACGGCTACAATAATATTCAATTCAGCAAGAAATTAAACGCTACAGTCAGTCATTCTTCTCGTACAGAAGACTATAAAATTCAAAACATCATTGGCAGTCATTTGAACAGTGTCGGTTTCCATGAAATGATGGCAAATTCGCTCACAAGTCCTGAATATGTTGCGTTGTCCGCACAAATACAGCCAGAATTTACGGTGCAACTTTTGAATCCTCTGAGCCAAGATTTGTCGGTGATGCGACAAAGTTTATTGTTTTCTGGACTAGAAGCCATCGCCTACAACATCAACAGAAGAAATTTCGATTTGAAGTTGTTCGAATTTGGAAAAGTATATCGAAAACTACCTTCTGGATTAGAAGAGTTGAAAAAAATGTCGCTGTTTATTTGTGGCAACAAAAACGAAACCAACTGGCATTCAAAAGAAGAAGCCACAGATTTCTTTGTGATGAAAGGCTATGTGGAGAGTATTTTACAAAGAATTGGCATTCAAGAATTTGAAACAAAACCAAGCACGAACGATGTTTTTTCGGAAAGCGTAAGTTTGGTTTCAGGTCAAGATGTTTTGGTAGAATTTGGCAGTGTTAAAAAATCAATATTGAAGCATTTCGATTTAAAAACGACGGTGTTTTATGCTGATTTTAATTGGCATTTGTTGTTGAAATTGATTTATGAAAAAATAAAATTCACCGAAATTTCGAAGTTTCCCGAAGTGCGAAGAGATTTGGCATTGTTGGTGGACGAAGCAGTAAGTTTTGCTTCCATTTTTGAAACAGCCAAAAAAGTAGAAAAAAACCTCGTAAAGAAAATCAACCTTTTCGATGTATATGCCGGCGACCGATTGCCCGAAGGAAAAAAATCTTATGCGGTTAGTTTCACACTTCGAGATGATAAAAAGACTTTAGAAGAAGCCCAAATCGAGAAAACGATGAGCAAAATGATCAAAGCTTTCGAAACGGAATTGCAAGCCACTTTGAGATAGATAAATAAAACCACCTTTCGAAAGAGGTGGTTTTTTTAGTAATATAAAAACCCAAGACTCTCGCCTTAGGTTTAAATTAAACTATTTCACATCAATCATTTCATAATAGAGCGCTTTGGAAAGTAAACTTTCATTTTGATGTTCAATCACTTTTTCTTCCTTAGTACGGTAATAATAAATTGTATCGTTAGATTGAAAATGATAATATGTATCGCCTTCAGGATACATTTTTAAATAAATTGCATCGTTGTAGTCTAAACTTCGAAGGAACGATTCCGAAGTTCCTTTTTCAACAGCAATATTATATTTCGTGATGAAATTTCCCCAGTTGAAATAACTACACAAAAGAATCAAACCATAAAAATACCAAATCATTTGATTGAATAGATACGCATTCTTTTTTTGATTTTGAATCTTGATAAACGCACAAACAAGCCCTACAACAGACAATCCTAAAAATGCATAAACACCTAATCTTTTGTAGGTTAATCCCTGATGTAGAATATATTCTGAGTTTTTAATTACAGCACTCAAAATCAAAATTCCATTCAAAACAAGCCAAACTTTAGCCAATAATTTCAGGTTTTTCGATTTTGGATCAAAATTAAATCCTCCTTTAAAATAGAACAACAAAACGCCCACCGCCATGATGATTGAAAAAATAATCGCATTGACTCTTTCGTGAATTTCTTGGCTCAAATGAGCAACTGAAACCTCTTGAAAAAACTGTTCGTAATTGTAGGTTGCAATAAAAACGAGCAATAAAATATTCAAAAGCATTAAGGTAATTTCGCCACTTTTACGTTCAAAATCAACATCTAAGAAATGAAAAGTGTTTGAAAGTTTGATTTCTTCGGGTTTAAACTCATTGTCGAGTTTATGATTGAACTTCACAAATACTTCTGGCACAAAATAATTCCAGAAACTAAATGAAATATAAAAACCAAGAAAAGTGGTTAATATGAGCGGAAGAAATTCAATATCTAAGCTATAGTTCGTAAAAACAGAAGAAAAACTGTTGCTTCCAAATGAATAAACCAAGAAAAACAATCCTAAAAACAAAACGGGAATCAAAATATAGGCAATCAAAATTTTTAAATAGTTGTTACCGATTTTTCTCTCAGGAAGCCATTGGCTAAAATAGAAAATTCGAACACTCGAAGAGAAACCGTTCAAAATTGCGATAGGCACCGATTGAACCATTTTCATATAAGGATCGTTGACCTTGATTTGCAAAAAAGTTAACGAAAAAAACATGGCTAAAAAAGAAACAAAATCGCCATACCATGCAAAAGCCAAACACGACAAAAACGAAGTTCCTACCAATATTTGAGAAGTGCTGCTTCTAATTTCTTTTAGATTGCGATAAACAATCAACAACAAGAGCGTTAGCCCAAAAAGGGATAGATTCAATCCGATAGATTCGTTGTAAAACAAGACCAAGAAAACCAAACTGCTGAGAAGAATGAAATGATGTTTTTTCATGATTTAATTAATTAAAAGTACTTTGTATTTCAAAGTATAAAGTTAAAAAAAATAGTTATTTAGAATTGATTAATTTTTCAAGATAATTCAAATGTTCTTTAAATGCAACCCTTCCTAGATTGGTCACACGGTAAGAAGTTTTTGGTTTTTTTCCCACAAATTCCTTTTTGACTTCAATGTATTGCGATTTTTCGAGCGCCGTGGAATGACTCGCCAAATTACCATCGGTTATGTCGAGCAGAGTTTTCATTTCGGTAAAATCTACCCAATCATTCACGATGAGAACAGACATAATGCCCAAACGCACGCGGCTTTCAAAATTTTTATTTAATTTGTCAATGATGCTCATTGTGGTTTTATTTGTATTTTTTGAACATTAGCAGCCCGTAAAAAATATGTAAAACGCCAAATCCAAACATCCAAAACAAAAGTCCTTTGCCAAGAAAAAAGGAAGCAATGCAGCCTACGATAACTTCGCAAAATCCTAAATATTTTATATCTGAAAGTGTATATTTTTCTGCGTTAATCAGAGCCAAACCATAAAAAATCAAAGTGGCTGGCGCAACAAAAGCAACTTGATGATGCACAATCAAAGCAAGACAAAAAACACCACCGACCAACAAAGGAATCATTAAATTGAGTAGTAAATTTTTGGTTGCGGAAGTCCAAATGGGCAAACCATTTTTCTTGCTTTTACGAACAGTGAAAAAAATGCCAAACGAAATGGCTGCAACAAAAATCAATGCTGCAATCAAAAACAACTCAATAATCAAAGATGCGCTGTAAACCCTCGCTTCGTTTGAAATGTACTCGATGCCATGTTGACGGAATAAAAAATAAACATACGTTCCGCCAATCAATGCACTCAAACCTGCAAAAACTCCAGATAAACCGCTTAAGGAAATAAATCTCGAAGAACGTTCCATCATGGATCTGATGTGATTTAAATCGTCTTGTTGCTTTGTATTCATAATTAAAGTACTTTGAAGTGCAAAGCTAAATTAAAAATTAGATTATCGTAGCAAAAAACCAATAATTTTTTATGAAAATATTCAAATCTCAAAAACACGTAAAATCGGAATAAAAACGCATTTGTTTTGAAAGGCTTATCCTATTCAACAACCATGCGCATGTTGGTTGAATCGTACATTTTGAACTACCCTATTAAAAGCCATCGTCATTAATGTAAAAAAACAGCCGCAAAAATTGCGGCTGCTGAATATTGACGAAAGTACATCGATTATGCGCCAAACAACTCTTGAATAGCTTGCTGTAAAGCTTCTTCATCTTGGAAATTTTCTAAACCTATTGGCATAATGAACCATACAATCATGCTGATAAACAAAACACTTATCACCAAAGAAATGATTGCTAAAATTCTCCCTACGTTTAAATTTGAATAATTAGAATACAAATC
>JBEILV010000082.1:0-12918 GCA_040379105.1 Flavobacterium sp.
TGAAAAATTTAATTTTAACCGCTTTTTTGATGCTGTTGGGTTTTTTACAAGCACAAATCATCAATATTCCAGATGCAAATTTTAAAGCTAAGTTGTTATCCACAGATACATCGGTTAATAATGTTGTTGCTCGTGATGAAAACTATCAACCGCTCATCATTGATGCGAACGGCAACAATGAAATTGAAATCAGCGAAGCTTTACAGGTTCATTATTTATTTGTTTATAATTCTAACATTGCCTCGCTTACAGGGATAGAATTTTTTACAAACTTACATACACTTCTTTGTCAAAATAACTTGCTAACTACCCTCAATATTTCAAGTCTAGCGAATTTGAATCATCTATCGTGCGCCTATAACTTGCTGACAACATTAAACCTTAGTAATGAGAGCCTTATAGGTGTTGATTTTTCTTATAACAACATTACCGAGTTTGATTCCTCGTTGTTAACGAATTTATTTGCAGTAGAAGGCAGTTTTAATAACCTTAGTACACTAGATTTTAGTAATAATTTGAATTATGAATCTGGAGAGTTTGCTAATAATAATTTAACAACTATCAATCTAAAAAACGGAAATAGCGAAAATATTCTGTTTTATAATATGGTTTACGAAAACAATCCCAACTTGCAGTTTATTTGCGTGGATGATGATTTTTCAGAATATGCAATTTATCAATCGATTCTAAACAACACTTTGGGCATTCCCAACAATGTGGTTGTTTCGCCTTATTGTTCTTTTGAGCCAGGTGGAGACTATTACATCGTTGAAGGTCAAACAAAATTTCATACCAACAACCAAGATTGTGACACTTCAAATGTGGGTTTAGCGAATGTGCCGCTTCAAATGACCAATACAGCAGGATCAACTTCGATTTTTTATTCTAGCAACCAAGGGAATTATGTCTCGTATCTTTCAGAAGATGGCACTTATACGTTGACACCGCAACTTGAAAATCCTAATTTTTTTACGGTCAGTCCCGAAAGTTTTACGATTACTGTCCCAGAAGATGGTGGTTCTTTCAATCAAAATTTTTGCATTACGCCTAATGGCAGTCATCATGATTTATTGATAGAATTAATCCCAACAACCCGTGCCATTCCCGGTTATAATTCTTATTATAAGATAAAATACCGTAACATTGGCTCAACGACACAATGGGGCTCAGTAGGTTTGGCTTTTCAAGACACATATATTGATTTCGCTTCGGCGGTTCCTGCGGCTACATCTGTGGTCAACTCGCACGTTTATTGGAGTTATGAGAACTTACTACCTTTTGAATCTAGAGAAATTATCGTGGCGTTCAACTTGAATTCGCCTTTAGAAACTCCTGCTTTAAACAGCGGTGATTATTTAGTTTTTACAGCATCGGTTGGTGGGCTTTTCTTAACGGACCAAAATCCTCAAAACAATGCTTTTCAAGTAATTCAAAATGTGGTCAATTCATACGATCCTAACGATAAAACTTGTTTGCAAGGCAATGTCATCAGTCCTGAACAAATTGGCGACTTTGTGCATTACATGATTCGTTTTGAAAACAATGGCACTGCCAATGCACAAAATGTGGTGGTAAAAGATTTGATTGATTTGGAAAAATTTGACGTGGCTACTTTGCAATTCGTGGACAGTTCGCATCCATGCATCACGAGGATTACCGAAGGTAACAAAGTGGAATTTATTTTTGAAGGGATTCAGCTTCCTTTTGATGACGCTAACAATGATGGTTATGTGGTTTTTAAAATAAAATCTAAAAACACACTTGCCGTTGGTGACGAAATTTCCAACCAAGCCGCTATTTATTTCGATTTCAATGCGCCTATCATAACCAATTTGGAAACTTCTGTTTACCAAACGCTGAGCAATACCGATTTTGAATTTGAAACTTATTTTACAATATCGCCCGTTCCAACAAATGATTTTTTAATGATTACAAACAAACAACAGCTTGATGTAAAGCACATTTCTATTTATAATATGTTGGGGCAATTGGTTCAAACAATTATTCATCCAAGCAACAGCATTGATGTTTCTTCTTTAAAATCAGGACAATATATCGTAAGTATCGCTACTGAAAATGCTGTTTATAAATCAAAAATGGCGAAGGAATAATTGATTTTTTTTTAAAATTTAAAAATTTGATGGTTGGTTTTAAAAAAATAGATTTGACAACTCTTGAAAAGTTGTCAAATCTATTCGATTTGATACGATTTTATACGTTCTTGATTCGATAAGGTTCGTTAACCTATCTGATTAATTTCTTGTATTTAATACGTTTTGGGGTCAAATCGCCGCCCAATCTTTTACGTTTGTTTTCTTCATATTCTGAGAAACTTCCTTCAAAGAAATAGACTTGCGAATCGCCTTCAAAAGCTAAAATGTGCGTGCAAACCCGGTCTAAAAACCAACGGTCGTGGGAAATAATCACGGCACAACCCGCAAAATTTTCTAAACCTTCTTCCAACGCTCGCAGGGTGTTGATGTCCAAATCATTCGTTGGCTCATCGAGTAACAAAACATTGCCTTCTTCTTTCAAGGTCATTGCCAAATGCAAACGGTTGCGCTCTCCACCTGAAAGTGTTGCTACTTTTTTATTCTGATCACTGCCACCAAAGTTAAATCGACTTAAATAGGCACGAGAATTGACTTGTCGTCCGCCCATCATGATCAATTCTTGTCCGTCGCAGAAATTTTCCCAAATAGATTTGTTCACATCAATGTTGGAATGTGCTTGATCCACATACGCAATTTTCACGGTTTCGCCCGTGGCAAATTCGCCTCCGTCGGGTTGCAACTCGTCCATAATCATTTTGAAAATGGTGGTTTTTCCAGCACCGTTCGGTCCGATGATGCCAACAATGCCTGCTTGTGGCAATGTAAAGTTCAAATCTTCATACAATAATTTATCGCCAAATGCTTTCGCAACATGTTTGGCTTCGATTACATTCGTTCCTAATCTTGGACCATTCGGAATGTAGAGTTCTAATTTTTCATCCAACTCTTTTTGGTCTTCGTTCAAGAGTTTGTCGTAATTCTGCAAACGGGCTTTTTGCTTGGTTTGTCGTCCTTTGGCACCTTGACGTACCCAATCCAACTCACGTTCTAAGGTTTTTCTGCGTTTGGAAGCGGTTTTTTCTTCCATTTCCATGCGTTTTGATTTTTGATCTAACCACGAAGAATAATTACCTTTCCACGGAATGCCTTCTCCTCGATCGAGTTCTAGAATCCAACCCGCCACATTGTCTAAGAAATATCTATCGTGTGTTACGGCAATGACCGTTCCGGGATATTGTTGTAAATGTTGCTCCAACCAAAGCACCGATTCTGCATCGAGGTGGTTGGTAGGTTCGTCTAAAAGCAATACATCGGGTTGTTGCAACAACAAACGGCACAAAGCCACACGGCGTTTTTCTCCACCCGAAAGTACTTTGATGGGTGTGTCGGCATCGGGAGTTCTGAGCGCATCCATCGCAATTTCGAGTTTCGTGTCGATTTCCCAAGCTCCGGCTGCATCAATTTTGTCTTGCAATTCGGCTTGACGATCCATCAATTTCTGCATTTTATCGGCATCTTCATAAATTTCTGGCAAACCAAACATATCGTTTAGCTTGTTGAATTCGTCCAGTAAACCAATGGTTTCGGCAGCGCCTTCACGCACGATTTCAATCACGGTTTTGGTTTCATCCAAAAGGGGTTCTTGTTCCAAATAGCCGACTTTATAGCCGGGTGCAAACACGACATCGCCTTGGTAATTCTTTTCAACTCCAGCAATGATTTTGAGTAAAGTAGATTTTCCTGAACCATTGAGACCCAAAATTCCGATTTTGGCTCCATAGAAAAAACTGAGGTAAATATCTTTTAAAACTGGCTTGGACGCACCTTGATAGGTTTTGTTCAAGCGCGACATTGAAAAGATAACTTTCTTATCGTCTGACATAACTTTATAATAATTAATTTTTATTTGATTGTTTAAACTCTTCCTTTCAAGGCACTAAAAACCCAAGCGATGGCAAAAAATCCAATGCCTACTGTCGCAAATCCCCAACCTGCTACTTCGTTGTATCGAAAAACTCCCATTCCAATCAGGATGACGCCCATGATGATCATAATTAAAGTAGCCCAACCCAAAACTGTATTCTTATTCATTCCCATTTTTAAAAGTTTAGATGATTTGTAAAAAATGATTCAGTGTCGGATTTTTAGCAAAATGAAACCCATTTTGACTTGAAATCGCATTTATTTTTTTTGAAACGCAAATATCGTTAAATAAGCCTTTCAAACGATTAGTCTTTTTTAGAATTTTCGAGTTTTTCTGCCCAAATTTTAAGAAGCTCGCCATAATCAATTCTAACTTTAGCTTCTTGCTTGGGTAAAGTTCCAAGTCTAAATGCTTTCAAAAGAATGCCTTCGATGAGATAATCTTCAGAAATCTCGTAAGGATTGTATTCTTTTTTCAAATCTAAATCAAACATTTTTGCCATTTTGCTTGACCAATAGGCTTTCCAACCACTTTTGACGTCTTTAATCAAATCGTATGTAGAAGTACCTGTTTGTCGGTGGATGAGCTTGATCAGGATTTGTCCTTCTTTTCGGGTAAGTTTTTTTAGTTGCGCTTCAAATTCCTTTTCTAAATAATTTTCTACAATCTTAAAATATTTCTTCTTTTCTTTTTCGGTTTTCAGTTTTGACATATTGGTATTGAGCATCACCAAATGATCGGCGGCGTCTTTGGCATAAGGATACACTTTCAAAACACGGCGTTGCAGGATGAGGAAATTTTTGCGTCGTTCGGCTTCTTTATCTTCATATTTTGTGCTGACCACGACTTCTTCTAGCTCGATGGTGTTGATAAAAATTGTGTCGTTGGCTTTTGAAAAATGAATAGAGTCTTTGGCATTCCGAATCGAGTCGCGGACGCCACGAGGAACAATCTGAGCGAAAGAGATTGAAAAAATTGAAATAAAAAAAACCGAAAATAGGATCCGCATTCAGTATGATAATTTAGTTGTTCACAATTTTACTATTGATTTTTATATGCACCCGTATCTATTTAACACCTTACTTGCTTCGAAGTCAATGATTTCTTATGGTTTTAACGATTCTTCCGTAATTGTATTTATCATTCAACCAACGAGTTGACTCATCTTTTATCTATCGTGCTGCAAAACAAGCAAAAAACATTGCATCAAATATAAATATTCATCTTCATTGTCCTTATTTTTTATTTTCATCAGCCAACTTATAAAGCAATGATTTACAAATTTTTACAGTTCTACGCACCGCAACCTTTTTTGAGCAGCACCACTATCCACTTGATTAGTAACAACTTCATAATCATTTAGTTTCTCGAAAGGCAACAAAACTTGACATTCAAAAAAAACTAAAAGTCGATCTTTAAAATCGCTTGCGTTGAACATCAATTAAAAGTGTCATTACTTCTTCAAAACGCTGCCATTTTCATTTGCAAATGTATCAATTGAAATGCTTCATTTTTCAAAAAGAAAATTTAAATATAGCATCCGCATGGACAGATTATTCACTAATTCGACGAAAATGAACATTAGTTTACGTAGAAATAAGTTGGGTCAAAATAAATTCATTGCAAAATGTACGACTTCGTCATAGAACCAAAACTAAAAACGTTTCGACATTGCTTCTGACGAGTTGCTGTTTGGGCAAAAAAAGCAACAAACGCATGTTTTACAAATCAATCTTCGTTGGCAAGGGAATCATTTTTTTTATTCATCAACATCAAACAATTTCAACTTCTTTTTTTAGACAAAATCAAAAAAACAGAAAAAAAAATTTAAAAAAGACTATTAAACAGAATAAAAATCTTTAATAAACGCATTTTAATATTTTTAACAGAAAATTATTCTATAAAACCTTTTTTAATTCATTTCTTTTTCTAAAATTTGCCCCATCAAAGTTTAACATTCAAACCATGATTTTAGTAATGCGCAAAATGTGTTGTATGATGTGGAAATTTCCGCAGAGGCATTTTGTGGCATAAATTTATTTTTTTGCTGTTTTACAAAAACCTCCGTCGAAAGCAGAGGTTTTTTTATATCAAATTTTTATAAAATTAATTTTTAACTATAAATTTTTAATACCATGAGCAATCAACAATTTTCAACAAAAGCTTTACACGCGGGTCACGATGTAAAAAAACACGGCAACACACGTGCAGTTCCTATTTATCAAACGTCGGCTTATGCTTTCGAAAGTGCCAACCATGCCGCCAATTTGTTCAATTTATCCGAATCTGGATTTCTCTACACCCGATTGAACAACCCGACCAACGACATTCTCGAACAGCGTCTGGCGGCCCTCGAAGGCGGTATTGCTGCCGTGGTAACCGCTTCGGGCACCGCAGCCATTTCAACCACTTTGCTCACTTTGCTTCGTTCTGGCGATCATATTGTGGCTTCCAATAGTTTGTATGGCGGTACGTACAATTTGCTGAAAGTGACTTTACCTCGACTTGGCATCACAACCACTTTCGTAGATCCAGACGACGTTCAAAATTTCCAAAAAGCCATTCAGCAAAACACACGAGCCATTTTTGCCGAATCATTGGGCAATCCAAAACTTGATGTGCTTGATTTACATTCCATTGCCAATGTAGCCAAAGCCAACAAAATCCCTTTTATTGTCGATAACACTGTTGCAACACCCTATTTGTTGAAACCCATCGAATTTGGCGCCGACATCGTCATTCATTCGCTCACAAAATACATTGCAGGTAACGGCACTTCTTTGGGCGGAGTCATTATAGATGCAGGAAATTTTGATTGGAGCAACGGCAAATTTCCAGAATTCACCGAACCTTCCGAAGGTTATCATGGTTTGAAATATTGGGATGCGATTGGTGCCGCTTCCTTCATTGCCAAAATCCGCATCGAAGGCTTGCGCGATTTGGGTGCGGCTTTGAGTCCGTTCAACGCTTTTCAAATTTTGCAAAGTCTCGAAACATTGGATATTCGTGTGCAAAAACACAGTCAAAATGCCTTGAAACTTGCCGAATGGTTGCAAACACAAGAGGCTGTTGCGTGGGTCAATTATCCCGGACTGAAAACTTCAAAACACCATCATCTGGCCCAAAAATATCTACCGCTCGGACAAAGCGGCATCATCACAATCGGACTTCATGGCGGTTTTGAAGCGGCAAAATTTGCGGTAAGCAACACCAAATTGTTCACGCTTGTGGCCAACATCGGCGATTCCAAATCGCTCATCATCCATCCTGCAAGCACCACGCACCAACAATTAACTCCCGAGCAACAACAAACCACAGGCGTTTCACCCGATTTGATCAGAATTTCGGTCGGTCTCGAAGACATCAACGACTTGAAAGCCGATTTACAAGCCGTTTTTCAGGCACTTGAAGTCGTAGTGTAAATCTAAAAAGATTTTTTTCAGGAGCTGTTTCCTGCCTTTTGTTCCAAGTCCTCATGTCTAGGTGGGTTCGGTTTGTTTTTTAAAATGAGCTTCCTTCGGTCGCTATTTTAAAAAAAACCTCACACCACCTAGCCATTCCGGGCTTTCCACGTCAGTCAGGGCTAGCTCAAAACCAATCATCGTTTCTAAATTTTAGCATTATGAACCATTTCATCTTTCGGCAATATCCACTCGAAAACGGACATATTCAACCAGAAATTCATCTTTCCTATCGGATTTTCGGACAAGATTTGGGTCGCGCGCCCATTGTTTTGATCAATCATGCGCTTACTGGAAATGCCGTGCCCGAAGGCGAAAAAGGCTGGTGGCAACATTATATTGGTAAAAACAAAGCCATCAATACTGATGATTTTACGCTCATCGCATTCAATTTGCCCGGCAATGGATTCGAAAACAATCCGCTGATTGACAATTATCTCGATTTTTCAGCCTTAGATATGGCGAAAATTTTCTGGAAAGGTCTCGATGAATTAAAAATAAAGCAACTATTTGCCGTGATTGGCGGCAGTTTGGGTGGTGGCATTGCTTGGCAAATGGCGTTGTTGCAGCCTGATAGAATCCATCATTTAATCCCGATTGCAACCCATTGGAAAGCCAATGCTTGGGTGGTTGCCAACACAAAATTGCAGGCGCAAATTCTTGAAAATTCAAAACAACCTTTGCACGATGCACGAACGCATGCGATGTTGATTTATAGAACTCCCGAATCTTTGAATCAAAAATTTAGTTCTGAAAACAAAAAATCTGATTTCGGAGTTGAACATTGGCTCGAATACCACGCCGAACAACTCAACAATCGATTTACCGTGGAAGCGTATCGATTGATGAATCAATTGCTAAAAACCATTGGATCGCATTTGGATTTAGATTCATTTATAGCACAAATTCAAAAAGTTACCGCTAAAATTCATTTGATTAGCGTGGATTCAGATTTGCTGTTCCTTGCCAATGAAACTTATCAAACCTATCAATTATTAAAAGAAAACAAGCTTAATTGTTCCTATTTCGAAATCAAATCTATTCATGGTCACGATGCTTTTCTGATGCCTAATCTCGAATTCGAACGTCATTTAAAATCCATTTTTACTCATTCATATATTTCAATCTATGACAACTAAATCAATCATTCCGCTTTTCATCTTCGGGGTTGGCAACGTTGGAAGCACCCTGATAAAACAAATCACTGAGCGTTTTGCCAATGCACTTCCACAGTCTCAAAACCAATTGCGTATCGTTTTCATTGCCAATTCCAAAAAGTCGATTTTCAATATTAATGGTGTCGATTTTCAGGAAATTCAAAACCTGTCGGCCTCGGGCAATAACTACGATGTTGCTTCAGTAATCGCTTTGGTGGATGTGCATCAATTTCAAAATCCCATCTTGATTGACGTGACTGCTTCAGAATCCTTTGTTTCGAAATACGTTGATTTTATTCGTGCTGGATTTCACATCGTTGCCGCCAATAAAAAAGCAAATACATTGCCTATTTTCGATTATCAACATCTTAAAAAAGAACTTCAGCTACACAATCGACAATTCCTTTACGAAACCAATGTTGGTGCGGGCTTGCCGATTATTCAAACTCTTTCAGATTTGAAACTTGCCAAAGAGAAAGTCACTAAAATCAGAGGTGTTTTTTCAGGTTCGTTGAGTTATATTTTCAATCAATTGGGACAGAAAGACCGAGCATTTTCTGAAATTTTGAATGAAGCAGAACACTTAGGCTTGACTGAACCCGATGCTCGTGAGGATTTGTCGGGGCAAGATGTCGCCAGAAAATTATTGATTTTAGCCCGCGAATTGGGACATCCTTTCGACTTTTCGGATGTAAAAATCACATCGCTTTTAGTGCCCGAATTGAGTTTGAGTGTGCCGTTTCAGACATTTCAACAGCAGAAAAATTTGCTCGACCAACCATTTGAAATTGCCAAAAAAGCACAAAGAGAAAATCATGTTTTACGATACGTTGGCGAATTTGACGTCCTATCAAAAACATTGGAAGCAAAATTGGTTTCCGTGCCAAAATCGACTCCCCTCGGGCAACTGACAGGAACATCTAACTTTTTTGAAATCACAACGGCATTTTACAGTGAAAATCCCATCATTATTCAAGGGCCTGGTGCTGGAAAAGAAGTGACGTCACTCGGAGTTTTGTCTGATGTTCTTAAAATTTCACGGAACGTTGCTGCTTCGAAAATCAACTTTTGTGAAACATCAATCGCATCGTGAGGGTTAAAAAAAACTTGAACGGCTCTTAAAGTTTATTTAAGTTTGAATACAGTCAAAAGGTTTTTTCTACTTTTATTCAAAAAAAAATGCTAGTCAACATTTCTTACAACGACAAAAAAGTAAAAGCGTTTATTGAAGAATCTGTCGGAAAACCTTTCGGATTGTTAGACAACATCAAATTGAATGGTGTGGGTTCGCCAAGGCTTGTGATTGAGAAAGCGAGCCAAGAAATTTTCGAGCTTTTGTCTTACGACAACAATAATAATTATTGTAACATTGAACTGAGACCCAAAGGCATTATTGTCCGTTTTAGATCGCTTTTAGAAACGTATGGACTGATCATTCCTTATTATAAATTGGTAATTTTCAAACCTGGAAATCAAATCACAATTCATATTGATCATCATTTTATTACGCTGAATGCGATGCCAAACAACAAATCAGTGAATCTATTTTTTGAAAAAATGATGGATCAAAAAGCAGAAAACGAACCTACTTACATAGACGATTTGTAGTATTTTTGCAGACCATTAGATTATTCATCTTTTAAAATTTGGTCTATGTTTGAAACCTTCGTTTATATTTTTGCTGCCTTATTTTCTGTAATCAACCCTTTAGGTGCAGTGCCCATATTTGTAGGATTGACCCAAAACGATACCAAACAAGAAAGATCTAGAATTGCATTATGGGCTGCCATCAATGTTTTAATCATTTTGATTATTTCATTTTTTATTGGTGAATATGTTTTAAAATTTTTCGGAATCAGCATCGATGCTTTGAGAATTGCAGGTGGATTGATCATTGTAAGTTCGGGATTTTCGTTGCTCACGGGCAATTTTAGCAAAAAAAGAGGTGTGAACAAAAAAGTAGAATCGGATGCACAACAAAGAAACGACATTGCACTTTCGCCTTTAGCCATTCCGATGTTGGCGGGTCCGGGATCTATATCGCTGCTGATTGCTTTTTATCAAGATTATCATGAAATTGACGAAAAAATCATTGCTTGCTTTGCGATGATGGCTGTTTGCTTGGTGATTTTTTTAGTTTTAAAAAGCGCACATTATTTATCAAAAATATTAGGTGCCTCTGGAATTGTTGCCATTTCAAGAGTGATTGGATTTATTGTTATAGCTATTGGTATTCAGTACATTAGTAGTTCAATAGTGAATATTATGAAAACAATTTAGTTTTTAAAATATCTATTTAATAAATCCTAATCGTTAAATAGTAATACAAATTCAATTTATTTCTGTTTAGTTTATGCAATTGTTTTAAATTGCGACAATTTTTAAACAGTTTATGAAAAATTATACTTTTAGCAAAATTTTATTGTTTTTGTCCATTTTCTTGCTGACAATGCAAGAATCAAAAGCACAATGTTTTGAAATAGAAACGATTCTAGTAGATGCTTGTGGTAATCAAGAAGGTTTAAATGAATTAGTTCGTTTTTCTGTCGGAAATGCACCTTTAACACTTGATGAAAATTTCACAATCAGTTGGCCTGGTGCTTTTGACCTTGGTTTAGTTCAAAACGCCACCACTGCAAATAAAGTAGCTGAAATCAATGCGCAAATTGTAGCTGTAGGGGGTTGCGGTCAACTGTTAGAACCAGTGAACAATATTTTGCCAGCAAACAGTACTGTCATTTTATTTACAAGCTTTAATAATGATGTAATTTCCAATCCATTCGGCGCACTTGACGAAACCGTTTATGCGATTTTTCACGACAACTCAAACGTTACTGCAGGATACTTTGCCAATTATACGGTGGGCGTTCCACCTGCGATTTTAAGAACCCTGTCGATCAATTTTCTAGGATGTTCAGACACTGTAACATACAATCGTTCTTTGTTGGTCAATCAAAATGGTTTGCCTGGTAGCGGTAATGGAGCAATGGTCAATTTTGCTCCCGACGGAACTGCCACTTATGTCAACAACGGCTGTAGTGCGCCTGTTGTAGTATCTTCCCTCTCAATAGTAAATGCAGACACGACGCTATGTCCGGGCGAAAGTTTGAATTTGTCGGGATTATCCGCTGGCTTTTCAAATTTTCAATGGTCGGCAACAGAAGGCACTTTTAGCGTAAGCAACCTTTTGAGCACTGTTTTTACCATGCCAAATGCACCAATAAATACGCAAGTAACGATTTCCCTTTCTGGTACAAGTAGTTGCGGTCAATTAGTCACAGATACAATGACCATCACTTTAGGAAATGCCGATACTCCCACGTTTACTAATCCTCCGTCTTATTGCGAAGGTGCTACTTTAGATCCGCTTCCCAACACCAGTAACAATGGAATTTTAGGCACTTGGTCTCCTGCTTTAAACAATACACAAACCACAGAATATACTTTTACTCCAAATGCTGGTCAATGCGCTACGACAGCCACCTTAACCATTGCAATTAATGCGCCAATTGTGCCTTCTTTTGAGCCTGTGAATGGCATCTGTACAGGCGAACCGCTCAGCCCGCTTCCTACAACAAGCGCCGAGGGAATTTCAGGAACTTGGTCGCCAGCACTAAACAATGCACAAACCACAGAATATACTTTTACACCTAACGCTGGTCAATGTGCAAGTACCACAACTTTGACCATTTCAGTTTCAGCAGGCTCTACATTGCCTCTTTTTGATGCGGTTGATCCCATTTGCCAAGGAGCAACTTTAACAGCTTTACCAACAACGAGCACCAATGGAATTTCTGGAGTTTGGTCGCCAGCATTGAACAATACGCAAACAACAGAATACACATTTGTGCCGCAAGATGGGCAATGTGCTACAAATACAACCCTCACAATTACCGTTTTACCAAATAATATTGTTCCTACTTTTACTGCCGTTCCAGCCATTTGCCAAGGTGCAGCTTTAACAGCACTTCCGACCACAAGTAACAATGGTATTACGGGAACTTGGTCGCCAGCATTGAATAATAATGCGACAACAACTTATACATTTACGCCGAATACGGCACAATGTGCTACAAGTACGACACTTACTATTACCATTTTACCCAATAATATTGTTCCTACATTTACCGCCGTTCCAGCCATTTGTCAAGGAGCTGCTTTAACAGCACTTCCGACCACAAGTAACAATGGCATCACGGGAACTTGGTCGCCAGCATTGAACAATAATGCGACAACGACTTATACATTTACGCCGAATACGGCACAATGTGCTACAAGTACGACACTCACAATTACCATTTTACCGAATAATATTGTTCCCA
>JBEILV010000083.1:0-12873 GCA_040379105.1 Flavobacterium sp.
AAAAGGAATTCCTGATACAAATGTGAAATTTTCAGATGGATTTGCATTAAAAATAATATTACCAAAATAGTATCCATTTTCATTTGGTGAAACTTGAGGAGGATTAGACAACAATCTATTAGCGCCACCACCACTATTATCCCAATCCCAATTTTGTATTTCTAAAATAGAACCATCTTTAAAATTTTCTGTACCGCGCCAAATTCCATCTGCATTATTCAATGTAGAAGAATTAATAATCACTTTTCCTCCAGATTCAACGGTCAATAATCCTGAATTTAATTGCATCGTTACCGCAGGGCTTGTAATATTGATAATCCCATTTTCTTCAACAATCAATTCACTAAAAGTACAATTATGACCACCGTTAAAAGTACCACCATTGGCAATCGTCATTTTTGTACCGCCAGAAGAAGCTGCAAAAGCCGCATTGGTTGTGATGTTGTGTCTGATGATTAACACATCTGTTGCGTTTGCATCTGGCGTGTTGTCTTGCCATACACTACCATTAAATCGTTCCCAAGTAGCATTTCCACTTGCATTATTTGGCCAAGTACCATTGGATGTTGTTCTATAGGTGCCTGATAAAATGGTAATGGCAGAAATATTAAAATTATTGGATGTAGCGGTATTAGAAAATGCTAAACCAACGCCTGTTGCCAACACATTGATATTACTTTGGGCGGTTGAAAACGAAACATCAGAGATATTTATTTGTCCGTTGTTGAATACATAAGGCGGTGCGCTGGTCATGTTCACACCTGACGTTGTCAAAGCAATTGCATTTGGAGTTGTATAGTCTAAATCCACATTGGAAAAAGCATCTACCGCTGAAACTGTAAAGGATGAAAGATTTAAACCAACTGTTTGATTTTGCGGTTGCGTCGTAAAAGCCAATCGATCGGCGGTGACTTCAATTCTGTTTCTATCGCCGGTTGTGCTCGAGGTTGCGCCGCCCGCATTGGCACTTGCGAAAACAGAACCACTCACATTGGCGGTGGCGCTCGAAACCGTAAATTGTGATTGTTGATTGTCTAATACTGTGTTGTTGAAAGTGACCCTCAATGTAATGCTGGGAGAGTTGCCATTGTCGGGGGCCTGAATAGTCAAACCAGTAAATGATATTCCATTGGCTGTAACGGTGGCATCTGCCAATTTTCCATTGGCTTGAAACAAAGCTGCCGCACGAATGGTGTTGCTTTGCCCGGTGTAAGTAAAACTGAGTGCATTTAAAGTCGTTGGTAATTCATCCGCATCGGCAGATCCACCACCATCTTGCACATTGAATTGAAAAACTCCCAAGCTTCCATTAGCACCACTGCCCGTATTAGAAATCGTAGTTGATTGAAAAGTAGTGTAAGCAATGTTGTTTGTATAAACGAATCCAGAGGTTTCAATCATGTTTGACAAAGCCGAATTTGTACCATTTCCTGAAATGGTAAATGTAAAATCTGGTCCTGCATTGTTAGGAATGGTTATCGTTGCCGATTTACTTCCTAAAGAAGTGGGTAGAAAAGAAATGGCCAATGTTGTAGAACCACTTGGTGAAACCGTTGCACTTGTTGATGCAGTGTTAATTGAAAATTGATTTGCATTTGCACCCGATAAAGCAATCGTTCCAAGCGTTAAATCGGCATCACCATCATTACTAATAGTAAACGATACAGCACTTGAACTTGAATTGACCAATTGGTTTCCGAAATTATAATTTCCTGAGCCTGATGGGATGTTTGAAGCACCTTGTGAAACTGCAATTTGAGGTTCGGGTGTTGCGGGTTCAGCTAATTTGTATAAGGTAAACTTTTGTTGATTTGTTGTGTAACAAGCAAATCTTTCAGATCCAACAACGTTGTTATATTGTAAAATTCTATTTGTTACTTCTAAATTTGCAAAAACAAATAAATCGGATTCGTATGTGATGTTCCATCTTTGATTGTTGGTTGTAACACCATCCACAATTTGCACATTATTGCTTGAACCTGTGTATGATATGAATTTAGAAATTTGTTCATTGAATATTGTACGTCCCCCGCCATTTGTTTCGATCTTCCAAACAATTGAAGGATTCGAGTTTATAATTTCGTTATTTATTGGTGAAATTGCGGTGCGATCTAAAAATGTCCCATTATGCGTATTATTCATTGCAAAAGATTCGCCAAAAGCAACAATATAATAACCGTCGGTTAAGGATGCTAATGATGTTATTTTTTGAAAAACTTGTGCTTCGCTTACATTCAATGTAACAACATTGGAATTAACATTATTGTCGCATGAATTTCCAAGAACCACCCGATATTGGTAACCATTCATGGCTAAAGTACTTGCGATGGTCGTGTAATTGGCTGTTGTGCCACCAGAACCATTGCTCACATTATTCCAACCACTTCCCGTGTTGACTTGCCATTGAAAAGAAGTTGCATTGGCACTTGAAACGCTAAAAGTTGCTTGACTTCCTGTAGTAACAAATTGATTTGTAGGCTGCGTGTTAATAATTGGAGTTGTGTTGATTACTACATTGTATGCAGTGGTAGCATCAGACCAGCAATCTTCGGAATTTCTTTTGGCTCGCACATAATAAGTTCCACTTGTGGTAACATTCAAAGGAGTAGCCGCATTGTTCGCTTCTGATGTTCCTGTGGGTGTTGTTTGCCAATAATAGGTAATATCACTTGGTGCCGTCCCTGAAAAGTTAAGCGTTGTTGAATTACAAGAAGGTGTAGTTCCTGAAATAATT
Source organism: Flavobacterium sp. (assembly GCA_040379105.1). GTDB lineage: Bacteria > Bacteroidota > Bacteroidia > Flavobacteriales > Flavobacteriaceae > Flavobacterium. The sequence continues at coordinate 2,735 of JBEILV010000083.1, forward strand.
CCTGATGGGACAGCCGGGGCAGTGCAAGAAGATGTAACAGAACCGTTTAAAGTAAAATCATCTAATCTGAATGTGCCTGTGCCAGAAGCTCCAGATAATGTAATTACAACCGAAACAGTTCCTGTGAGATTTGTAACTGGATTAGCAACATTAGTTACACCAATAATGGCACCTGAGGTAGGTACTGTTCCTGATCCAACCGCAATCGAATTGATGGTCATGCTCCAATTTTGAGCACCCGTTGTACTTCTTCTTCGCCAAAAATCAAAACTGTCTATATTTAGAGACGAACCAGAAGCCACTGTAAATGACAAGGTTATTGTAGGATTTCCACCTGAATTTGAGAGTGATATTGCTTCGCCTGTAATTCCCGCAAGATTAGTCCAAGCACTTGTTGAATTTGTCCAACTAGAACTTGAAAGTTGTGCATTAAACACTTGGGGTACGACACTGTAAGGATGCGTATTTATTGCTGTTGTACCAAAATCATGTTGATAAATTACTTGTGATTGCATTAACTGCACACAAAAGAAAAGCAATAGGCTATAACTCAATTTCTGAATAAAACTAACTGGTTTCGGTTTCATAAATAATATTAATTAAAATAAAAAATCAAAAAAAAATTGGCCTATGTCAAGGTTTTTATTGCAAATGGTTCACAAATATAAAATATAAAACGAAATGGCTTATGAAAGGTCAAAAAACATAACAATAGGTTAATTTTAATATTAAAAACCTCATTACGGGTATTTAACAAATTAGTGTATTTTTGGCAAAAATTAAGAAATGACGCATCGATTATTTGCTTTCTATATCACTGTTTTTTATGCAATGAGTTCTTTTGCGCAAGCACCCGCAGGCTATTATACCACTAGCACGCTTGATGGAAAAAACACAACGCAATTACGTACAGCATTTAAAAACATCCTTACGAGTGGCCACAGTGTTTTGAATTATGACAATCTGTGGAATGCTTATGATGAAACAGACCTTAAAGCCAATGGAAAAATTTGGGATATGTATTCAAATTGCACTTTTACTTTCGGCTTTGATCAATGCGGCCCCACCATTGTCAACGAATGTGATTGCTACAACCGCGAGCATACGGTGCCAGCGAGTTGGTTTAATGATGCGACACCGATGTACAGCGATTTATACAACGTTTATCCCACCGATGGAAAAGTCAATCAAATACGAAGCAATTACCCTTACGGGGAAGTGAATACAGCTACTTATACAAGCAACAACGGAAGTAAATTGGGTGCCAATGTTTTTGTTGGTTATTCGGGCACTGTTTTCGAACCTGCAGATGAATACAAAGGCGATTTGGCACGCACCTATTTCTACATGGCAACGCGCTACGCCGATATTTGCGCCAATTGGGGCAATGGTGTTTTTGGAACTCAGAACCTCGGTTTGACTGCGTATGGAAAAAATCTATTTTTGGAATGGAGCAGAAACGACCCTGTGAGTGCCAAGGAAATCGCAAGAAACAATGCCGTCTATTTGAAACAAAACAACCGCAACCCATTTATTGATTTTCCTGAGCTTGAAGAATACATTTGGGGCAATATGACCAACCAACTTTTCTATGTAAACGGACCACCGATTGTGTTGGCAACCATAACGAACACAACTTCTAGTTCGATTACCATCAATAGTGCGACTTTGTCTGCTGCCATTTCGAATGCGGGTGGAGGCACTATTTCTCAACTTGGGTTTTATTACAGCACGGTGGATGGCTTTGCCAATGGCAGCGGTACGCTCCTCTCCACTACTCCCGTTAACACGGGCACATTTACCGCCAATCTGACAAATTTATCTTCAAATTTCACTTATTATTTTAAGAGTTTTGCCACGAATCAAGCGGGCACTTCTTACAGTAGTCAACAGAGTTTTACTACGCTTTTCAATACAGCGGCCGTTGAACCTCTGGTTGTAAATGTTATCAGTGCAGGAAGTCAATTGAACTTCGGGAGTGTTTCGACGACTGCCACCAAGCAAATCAATATCAAAACCAGTAACATCACAGGCACTTTGACAGTCACCGTTTCTGGCACAGGATTTTCGACCAACGTCTCACAAATTTCTGTGAATGAAGCCAATAACGGAAAAATAATTCCGCTCATTTTTACACCGACCACAACGGGAAGTTATTCAGGAACATTGAGCATCACGGGCGGGGGTTTAGCAAACTATTCAGTGCAATTGCAAGGCGTGAAGAATTAATGCTGCTAAACTTCTTTTACGAATCTCATTAGGTTAGCAATTGTTTTTCCTATTCATTTTATGTCAATGAATGTGTACAAGACTATAAAAATTGTAACAAATAGAGCGAAAATTGATCTATTTTAAAAAACAAAAAAAACCGCAATGTCAATTACATCGCGGTTTTTTTATCAGAAAATGTTTTAAAAGGAATGATTAATTTTTCAAAGTCAGTTTTTTAACTGCGACTAAATCATTCGCATAAACTTTTACGAAGTATAAACCTTCGGCACCTTCAATTTGAATGAGTGACCTGTTTGAAGTCAATGGCTGTGATACAATTTTTTGTCCGATGGCATTGTACACCTCAAATCGAGCGTTTTCGAAATCAATTTCGTTGGTACTGATGGTAAATCTACCGTTGGTTGGATTGGGATAAATACCAATCAATTTTTCAAAATTATCATTGCTCAAGATGCTTTGCACATTCAGTGTATAATCTTCCACTTCGCCGTAGGAAGTTTCGCCACAGCTTTGGGTATTGCCTTGATATTGCAAACGAACTCTCAATCGTAAATTACCTGAAACTGCATTCATTGGCACCGTAATTTCACCTAAACCTGTGCCTGTTCCGTTAAAATTGTCGTTGTAAACAATAGCAATTGTTTCGTTGGCATCGAGGAAATCGCCATCATAGTTCCAATCTACCCAACAACCCATTTGATCGCCCTCCCAATGTTCGCCATTGACAATCGTGATTGGATACGTTTGTCCTTTCATTACGACGGTGGAAAGATTTGTAAAATCGGAATAGCTTGGTCCTTGTTGAGAAGTATTGTTGATGCTGCCCACTTGTACATTTTGAATAAATTCGTCGGAAGTTTCTAAACCAAAAGCGTCGCAATAGGAAGGAATAAAACCAATAACGATTTCGAAATTTTTCGTGTTGCCATACTGTCCACTCACACCACCCGCAATCGTATTTTGCAACGAAACCAAAGTTCCTGCAGGCGTGGAAGCATCGGCAGTGACATTAAAAATAAAGTTTTTTGTTTCATTTTCATCTAAATCAGTTGGAGAAGTCGTTGCGCTATTTATGGTTAAATAAGGACTGTTTTCCAAAAGAGTACTCAACACATTGTCTACGTCGGCATGCCCCACATTTTTACTTTGAATGACAAGATTAGCGGTTTCATTAGGATCTAATCTTCCGTTGTTATCGCCAGTTGCATCATCTACCGAAAGGGTTAAAATCGAAAATTCGGGGGCGTTCACAAGGATGTTTTTTGTTTCAACAGTGGTTTGGTTCGCACTGTCTGTCATCGTAACATTCACTTGGAAAGTCGTTTGATCTGGCACATTATTACTTACTGTAATGGTGTGCGCATCGCCGCTTGTTGCACTGATTGATCCAGCGTTGATATTGCCAAACGTAAAATCAGTATTATTAACAATTAATGCACTATTGACACTTGTTACGGTGGCTTTGGCATTGGTTGCATCGTTTACACCTAAATTTTTAAGATTCAAATTCATATTGGCTGTCGAACCGTAATCAATAGTGTTCGTGTATGAATTGACAACTAAATAAGCACCCGTTGGGCTGATGACGGTTATTTCAGACAGATAAGTGATTTTATTGAAACCAATAATCGCAATCGTGAGGATTTGCCCAGGCAACAAACCAGTTACAGGAATTTGAGCCACACCGTTGATGACTGTTGCAGTTCCGATGATTTGACCGTTGAAAGAAATCGTTGCCAATGCGCCTTCAAAATTGCAGTTGACAGGAAAAGTAGTTGCTGATGGAACCACCGAACTCGGATGGTTGACAGTCATTGCAGTTGGATTGTCCGTTCGAATCAACAAAGATGGATCGCCAAAACAAGTCCAAGTGTCGGTCATGGCAAAATCTGAAGATTCGAGGTTCATTTTAAAAAAACCATTCACGGCAATGCCACCAAAAGTTTTTCGACTTCCGATAGTGGAAGTTCCTACAATAATATCGTTCATTTCGTCTTGACCAATCATCGGTGGAGACCAAGACTGATTGATGGTCGAAGCAATAATGGCTACTGCACCCGTAGGTTCGCCATCTTTTTCTGCACGCAACCAAGCTTCAGCAAAGCATGTTTTTCCAACAAAATCGCCATTGACACAAGCCACAGAGAAAATAAACGGCAACTTGTTTTTATTGTTCAAATTGGCAATATCATCATTCGAAAATTCACTCGTGGCCCACCCAAACTCATAGCCATGACCTGTATAATTGACAATTCCAACTCCACTGTTTAAAGCCGTTGCTGCTTGAGCGGGCACTGGAAACCCTGGTGCATCAAAACCACCTTGCGAACCTTCAAAAAGCTCGAAAGCTGGTGCATCGTAAGTAAAACCTACTAAATCCGTTTGAATGTTTCTTGAATGTTCAAAATCAAGTTCATTGTCATCGCCTGGTCCTTCTTGCGAAGCCACAGAAAGGATGGTTTTGAGCCAATTTTGATTCATGTTGTTGCCCATTTCATATTCAATCGTACGATTGACTTGGGTATTGACGTGTTGCAGGTTTTCGGCAGAAAATCGACCCACGATAAATTCTTGATAATGGTCGTCGCCCAATAAATAAGCATACGCATTGTCGGAATGACCACCCAAATCTGGACTCAAATTGGTTGGTACTTGCGTGGCATCGCCCACCAAAAGTAAATAAGTCAATCCGTTGGTGTTATAAAAATTGGTGACGTAGTTTTTTATGTTTTGAGCACTTCCACCTGCTTCTGTCACGCTGACCATGGTAGTGTTTCGTCCGATGGTGTTTTTCCAATTCACGAAAGGTTGCATGGCTGATGTCCATTCATCATAACAAATCACAAGCATGTTGCCTTCTTCTGTTAAAGGAGCTTCATTGATGCTTAAACTTTGATAATTCAAAAATTGTTTTTGATACAATTGATTAAAATCGCTGTTGATAGGTTGATTGTTTTGGTTCTAGTGAACTTGTTTTCGCCACCGTTTGATGTAGTGAAAACCCTGATTTTAATTTCATTATAAACCCTCAATACTTTAGTCACAGGATTGTATTGAAATGGAAATAATTGCAAGTTTTGTCCTCTGACATCCCTCAAAATGTAGGGACTGTCAAATTGCGCTAGTTGATTTGGGTAGAAAGCGTCGGTTTCATAAGCTCTTCCATATTTGAAAGGCACTGTGCTTGGGTTGACTTGACGTGATAAATTTCCTTTGGAAGGTGCAATGACAACTTCGGGATAATCGAGAAAAGTACTGTTTAAAATTTCGAATTCCATCAAAGCTTGATCTGGAATGATCAAAGCCGTTGCCAATTTTGGTAGATCAGGCGCATCTGCTTTCATCATGGCAGATAAATTGGAGGCTGTAATTGTTTTTTGAAGACCCGATTGTGTCTCAACATCTTTAAAATCGAATTGCTCAATTTTTAAAGTTAAATAGGTTTCATCGCCTCTGATTGAATCGATTTTAATAGAATTGGTCTGTGCGTTGGCACTAAAAACAAAAAAAAATAAAAGTTAAAACATTTAGAATATTCTTCATTTAATTAACAATTAAAAGTTATCAAGTTTCGTCATTTAAATAATCGCTTTAAAAATCAATTATCTTTAAAAAGCATCCAAAAATAGTATAAAAAAAATAGTATAAAACAATAAAAGAAGAGAATATCACAAAAAAAGAAACGGTTCTTGACTATCTCTAATAAAACGTACTGTTTCTATATAATTAAAAACTACAGTTTCACAAAAAAATCTTGAAATTCTAAGTTATTATATTTTTTCAAGAAAATTTAATGATATAAAAATTCAATAACATAGAATCTTTTGCGAAAGAAAAAACTTAGAACCTATTACGTTAAAATGTTGTAAAAAAAGAACCCCTGAAATCATTAACAACTTTTGGAAAGACTACTTTTGAACTTTATTTAGATTAAATATAAAATAACCTTTTTACATCAAAAACGAACTTTTTTTTAATGATAAAATAAATTGATATGAAAAAGAAAATTGTTGTGGTAGGTGGCGGATTTGCAGGTTTGCAATTCGTCAAAAATATTGACAAAAAAGTGTTTGATATTTTGCTCATCGATCGGTTGAATCACCATCAGTTTCAACCACTGTTTTACCAAGTAGCGACTTCGAGTATTGAGCCTTCGAGCATTTCATTTCCATTACGACACGTTTTTAACACCCGAACCTCCATTCAAATTCGAATGACAGAAGTGACCAAAGTGCTTGCTGCTGAAAACAAAATCGAAACGAAAGTAGGCAGTTTTGATTATGATTACTTGGTGGTGGCAACAGGCTGCAAGTCCAATTTTTTCAACAATGCGTCCATTGAAGCCAACGCGCTGACTTTAAAAACTACTTATGATGCCATTGCGATTCGAAACCACATCATTGGTGTTTTTGAAAGAATTCTTTATGCAAGTGAAGACGAAAAAAAGCATCTTTTTAACATCGTGATTGTGGGTGCAGGGCCCACAGGCGTTGAATTGGCAGGAGCTTTTGCAGAAATCAAAAGAGATATTTTACCGAAAGATTATCCTCGGATTGATTTCTCAAAACTATCGGTCTATTTGATTGAAGGCAGTAAAAACACGCTGAACAACATGAGTGATTTGGCAAAAAAATCTTCTCGTGATTACCTTGAAGAACTCGGAGTAAAAGTGATGACCGAAACAATTGTAAAAAGTTACGACTCGAAATTTGCTGTACTTTCTAACGGCGAAACACTACCTACTTCCACTCTAATTTGGGCTGCTGGAGTCATTGGTAATAAAATTGGTGGCTTTCCAGAAGAAAATTGGGTGGCCAACAACCGCATTGTTGTCAATCGACATAATCTTGTGAAAGGTTGCGACAATATTTATGCGTTGGGCGATATCGCATTGATGGAAACTCCCAATTTCCCGAAAGGACATCCGCAAGTGGCGAACGTGGCGATTAATCAAGCTAAATTGTTAGCTAAAAACTTTTCTAAAATGGTCAAAAAAGAACCGTTATTAGAATACGAATACAAGGATTTGGGCACCATGGCGACCATTGGCAGAAAAAAAGCAGTGGTTGATTTGCCCTTTTTCCAATTTAAAGGCTATTTCGCTTGGTTGATTTGGATGTTTTTGCATTTAATGCTCATTCTTTCCGTAAGAAATAAATTGTTTATTTTCCTTAATTGGGCTTGGAGCTATTTCACAAAAGACAGTTCTTTACGATTGATTTTAACGCCGGCGTCGAACAATGAAAAAAACACATAAATTTGTGCAAAAATCACAAAATCATTGTACGGTTTTTTGAAAAAAGTCAATCAAATCTGAAAAACAAGTTTGCTTATGCTCCTCCTCAATATTTTTGAAACTACATTGCCACTGACCAATCCGGTGCTTAAATTTTTACTGATTTTGGTCATTATTTTGTTTGCTCCCATCATTTTGAACAAAATCAAAATTCCGCATTTGTTAGGTTTGATTATTGCAGGAGCTGTGATTGGTCCGAATGGCATTAATTTGATGGAAAGAGACAGCAGCATCATCCTTTCGGGAACGGCAGGTTTGCTCTACATTATGTTCTTGGCAGGTTTGGAAATAGATTTGGCCGATTTTAAGAAAAATAGCAAAAAAAGCTTGGTTTTCGGGATGTACACTTTCATCATTCCGATGGTTTTGGGAGTTTTGGCTGGCATTTATCTCCTCGAATTTTCAATACCCACTTCTGTTTTATTGGCAAGTATGTTCGCTTCGCACACATTGATTGCCTATCCATTGATTAGTAAAATGGGAGTTGCAAAAAACAAAGCGGTCAACATCACGGTGGGCGGCACATTGATCACAGATACATTAGCACTTTTAGTTCTTGCTGTGATTGTTGGCATGACGACTGGCGAAGTTAACACAGAGTTTTGGGTGCGATTGTCCGTTTCGATTGTTATTTTTGGACTGATTGTGATGCTCGTTTTCCCGATCATTGGCAGATGGTTTTTCAAAAGATTCGACGACAACGTTTCGCAATACATCTTCGTGTTGGTGATGGTTTATTTGGGAGCTGTTTTGGCAGAAATGGCGGGCATTGAAGCCATTATTGGTGCGTTTTTAGCTGGTTTGGCACTCAACCGATTGATTCCGCACACATCGCCTTTGATGAACCGTGTAGAATTTGTAGGAAATGCCATTTTTATCCCCTTTTTCCTGATTGGAGTCGGGATGTTGATTGATTATCGCGCTTTTTTCAAGAACCTCGAAACCATTAAAGTAGCGGGCATCATGATTGTTGTGGCTACGATGGCTAAATTTTTAGCAGCTTGGCTCACACAAAAAACTTTCAAATTTTCAGCCGACGAACGACGGTTGATTTTTGGTTTGAGTAACGCACAAGCGGCAGCAACGTTAGCTGCGGTTTTGGTGGGTTACAACATCATCACGGGCACGGATGCTGCGGGCGAACCAATTCGACTCTTAGACGAAACCGTGTTGAATGGCACTATTTTGATGATTCTTTTCACGTGCACCATTGCTTCGTTTGTAGCACAAAAAGGAGCGAAAAACATTGCACTTCTAGACAATACGGATAGCGAGCATGAAGACGAAGAAAACGAAGAAAAGATTTTAATCCCCATCAACAATCTTGATACTACAGACGAATTGATCAATTTGGGAGTCACGATTAAATCCAAGAAAAACAAAGATGGATTGTATGCTTTAAACATCATCGACAACAATACTGTAAGCGGTTCGGCAGACAAACAAGCCAAAAAAATATTGAGCAAAGCCGCTATTACTGCTGCCGCCACAGATAATTTGTTGCATGAATTGCTTCGATACGACCTCAACATTGTGAACGGTATTTCGAGTGTGGTCAAAGAACATAAAATTACCGATTTGATTCTTGGATTGCACATCAACAAAGGGATTTCTGACTCTTTCTTTGGGAATTTAACCGAAGGAATTTTGACAAAATGCAATACCACAACGCTTATTTACAAACCCGCACAACCTTTTGGCACCATCAAAAGACACATTATTATTGTGCCCGAAAACGCCGAAAAAGAAATTGGTTTTCCTTTTTGGTTAATCAAAGTTTGGAACATCGCCCGCAATTCGGGTGCCAAATTGTTGTTCTACGCACATAAAGAAACGCTAAAACTGATCAAAGAAATTCACATCAAACATCCCATTGCGTGCGATTTTGAAGATTTTAATGATTGGGATGATTTCTTAATCCTCGCAAGAAATTTTCAAGAAGACGACAACCTGATCATTGTTTTGAGTAGAAAAGACAAACCATCGTACCATAGCAATATGACAAAAATGTCTTCCTATTTGAATAAATATTTCAAAAACACGAGCTACATTCTTATTTATCCGATGCAAGCTGGAGTTACAGAAGATACGAGCATTGATTTGAAAAATGCCACATTTATGGAGCCTTTAGAAAAACTAGATGAAATTGGAAAAACAATTGCTCGCTTGTTTAAACGAAAGTAGATAAAATGGTTTCCATACATGATAAGATTTTACAAACGCCGCTGGAGCGCCATTATAAAAAAGGGTTATTGAGATAAAATTTTTCAAATGCGCCATCAAGCAAGTAACCAGAAATGCCATTTTCCGAAAGAATTGATCAATTTGTATAAAACCTATTGTAAAAGTGGTTTTAAAAAAAAAATTAAACTCAGTTGAAACGCTTTTTTGATTGAATCTTTGATTTTCTGCAAACAGCTGTTAGAACAAAAGCAACTCTTTGGAAGTTGCTTTGATGTTTTTATTATTTCGCATTCTATGACAAAAAACAAGTAAAAAATGTTAAATTTATGATGCAAATTTATAAGTATTAATATATGGTGTTTCTCTTTTCACAACAGCAAAAACCCTGCTTATAAGTTTGCATCTAATATTGTTTAATACGAGCATT
>JBEILV010000084.1:0-12661 GCA_040379105.1 Flavobacterium sp.
TGGAGCTATAAATAGCTCCATAAAATCCTCCAGCAATAGCACCAACAGTATCACTATCTCCACCATGAAGCATAGAATAATAAACTAATTTTTCCCAATTTCCATTAAATTCATTCCAAATAATTTCATCAAGTTTGCTCCCATTTCCCAATCCAACTATTCCTTGCTTTTTTAGTTCGGAATCAAGCCTTCCAAAGTTTCCAACCTTCATATTCAAAGCTGAGGGACTTCTTCCAATTATATTAGCATATTTTATAATCGTTGGGTTGGTTTTACTGCTACTTTTGAATGGTACTTTACAATAAACATTAAAAGCAACAATCGTTTCCTCTCTCGTCCAATTATTACTTTTCGTCATTATTTTATACTGTTAACTTTATTTTCAGTTATAATTTGATTACTCTCAATAACTTTCACAGTAGGCGGTTCCGAAAATTGGAACTCTTTTAACTCAAAAATTAGTTGATTAAAATCCTCTGATGTTGCAACAATCACATCATCAAGCCCAATTACATCGCCACTTTTAATTTTTGCTTTAACACTTCTTGCTTCATTTTCTTCAAGTGTTATTAAATAGCTCAACGCTTTTCTATGAACATATTTTAAAGCAATTGCCTCTAAATCTGCTTGTTTATATCTTTCTCTCAAACTTGTTTTCACACTCCAACAAATTGGTCCACGTTCAGTGGTATAAAACATTAAGTCATAAATTACATTAGGAACAAAAGCGACTTTTGCACTCATATAAATTGGCAAAATGCCTTCTCTCACACAAAGAGTAGCTAAAATATATTCAAATACTTTTCCATTTAAATTATTGTTTCTTTCTGGATGCAACAAAAAAGCGTCCCAATACTTCCGAATATACTCGCTTGGTTTTTCGTATTTTACTTCTAAAAAATTAGGAAATAAACTATCAAAAACTACTTCAGCTTTGTTATCTCTTCCAATTGTGATACTTAAATCGTTTAATTTTCCCATTATAGTTTATTGATTAATTTTAAAATTTCCGATGCTGTTGCTTGAACGGCTGGAACAGCAACAGAATTGCCAAATTGTCTATAAGCCTGAGTTCTAGAAACAGGAACAATAAATTGATTTGGAAAACCCATAATCGACTTACATTCGTTGATTGATAAAAGCCTTAAACCTGTTACACCATCTTTGACAAACGTTCCTGTCAATCTTTGTATTTTGTGATAGCTCGAAACTAATGTTTTGACTTGTATTTTAGAATTTTTATCGATGATTTGCGGTTTTCCGTCATTTTTTTTAAATAAATATTTTTCTTGTAAATGCTTTGAAATATCATATCCAATGACATTGTTTTCAATAAAATCATTTACGAAAACTTCTTCATTTTCTAATTTAGGAAATTCAAAATTTTGAATTTTATCAACTTTTTCGTTATGGAAACCAATAATAAAAATCCTTTCTCTTACTTGTGGAACTCCAAAATCTTTTGCATTAATAATTTTAGTAAAAACTGTGTAATTAAGTTCTTCTAAAGTATTCAAAATTATTTGCAATGTTTTGCCGTTATCATGTGTGGTTAATCCCTTTACATTTTCCAAAAAAATGGCTTTTGGTTGTTTTCTTTTTATTATTTCGGCAACATCGAAAAACAATGTTCCTCTTGTATCTTCAAATCCGCCACGTTTGCCAGCAATTGAAAATGCTTGACATGGAAAACCTGCACAAAGCAAATCGAAATTATCAGGGATAAATGCTTTTGTTTCTTCTTTGGTAATGTCGCCGAAAGGTCTTTCACCAAAATTTGCTTTATAGGTTTTCTTCGCTTCTTTGTCCCATTCGCTTGTAAAAACACATTTACCACCAAGATTTTGCATCGCCAAACGGAAACCGCCAATCCCCGCAAAGAGGTCAATAAACTTAAATTTAGGATTTTTTACTGGCGGAAACGGCACTTCAAAAGTGTCAAAAATTCCATATTGTAACGCTTCTTCTGCAACAAGACTAGAAATTTCTTCTTTTGGATATTCATCTTGTAAAATTTCTTGGGTGTATTTTACAGCGTCTTTTTTAAAAAAATGTGAAACGCCATTTTTATTATTATGTAAAAAATGAGTAATCACCGCTTCTTTGTTGCTTTCGAGTTCAGCTAGTTTTTGTTTGTATTCTTTTTCAAATACTTTATCGAGCGATATTTTCTCTTTTAATTTCATCATCTAACTTTAATTCTATAATAATGTTGCAAAGTACAAAAAAATAAAAATTTATGCTCCCGTTTCCTTTGTTTTGATTCAAGCTTTTTTAAAATTCACACCTTTTTCAAAAACATCATTCCATCCATAAGTCCTTTGCAAACCACTTCATTTTCAATATTGTACATCTTGATTTGACAGCGTAATTTTCCGAATCTAAAATAAACTTTTTCAGACTTAACCACTACTTTTTCATTGGGAAAAACGGGTTTTAGAAATTCAACATTGGCGGCAGTGAAAGCAATGTTTTGATTTTCAACTGCATTGCCATTTAAATAAATTCCGAAACTTACCAAACCGATTTGTGCCATGGTTTCTATCAAAATGACTCCGGGCGTCACGGGCTGGTTTTTGAAATGACCTTCGTAAAAAGACAAATGTTCTGAAAAAGTGAAATGACCTTCAATGGATTGTTCGTCCGCAAAAGTGATTTCGTCCACAAACAAAAATGGTTTTTGATAAGGCAAAAATGAAATGATTTCGTTGATTTCCATTGTTTTATTGTAAAGATTCGCCTCCGTCCACTTTCAAAACTACTCCGTTAATCCAAGCAGCTTCTTTCTTGCACAAAAGATACGTGGCATTTGCAACATCTTCTGGCGTTGTTAATCGCTTTTGCGGATTTCTTTTTTCTGAAAAGGCAATGATTTTTTCTACATTCGAAATCATTCGCAATGCTTTTGTATCGGTTACTCCTGCTTGAATGGCGTTGGATCTGATGCCCAAATGTGCCCATTCAACCGCCATCGAACGCACCAACGCTTCCAATGAGGCTTTCGCCATCGAAACGGCTGCATAATGCGCCATTGGTTTCTGACTTCCTTCGCTCGTGAAAGCAATAATCCTTGCATCGGTTGCAAATAATTGTGCATCAATCAAACGGCTTGCCCATTGATACAAACTAAAACACATCGCTTCGATTGTGATTTTTAAATCTTCTACTTGTAATTTTTGATTGCCAGAAAGCGGTTTTAAAGCTCCTTTTGCAATGCTATGCACCAAAACATTGATCTTTTCATTTTCTGATAAAATAGTTTTTATTTCTTGAATACAATCTTCTGATTTTAAATTATTTAAAAAGTCTAAATTAAAGCTTTTGACTATTACATTATTTGATCTTAAATCTTCAAAAAGCGGATTGATTTCTTCCATTTCCTCTCGCCCATTTCGATGCACAATCAGTAAATTCATGCCATGGTTTGCCAACTTTTTTGCAGTTGCCAAACCTAAGCCGCTGCTGCCGCCCAGAATGAGTGCCCATTGATTTTCGAATTCTTTTACCATCGTACTAAAATTTGTTGCGCCGTGAATCCTGGACCAAAACTGAGCATCAATCCGAGGTCGTTAGGATGTGGATTTTTGTTCATAAATCGTTCTAAAACAAATAAAACCGTGGCGCTCGACATGTTGCCATATTGACGTAAAACCTCTTTCGTATCGTCGATGTTTTTACCTGAATTCAAAAACAATTCTTCCACTGTTTTTACTATTTTTTTGCCACCCGGATGAAAAATCAAATGGTTGATACTTTCTATAGCTAATTCATTTTTAGCCAAAAAAGGATGAATGATGTTTTCAAAATGGGCTGCGATGGTTTCGGGTACTTCAATGTCTAAAACCATTTTCAAACCGCTGTTGGTCAATTCGAAACCCATCATTTTCTCTTCGTTGTAGAAATGATACATCGATTCGGCAATGATTTCAGGTCCTTTGTCATTTTCAAAAGACGAAAGCAAAACACAAGCCGCACCATCGCCAAAAATGGCTGCACTGACCATGTTTGCCATCGAAAAATCGTCGAGTTGCAGCGTTGCCGTTGGACTTTCCACAGCAATCACGGCAGCTCTTTTGTTGGGATTGGCCGCCAGAAAATTCTTAGCGTAAATCAATCCCGAAATACCGCCGACACAACCCATTTCAGTGACAGGCAAGCGAACGATGTCTTGTTTTAAATTGAGTAAATTGATCAAATACGCATCCAAAGACGGAATCATGATGCCTGTGCAACTCACGGTGATGATATAATCTAAATCTTGGGGTTGCCAGCCTGCTTGATTGATGGCTTTTTCAAGGACTTCTTTGCCAAGTTTTATGCTTTCACGGGCATAAATTTGATTGCGTTCTTCGAAAGAGGTTTTCGAAAAAACTTCGTCTGGATGCATGATTGAAAACCGTTGATCGACTTGTGCGCCTTCGAAAATCTTTTTCACTTTTCGCACAAAACGATCTTCTTGCCCCGACAACCACGCTTCGAGATAAGGAATGATTTCATCTGTTTTTCGAGCGTATTGAGGCAATGATTTTGAAACAGTTACGATTTTTACAGGCATATTATTTAATTTTTGTATTCATTTTTTTTTCCAATCCATTGGTATCTAAAAGCCCATTTCCATTGAATTTGATGTTGCATTTGTGGCAATTTTTTTGAAAAATCGACTAACTCTTGCTTTTTAAATCCTTTTAGAATAGACAACAGTCCATCTTCTTTCGACATTTTATTTAGTTGAAAAACAACACACAACAACTGAAAAAGTCGATACGCCATTTTACTTCGATGCAAATCATTGATTACGAAACCAATGGTTGCTTTTTGCGAAAAATGTTCCATCAAATCTGAAATTTCGTCGGTTGTAAAATGATGTAAAGTCAAGGTGCAAATAACAACATCGAAATTGATTGCCCTGAAAGTTGGACTAAAAATATCTTGGGTAAGATACTCAATTTTAGGATGGTTTTGAGAAATCTTTTTTGCATAATTAATGGTAAAATCATTCGCATCGACGCCAATAAATTTCATCGCAAAACCATTTTGTTGTGCAAATTTTGAAAGGTATCGCAACATGTCGCCATTGCCGCACCCAACATCCAAAACCGTGATTTCGACTGATTTGTCGTGGTTTTGAAGCAACGATTTTAAACAATTTAAAGTCAGTTGGTTTCCGCCTAGCAATTGGTTTATTTTCGCAATTTTATCGAGTGCGTCTTGCAATTCGCTGCCCGCCAAATCGAAATCGTCCATGATTTCTTGGGCTTCATTTCTGTGTTTAGTTGACATCATACGCCCAATTTTTTTCCGTGTGTTTTTCGAATAATCAAATCTAATCCTGCGGGAAATTGCAATAGAATTTGAAATAAAATTCGAGACAAACGTTTGTTTAACAATATTTTAGAAAGCCATTTTCCCATGCGCAATCGAGATTTGAAAGCGTGGTTCCAACGGTGTTTGTATTCATTTTCGAAGGTGGCGCGGTTGATTTTATTTTGTAGAAAATCCAAACACAATTCGCTGGCAATTTTGGCACTGTGAATCGCCATTGCCATGCCGTTGCCACACAAAGGATGAATCAAACCGGCAGTGTCGCCGAGCATCAAAACATGGTTTTCGACTTGTGTTTTTTGTTCAAACGAAATCTGACTGATGGTAAGCGGTTTTTCAAAAACCAAAGTTGCTTGTTCAAAAATGGCATTTAACTTCGAATTTTCGGCAAAGACACTTTTTTGGAAAGTTTCGATGTTTTTGTATTGTTTAAACACTTCGTATTGCACTAAATAGCAAATATTTACCATATTATTTTCAACTTTTGAAACCCCGCAATAACCGCCATTAAAATTGTGCAATTCCACTAAATCATTGTCGAAAGGCAAATGATAATGTGCTTTGACTGCCAACCAAGGCGATTTTTTTTGAATAAAAGAACGTTTCATTTGCAAATCCAACGAAGACCTTTTTCCGAAAGAACCCAGTACGATTTTTGATTTAAAATATTGATTTTCGGTGGTTTGCACAGTGAACTCGTCATTTTCGAAAACAATGTTTTGCACCGTGGCATGCGCTACAACTCCCCCTTTGAGGATCATTTCTTTGTATAAATAAAAATCCAACGCAAACCGACTGACGCCAAAACCGCCCATGGACAAATCTGACGAAATTTGGTCACCATTGTGGGTGGAAATGCTTGTTTTTGAGATGTGTGTGGGTTGCAATGATTCAATATCTACATCCAAATAATTGAGATAAGGAAGAATTTCATTGGAAATAAACTCGCCACAAACCTTGTGTTTTGGATAGGTTTGCTTTTCGATCAGCAACACTTGGCAGTTATTTTTCAGCAAGTGCAAAGCAGCCGTCAATCCCGCCAAACCGCCCCCAACGATAATAATTTGTGTATTTTGATTCATCAAAGCGAAGTTATGCATTTCGAATCAATAAAAAACAGAAACCCATTTTTTTAAGGGTAAAATAAGAATTGATGAATCTTGATATTCGAATTGGATACAGCTTACTTTGATTTGTGAATTTTTAAATTCTATCAGTCGATTCTTTTTTGTTGGTCATTTTGACTCAAAAAATGAATTGATATTAAAAGTTGAATAGTAGGGTCATTTAAGTTTAACCATTAATTTTTAACAGGAAATCTTCTTAACTATTGGTTAAAATTGTCATTTTTATCTAATGTTTTCCAATTGCATATAAAGTCCCATACCGTTCATAACAAATTCAGGGTAATCCGCTAAGTCAACATTTGGTAAGCCATTACCAATATGTTTTTTATCAGTTAAATGAAATTTTTCAATACTATACTTGATTATTTTCTTGTTTAAAGGACTTACAAAGTTGTCAAGTTGTTTGTTCAAGTTTGATTTTAAAAGAAACTGGTTTAGTTTTTCATAACTAATATTTTTCCGTTCGAATTGATTTTCGTACGCTATTGAAAGTTCCTTGCCTAAATCCAAATAAAAAAAAGGATTGTTAAAAAAAAGTGATTTGAGTTTTATTAAGTTAAAATCTTCTCTCACATAAGGCAAACATTCGTTTATTTTTGTCAATGAAGAGGTAAAAGTAAATGGTTTACGGTGATTTATAGACAAATGAAGCGTGCTGTCTTTTTCAAATTCTGTAATATTTACTGAAAAATCTAAAGTGTCTTTACCTACTAACCAAAAATATGAATACGATTTTGATATAAAACCAACTTCATAAGATTTGTTTAAAGTATTTTTTTGCTTAATAATGATCGTGTCATTATTTTCAACAGATAAGAAAGTAGGATTTTTTGGTTTTTTCTCTTGAATGCAAAATATAAAACAAATTGCTAATGAAAATATCAATATCAACTTCATAAAGATTATTTTATTGTTCTGTCTGTTTGAATTGGTCGATTGATTGCCAAATGTATAAGTCAAACATTGAAAATCCATCATATATTAAACAAAAATATCAAAATATTGAATTAAAACGTTGTTTTTCTAGTTTATAAACCGCTAAAAATGTGCTTTTGATTATCATTTTTGTTTTTCAAAATCTTTTACTGCTTTTTCAATTTGATCAAACACATCATCGAACTGAAGGTCTGTTTTAAAATGTTTACGGTAGCATTCAAAGTAATTACGCCAAGCACTTTCTTCTAATTCAAAGCATTTATCTAGGGCCGCTTTGTCTTTTAAATCAGATGATTGGTATGTTGCAAAATGTTTTTGTGCATTCATAAAAATACTGTCATATAAAGTTTGGCATTGGATATTTTCTTTGATTGGAGCGACAAGAGGTTTTTGTATCATGAAAATATATGCTTCGTTTGCAACAAGAATAAAAATTTGATCGGGCGGAAAACGACCCATGTCTTGTGAAACTGTTCCAATACTTCCATAAACAACGGGATATTTTTCTGAATCAAGCTTTTCTGAATAAAAAATAGTAGTGCTTGCCTCAGAAATTATTGAACCAAAAATAGAACCCAACATTTCTGGATTTAATTGATCTAAAGAATAGATTTTTTCAGATTTGAAATAATCAAAAAATAACCGTTTGGAGGTTACAAAAATTTTCGAAGCATTTGGATGGTTGTTGTTCAAAACAATACCGTCGAGCATTCCAAAACCTTGTTCGTCCAACAGCGTTTCTAAACTGATTTTACCTTTTTCTGTAAGGTTTTCGGCTTGAGCTTCTTTTAGAACTTCTTTCAGCATTTTTTCCAAAACCAAAAGTGAGTCATTGTTTTGGTCGTAAATTTTATCCCAACCGTGTTTGTTTTTAATTGCATTTTTAAAATACTTGACAAAGTCATTGCGGAATTTTAAATATTCCATCTCTTTGACCGAAATACTTTTTGATTCTTTGTTGCTTGTGTTTGAAGCTGAGGAGTCAGAACTTGCTTTCTTTTCAGAAAAATTACAAGAGGATAAGCACCCAACGAAAATGAATATTAAATAATTTATTTTTTTCATCTATTTGATATTGAAAAACTATCGTAGTTTTTATTGAAGTTTTCATTTAGCATTGCGCTGCAACTTGGTAGCATCACGACAACATCTCTTAAGCAAAAACGAATTGAAGAGTTGCTATTCTTTTTCTTGTTTTAATATTTCTTCTATAAAATGCTTCTCCTTTTCGGTCAGTTTGATTTGTTCCATTGTTAAGTTGGGGTCTGGAATGTACCATTCAAATTGAGAAAAATAGTCTTGTAATTCTTTATTGTTAAAAGAAAATCCATGTTGGGCATACACAGTGTTTCTTAAAATTTTCAAGGTTTCTTTTGCGTATTTTACATCATTGCCAAGAATTAAACCACAAATATCAAAGACTTGCCCCGCTTTTAACTTTTTGAAATCCATTGGTCGCGAAATCATTGAATTTTCGCAAATGATTCCAAATTCAATATTCTTTACTGGTTTAAAATCTTTAACTTCTATTTGCAAATTGCCCGACAGAATTCTGACCATACGGGAAAAGTCTTCATTATTATCGAATGACTTGTTGGTCACTCTCCCACTTCCAATAATTGACCAAGTGGAGTTTTTCCCAAAAATATCATTCACATAAAAATATTTGTTGGCACCTAAATCAAAATTTATGGTCAAATTTTTAATGGTTCCACTTGCCCACTTTGCCCCTGTTGTCAAGATATAGTTGTAAAATTGGTCAAATTCTATGTTTGAACTTGCAGGAAAAGCGTAACTATGATTTATTTTGTTGATGCCGGGTTTGAATGTCAATTCGAAAAGGTAAACAAAAACCCCAGGTTCAACTTGCGAGAAATGAAAGTCTTTTGGTTCTTTAAGCTCGCAATCTTCACATGCTGCGGCTTTTAATTTGTAAGGCAATATTTGTTCGTTTGCTATAATTTTAAAATTGGTAATTTGGTTGGCATTGGAAATATTGTCCGATACATCTCCAACTGCGGTTGGTGCTTGAAAACCAATCAATAATTTTCTTTCGACAGTTTCTGGGTTATTGAATTCGAAAAGAATGTCAACGCGACAAACTTTGTCTTGAACGCTGAATGACAAAATTTCTTTGTCGAGCGAAATTTTACTCTCTTTTATCGGGTAGATGATGCCGCCACGGGTCAAATAAACCCCATCATTGCCGTAGGAGGAAATTATCAAGAAAATTGTAAATAGTGTTGTTATTGCTGTCTTCATAAGAGCATTGTCTTCGGAATATCGATCAAAATGAGGAATTGTTTTAAAAAACTCAACAAACTTTCAAACAAAAGTATCGAAAAATAGGTTTTAAACTGTGTTTTTATAATTGATAAAAACGCAGTGTTTTTAATAAATTTATCGCAATCAGCTTTCAAATGTAAGGTTATGATCGATAGATTAGCCAATTTAAAAACAAATTGTTTCGTTAGCGTTTTTGTAGGTTTTTATTTGAGTTTATGGTAAAGTGCAGGCAGTAAGGTTGGTAAATCTTTTTCTGTCCAATCTGTTCCTTTTGTTGGAGGTGCACCAAAGTCATAGTCCAAACCGGCTTTGTATGCAAGGTCCCTCGGAAAACTTTCATCTTCTTTTTTACCTGTTTTTTCTTGATATGCTTTTGTTGCAACATACATCAAGTCTTCAAATTCGTGAATTTTGCCAGCCTTTACAATATTTGCCAAATAATCAGGATTCTTTAATGTCTCATGATAGATTGTTTTACCTTGTCCAATTAACCAACAACGAAAATACAAATAGGAATCATCAGAAACAGAACCTTCAATAATTTTCATTGCAGCCATTAATTTATAATCATCAGCGTCAATGACACATTTATGAAACGCAAATTCAAAATCTATTATTTCTTCAAGAGAAAGTTTAACTAACTCTTCGATCAAGATTTGCTCTTTTAAATTGTCATCGTCATTTGAAAATTTTACAGCATGATTTATAACTTGCCAAAATTTGTCGGTATTAATTGTGTCCATCAACGTATTTGATTTTATTGTATTGAATGTCAGCAGCGTTTCGTTTGGTGTCTTGTTAACAGTTCTTTTATCGGCACAAGATATGCAAACAACAAGCATCAAAATGATCGAAATGTTATTCATTGATTTCTATTTTACAATTATTGGTAATAGTTTATCACTTCATTAGTAGTTTGAATATAATGCTAAGCTTTTAAAATACCTACCTATTGATTTTAGAAAGCGACTAAGAATTTGTAAGTGCTTTCAACTATTTCCGACATATTTTTATTTTTGATTGCGAATTTGTTCAACATATTTTCTATGATTTTCAAATCCGTTTTTTCTTGGATTTTCCAAATCAATCATTTCTCCAATTCCACAGTCGTAAACCTGCCAGTTATGTTTTTTAGCCAACGCAATCAATTCAAAAAGTCCGTTTTCTCCATACAATGAAAGCATAATGTTGCTTGATTGTTCATCATAGCCGAAAAAATCAATCGTAAAATCAGCACCGATGATTTCTCGGTGGTTTTCGACTTTATTTATTCGGTTAAATGAGCTTTCCAAAATTCCAGTAAAATCGGTTGCTACCAATTGGTTTTCATCCAATTCTGAAACTAATTCAATTTTCTGCTTTGAATTAAAAAGTACAATGTCCCAACTCATTTTTTAATTCCATTTTAATGATGATTTTTAAATAGTATTTTTCTTTTGATGAAAACACAGGTTGAAATATGCCATTTTCATCTTTTTTTTATGAATGATGTCGTCACAAACCTACCTACCGATAAAAATCAGCAGATATTGATTAAAATCTTCATCATCTAACCAAACAAAAGTATCAAATAATTGGTTGCTAAAAAGGATTTTCTGAATTATAAAAATGCAATACCAAACTTAACAAAGGTTTTTAATGACTTAAGCCATCTGTTCCAGCCTTGCTTTTCGTTCAAATCTAGTTCCAAAACATTTTGGTTCTTGATGCTGTATTTCCAATTTGATAGTTTAGAATAAAATTGGTCGTTTTAAAGATTGGTGCGAATGAGATGGATGCCCTTTTTTGATAGGCTTTTGCGGTTGGTTTCTAGCAGGGCAACCCACTCGATTGATACTTTTTGCTTTATAAAATGCTACTCAAATATTCCTCGGCGGTCATAGTTGGAATTGTAGAATTCTTAAAATCTTTTCCGTTTCTTGTTATAATTATTGAGCAGTGAGATTGTAAAGCAGTAAAATATTGAACAGCATCTTCAAAATCCTTAAAACTCGAATGCAGCGCTTTGTCTATTATTTTCTTTAAATCACAAATCTTACCATTTTCATTGTTCACATTTGAACCGCTTTGTTTTTTAACACCCGCAATAGTTTTCTACTATTGTATTCTTGTCAGTTTCTTTTATTTCAAAATAGCATCCTGCCCCATTGTCGGTCGGTCCAAATTTTGATTTATCAACATTCCATCCGTGTTCAATATTCATTAGTGAACTTTCAAAAATCCCTTCTATCCATTTTACCAAACTTTGTCTATTTGTTTTTGGCAAAACGAGAGAAATTGATACTCCGCCAGCTTCTCTGCATTTTTGTATCGAATAGTTAATTCCATTTTTAAAGTCTTGACTAAAAGAGCAAATGCCATAGTCGGGAAAATCGAAATAAATTTCTTCTTGTTTTTGGGCAATCGAATCATAATTCTGAGTCAAATATAAATAGATTGCGTCTTTGGTGTAATTTGTCCGTTTGATTTCCGCTTTCAACGCTTCCACTTTGGGTTTAGCGATTTCAAAATCCTGTGAGAAAATAAAAATTGGAATGAGGAAAAAGAGGGGTGTAAAAAAGTATTTCATATTGTTATAAAAGGTTAACTATTGAAAAACCGCACAAACTTTCCAGACAAAAGTATCGAAAATTGTTTAATAGCGCTGATTTTCTGGTTGATAAAAATGCAATACTAAACTTAACAAAGGTTTTTAAAGACGCAAGCCATCTACTCGTGCCCTGCTTTTCGTTACAATCTAGTTCCAAAATATTTTGGTTCTTGATGCTGTATTACCAATTTTATGGTTTTGAATAAAATGGGTCGTTTTAAAGATTGGTGCAAATGAGATGGATGGGCTGATGGTGGAGTTTCAGCCTGCCCCTGTGTTCATAAATTCGTTGTTTGTAGGATTGTTTTACCGTTTTACCCAATTTTCAATTTCTATTCTCTCAATTCTTTCAAACTCTTTTATGTTTTCAGTAACCATAATTAAGTTATTCTCAATTGAA
>JBEILV010000085.1:0-12661 GCA_040379105.1 Flavobacterium sp.
ATGAATGAGCAAGGTTTCTTAGATAGCGTAAATACAGAAGAAGCACAAAAGATAGAATTTATTAAATAAAAAAAAATCGCTCGAAAGAGCGATTTTTTTTTTAACCATACATTTTCTGATACAGATGTCGGTATTTTTCCAAAACAATTTTTCGCTTAAGTTTCATGGTTGGTGTGAGATGTCCACCATCAATTGTCCATAAATCTGGGGTTAATTCAAATTTTTTGATTTTTTCCCAATTGCCGAATTTTTCGTTTTGAGCATCGATTTCTTCTTGAACACGTGCAATAACTTTTGGATTCTTGATGAGCTCTTCATTAGAAGTAATGTTTTCTAACTTGTGTCTTTTTGCCCATTCTTTTGTAAAATCAAAATTTAATTGAATGAAAGCAGCAGGCATTTTTTCGCCTTCACCAATCACCATGATTTGTTCGATAAATCTTGATTGTTTCATCGCGTTTTCAATCAATTGAGGAGCAACATATTTGCCGCCAGAAGTTTTGAACATTTCCTTTTTTCTATCGGTGATCTTTAAAAAGCCATCTTTATCAATAATACCAATATCGCCTGTATGAAAATATCCATTTTGAAGTGCTTCTTTTGTTTTTTCGTCGTCTTTGTAATAACCCATCATTACGTTGGGTCCTTTACATAAAATTTCTCCGTCTTCGGCAATTTTTAATTCAACACCATCAATTACTTTCCCAACACATCCAATTCTAAAACCTCCATTGCGCTGGTCATTCACTGTAATTACAGGCGAAGTTTCTGTTAATCCATATCCTTCCATGACCGGAATTCCTGCTGCTGCAAAAACCCTACACAAACGAGGCTGCAAAGCAGCACTACCAGAAACCATCGTGTTTAATTCGCCTCCTAATCCTTCTTTCCACTTGCTGAAAATTAGTTTTCTTGCCAATTTCAACTGTGTTTCATACCACCAACCGTTGGCACCGTAGGGTTCATATTTGAGTCCTAAATCAATCGCCCAAAAGAAGAGTTTCTTCTTAATTCCCGTCAAATCTGCTCCTTTGGCATAAATTTTATCATATACTTTTTCTAACAATCTAGGCACAACTGTCATTACATTTGGCTTGACTTCTTTCAAATTATCGCTGATCTTTTCAATGCTTTCAGCAAAATAAATAGCCACACCATAATATTGATACAAATACAAAATCATACGTTCGAAAATATGACAAATGGGAAGAAAACTCAAGGCTTTCGATTTTCCAGCATCAAAGGGCACTCGTGGGGCACTCGATAAAACGTTTGAAACAATATTTTGATGCGAAAGCATGACTCCTTTGGGTCTTCCTGTAGTGCCCGAAGTGTAAATAATGGTAGCCAAATCTGTTGCTAGTACTTGGTTTTTTGCATCTTCTACTGCTTGATGATTGTCTAGTTTAGAACCTAATGCAAGTAATTCTTGCCAATTTTTGCATCCCTCAATTTCCTCGAAAGAATATATTTCTTTTAAGTGAGGAAGTGTTGAACGAATGGCTTTGCATTTATTGAACACTTCAATATCTGATACAAAACAATACACCGACTCTGAATGATTTAGAATATACGCATAATCTTCCTCAGAAATAGTGGGATAAATGGGTACTGTTTGTGCGCCTGTTTGTAAAATACCAATGTCCATAATGTTCCATTCCGTTCGATTGTTGGTCGAAATAATGGCTATTTTTTCATTTTTTTGAACACCAATAGATAATAAAGCTCTAGAAATTTGATTTGCCTTTTCAAGGTATTCTGTTACGGAGGTTTTGATCCATTCGCCGTTAACTTTTGATACTAAGGCATCTGATGTGTTGAAATGCTCTTTTTGGTAGTATGGAAACTCAAAAATGCGTGTGATTTTTGTCATATTGTTGAAAATTTTGTTACTAAAATAAACATTTTCTAATTTATTTAGATATGTTTTTAGAAATTATTAGAACCTTTTTTAGTTTTTGATTTCAAGAACGAAATAATTGAGTTAGTTTTACTTTTTTTTAACATTAAAATATATATTTGCTCAAATTTTATTCGAAAAATGCATTTTTTTAGATTAAACGAACTCAAAATATTACTTTATAGAATTTCTCTTGTTTTTTTATTTTATACCATAACCAGAGTTTTTTTTCTACTATTCAATTGGAAATTTCTCAACTTAGACAACTTTTCTGATTGTTTGCCTTTGTTTTTCTATGGCTTACGCTTTGATGTTTCTGCCATTTTCTATATCAATGCATTGTTTATTGTACTTTCTATATTACCAATTTTGAAAGCTTCTTATCCTAAATACCAAGCTTTTTTGAAATATTTATATTTTATTACGAATTTCGGTTTTATTGCTTTGAATTTTATCGATTTGATTTACTATCGTTTTACGTATGTAAGAAGTGGTATTTCAATGCTAGAAAGTATTGAAAATGAAGGTAATAAATTGATATTGTTGGGTAATTTTCTTGTGAATTTTTGGTATGTTTTCTTGCTTTATTTCGCCACTATTTTTGTGTGGATTTTTCTTTACAACAAAGTAAAACTTCAACCGAAAACCAACCATCGTAGTTTGCCATTTTATATTGGTTCTCTTATTTCTTTTGTGCCAATATCATTGGTTGTTTTTGTTGGAATGAGAGGCGATTTCAGAAAAAATTCCAGACCTATCAATCTTATTGATGCCAATCATCAACTTAAAAATGTGGCACACACGGACGTTGTTTTGAACACACCTTTTGTTTTGCTTCGAACCATGTCTAAAAGTTCTTTCAAAAAAGTGAATTTTACGAGCCAAGCGCAAATTGAATCAAAAGTAAAACCTATTAAATTTTATAACACCAATCCTGCAAAAAAGCTGAATGTTGTTGTTTTTATCATTGAAAGCTTCGGACGTGAATATTTAGGTGCGTTCAATCAAAATGCCAACATTAAGGATTATGAAAGTTACACGCCATTTATAGATTCTTTGGCGCAACACAGTCTTGTTTTGGACAATGCCTATTCGAATGGCTACAAATCGATCCACGGAATGTCGTCAGTTTTGGCAGGTATTCCCTCGTTTAAAGATGCGTTTACATCATCGCCTTATCCCAACCAAAAAATACAATCGTTGGTATCGGTCTTAAACGATTTGAATTACGATACATCATTTTTCCACGGTGCTTACAATGGTTCGATGGGCTTTTTAGGATTCGCCACAACCCTCGGTTTTGATCATTATTATGGCATGGACGAATACAATAATCCTGACGATTTTGACGGTTCTTGGGCTATTTGGGACGAGCCTTTTTTTCAATACATGAAGACTACTTTAGACAAAAAAGAACAGCCATTTATGGCAACAATGTTTACAGCTTCATCGCATGAACCCTACAAAATTCCTAGTCAATACGAAGGTAAATTTAAAAAAGGACACATTCAAATGCATCCTTGTGTGCAATACACCGATCATGCTTTGAAACGTTTTTTTGAGGAAGCTTCCAAAACAACTGGTTCAAAAACACACTTTTTGTGCTTGTTGCAGACCACGGAAATCAAACACATTACAAAGAATATTTAGAGCCCATCAACCGACAAGCGGTGCCGATTATGTTCTATCATGCCAACAGTAATTTAAAAGGATTAGACCACCAAATCACGCAACAAATAGATATTTATCCGACGGTTTTGGATTATATTGGGTATCAAAAACCTTTCAGAAGTTGGGGCAGAAGTCTTTTAAATGAAAAGGAAGTGCCTCCATTTTGTATTAAATATTCGGGCAATGTTTTTCATTTTATGCAAGGAAATTATACTTGTGTTTTTGATGGACAAAAGGCCATTGGTTTTTATGATAAAAATGATTTGTCGTTGAATCATAATTTAATAGCGCAAAAAAACAGTGAGATGAACCAATTCGAGCTATCTTGCAAAGCCTTTATCCAAGATTATTACGATCGAATTATTGATAGAAAATTGAATTAATTTAAATATATAAAAATTTTAAAATATGATTTCATTTAAAAAAGCGGCCTCCATTGTCGGGATTTCTGTAGTTTTAACTGCTGTTGGTTACTATGTGTTTAAAATGCATTTTGACAATAATCTTGTTGTGATTACTGAGGGGAAAGTGTATAAAACCGCAGCCATCCCACCGGATGAAATTGATGAATTTGTAGAAAAATATAAAATCAAAACGGTGATTGATTTAAGAATGCCCGGCACGAACGACACTATTTTGAATCCTGAAACACCAGGCGAATTAACACTTGAAAAAATGGCAGTGGAGGCGATTCCTAATGTGCAATACATCAATATTCCAACTCCACAAGTGCCCGAAGACCATAGTGTTGATGCTTTTTTAAAAGTAATGGACGACAGTACAAACTATCCTGTTTTGATTCATTGCTACCACGGAACTGGAAGAGCACCTTTGTTTTCGGCTATTTACAGAATTGAATACGAAAACTTTTCTAACGACGAAGCCCGAAGAAATGCACGCTTTTTTGTTCCCTTTGGCTCTTTTGACCACAACACTCCAAAAGGCGAATACTTGAAAGCCTACCAAAGAAGAAGAGGCGAAAACGCTAAAAAAGGATCTTAATTCTTTTTCAATAAAAACAACAACGGAATATCTAAACGCTCATTCCAAGAAACTTCCGAATGTGAAGCCCCTTCAAATCGTTGGGTCGTCCAGTTTTTTTCATTGAATCCTTTTTTCAACAAAATAGCATCAATTTTTGCTTGCAAGGGCGGATACAAGGCATCGAGTGTAGCGGTACCAAAATCGAAATAGATACGCGAATTGTTTTTTGTGTGCAAATTGTTCTGAATGTACTGTTCGAATGCATTTGGAATGGGGTTGTCTTTCACTTCAAAAATACCAGGCCAATGGGTTGAAATGCACGCAGCTGCGCCAAAAACGTCGGGATATTCGCACAAACCATACATTGAAATCAACCCTCCCATGCTTGAACCCATCAAAAAAGTATTGTTTTTATCAGGTAAAGTTGAAAAAGTTCGGTCAATATAGGGTTTCAATTCTTCAACGATAAACTTCAAATATCGGTCCGAAAAGGGAGTAAAAGTAGTTGTAATACGGCCTTTATCTTTCAAAGCATTTTCAACAAACAACCTTTCATCTTTGGTTAAACTTTCGAATGGTTTTTGAGGAAAATATTCTGGATGACGGTTTTTATTTTGGTCGTCGTTCCAAATTCCAACCACAATCACATCTTTGATTTGGTTCGTATTGATTAGTTTCTGCACATGCTCGTCAACTCCCCATTCTTGTTGGTTCCAAGTGGTTGCGCCGTCAAAAAGCATCTGACCATCGTGCATATACAAAACTGCATATTTTTTGCTGCTCGAATAATCATCTGGCAACCAAACATCGATGTTGCGATTGTTTACAAATTCTGATGAAAAGGAAACTAACCGATGAATGCTTCCATGCTTTACTTTGATGGTTTGTGCCATGACAATTTGCTGAAATAGAAACAATAGAATGACAAGGTTTTTCATAACTCAAATGTTTAATTTTTTAATCGAAATGTTTTAAAAAAGTCTTACCTAATCAAAGAAAAATTTCCTTTCAGAAGTCTTCCATCTTCAAGTTCAACACGATACCAATAATCTGTGGAAGGTAAGGCGTTTCCATTGAAAGTGCCGTCCCAACCTGGCTGTCCGGGAATTACTTCGTGAATGAATTTGCCAAACCGGTCGAAAATATAAATTTTAGTTTGATTATTGAAAATACTATTCACACCTTTCACTTCGAAAAAATCGTTCACTCCATCTCCATTTGGAGTAAAAAATTTCGGTATTCCAATGATGGCGAAACTTTTCGATACAATTCCACAATCATTCAAAACGTCTTTGACAAAAACTTCATAAATGCCGGGGGCGAGTTGGTCAAAAAAGGGCGTTGTTTGATAAGGGCCGTTATTGAGGCTGTAAACATATTCTCCAACTCCCGATGCGAGGATGCTTACAGAACCATTTTCGGTTAAATCTTCAACAATTAGCGATTGAATTTGAGCAACTTCGGAATATGTAATTTCGATAAATCTTGAGTTTTGACACCCAAATTCATTCGTGGCAACCACTTCATACAATCCATCTTGATTGACATTCAGACTAATTCCGTTGGCATTGGGAATCAAAACATCGTTTCTAAACCATTCAATCGTAAAATCGTAATTATTCACAAACATTGCGGCTTGCAAAGTAGTAAATGGAGTATTTTCGGTTTTACAGATATAAAAACTTTCGTCTGGAAAAAACTGTGGAGTAGGGCGTACAATGAATCTGATTTGCGTTGAAGTGGTGCAATTTTCATTGTTTATATTGGAAACAACTGCTGTTACTATTTGATTTCCAGTAACAAATGGATTGGGAAGTGGACTTGGAAGTGGTTGATTATCTTGGTCGAAGTAAGTCACTTCAATGCCTGTTTGTCCGTTTCTGATTTGATTGTCAACATTGGAAACATCAAACGAAAAAACTCCCGTATTGTCATCGTCGCAAATAACAAAATCTGGAATTGTGCCGATGGAGGGTGTGAAATCTACAATAAAAGTGATGGTTGCTTCTCTAAAACAAGGGCCATCGTCGGTTTGTGTGCTTTGATTGGTCAATCGAACTGTCAATGTTTTACTGGTTGTGTTGTAAGGATTTGGCAATTGATTGAACAGAAAAACTCCGTTTTCATCAAAATATTGAATATTGATATTAGATTGATTTCCAATGATTTGATTTGTGATTTGAGTGGTATTAAAAGCAAAAACTCCATCATTATTATCATCGCAAATCGCAATGGTCTGATTTTCAATTTCGGGAAGCGCTTCTACATTGATTTCAATAAAAGGCCCAATGCCATAACATTCTCCACCAAATAAAGATTCTACACGCACCCAAACGGCTTGAAAATTGGGATAATCAATATTTCTATAATTCGTCAAATCATTGATTGCCAAAGAAACACCGTTGCTATCGGTTTCTGCCAAAGCATCTGCCTGATTTCTATAGAATTGAATATCAAAATCTTCATCGGTTGGCAACAAATTTTCGATTTCTTGCAAAGCACTGCTCAGGTCAAAACTCGAAATGCCGTCGCGGTCGTCGTTGGAAGCATCTAAAAAATCATCACATTCGTAAAAGTACAATCTAAAATCAGGGTCAATTTGAGTTACTGCCACGTTCAAGACGAACGATGTAACCGAAACACAATCAAAAGCAGATTGAACCCGCACCCAAATAGTCTGCGTGTTCGCATTGTACGTCGTTGGATTCGGGATTAAAAAAGTGGCATCGTTGTTTTGCGCAGCATTTTCGTTTGTAAAGAATAAAAAAGTTTCTGTTGCAAAGTTAGTTGAAATTAAAGTACTGACTTGTTGTAAGTTATAAGGTGTAAAACCGTCCGTATCGTCATCACATTGCACCAAAACAATGTTGTTGTTTAAAATTGGCAAAGGATGAACTGTAATTTGTACAACTTCTGAAACCAATCCGCAAGCGTTTCCGTTTTTGGTTAAAGTCGCACGGACAAACAAATTATTGAAAGTCAAAGGAATATTCGAAATTTCTAAATTATTGCTATTTGCGCCCGAAAATATGCCACTTTCTGGAATTTCTATCCAAGCGATGTTGTCAGTGCTCGATTCCCATTGAATTTCGTCTATCGGATTGGTTTGAATCGAAATCACACCATCGCCATTTTCGCAAATTGCAGGAGCCAAAGGTTGTTGCAAAATTTCGATGGGTGCGCTGATCAAATAATCATTATTCGGAGTTGTGTAACCATTATTTACATTGATAACCAAACCATTAGCATTTACATTAATGGGAATATTTCCTAAAACACCATCGTTGTTCGGATCTGAAAATCCAGCTTCTGTCACGTCGTTACATAAATCGCCGTCGCTTTCTAGGTCTAAATAGTTCGGAATTTCGTCGGCATCTGAATCAAGTGGCTCATAATTCATCAAACCAGCATTAGAATTGTTTACAAGCAAATTTGCCAAACCATTGCTGCTAAAATTGATTCCATTTCCATTAATTCGACCATCATTGTTGCTGTCTGCAAGTCCGTGTCCTGCTTCAATCAAATCATAAATCCCATCATTATCAGCATCTAAATCTATAAAATCAGCCACTCCGTCATTGTCAGAATCTAGGGCAATCAGCCCATTTCCGAATGTATCATCGATTCCATCGGCATTGCTATCTACGCCAGAAACAGTAACAAAATTAATGCCTTGCGCTTCTATCAAATCTGTGATCCCGTCATTGTCGCTGTCTATGTCAAAAAAATCAAAAAAACCATCGCCGTCGGTATCTTTCGGAAGGCAAGTGGCTTTAAGTTGAAAAGTGGCTCGGTTCGAATTTCCGCTGGTATTTTGTTGAATAATTTCAAAACTTTCAGTGCCAAAACTTCTGAAACTAAATGTGCCCGTTCCTGCAACAAGCGGTAGATTGCTGTTCAAACGGAAACGAATTTCGAACGACGAATATTCCACCACGCCATCTTCGTAAATGCCATCATAATTGGTATCAATCAACAACTGATCTGTTGGATTTAAAACTGTGAAAGTTTCGTTGATAGAAGATCGAATGATAAAATCGGCACCAGAATTGAATAAGTCTTGATTTTGTGCTGCTTGAGGATAATCTAACTGAAGATTGATGGGATTTTGAAAAGTAATTTTATAGGAAATTCTACTGGTTTCGCCCGGCGATGTTTGCATTACAAACGCTCCACCAATATTTCCTGTGATTGGATTAGCCACTGGATTGGCCTCGTTGATGGCTGTTATTTCGGCAGTAAAATTATTATTGTAGGTTGCTAAAGTAATACTATTACCATTTACATTAGTGAGATTGATTGCCAAATCGCCCAATGATTCATCACAATTAGTCAGACCGTCGTTGTCTAAGTCTAAGTCAATATTGTCATTGACGCCATCGCTGTCAGTATCGTCTGGACAGGAACTCACGGGGAAAATATCGGAATCGATGTCAGATTCACATTCGCTAACAGTCGCTTTTACATAATAATAACCTGGTTCGGTCGGTATATAATTTGCTTGGGTGGCGTTTAAAATTGGAGCATCGTTAAAATACCATTGAAAAACATCAAAAGCAGTCACTGTGTTCACACCGAGTAAAACATTGGGAATACAATTTTCGAATGCAGCATCAAGTGCTTCAAAACGAACCTCTGGTTTGAAAATGAAGCCGGAATAAAACCCGCCATAAGTCGAAGCACTGTTTGATCCATAATAAGATAAATAAACTGATTTCGAACTGATGACAGAAACATTGCCCGAAAGGCCATCAAAACTATAACTCTCATAGCCTGCATTTCCTTCTACAGCCAATGGACCTTCGATGTTAAAAACTGGTAAATCTGCCAACGAATAGGGAACTCCATTGACCACAAACGAAAGCGTTGCACCCGCTTCAGTCACAAGATTGACCGTTCCACTATAAACAATGTTTCCAATCAAATTGATAAAAGGCACGTTGTCAATCACACGGGGAGTTTCGCAACTTAATGGCGGAACAAAAAACAACTCTTGGTTTGGTTGATCAACTGTGCCACCCAAACCTTGATAGGCAAAAACGGGTTTGGAGGTTTCAACATACATATTGCCTAAATCTGAATAAAAACTCCCGTTGATGGCAAAATAATCACCTGCATCAATCGTGGCAACTGGTGTAGCATTGCCACCGATAAAAATGGCTGTTTCGTCTTCGTGCGCTACAATAATGGGACGTTCTACCAAATCAATCCCATTGCCACGAACGAAAATATATTCAGTACCAACTCTTTCCACGGGCACAATTTGATCAAAACCCAAATCGAGATTGTTGGGATTATCGCCGTTTGTACCACCAAACGAACCACAATTGACGGCAATTGGTTTGTCCGAATTTACCAAAGTGCCAATCAAACCATCTCGATTGGCAGGATTGGGACCTTTGACCACCAAAACATAACTTTCGCCTCGGTCCAGAACCACAGGCCCAACATTGTTGCCAATCGTTGGATTGTGCACAAAAGTGACTCCATCGTTGATGTCTGAAAAAGTAACAGTAGTATTGTTTTCTGTTGCCAAAACAGCAATAAAAGTAGCGTGATTGGTCGTGGTAGCTGGAATGCCCGTGTTCACAAAAGAACCGATTCTAAACGAGTTGCCTAACGCAGCTTGACCTTTAGAAACTAAACCGCCAGCCTGAAATCCTTGCGGGGTTGCAATGGCCCTCACGGCTACATAAATTTGATCTTCAGCTTCGATGATGAAACCTTTGTTGGGCAAAACAATGCCTGTGTTGATTTCCGAAACATGCAATTGAGAATTTAGCGTGTTTCCAATTAATTGTTGGTAAGGATTGTCTCTTGACACTTCCACATCAATAAATCCGCCACCGATGGATGTAATTCGAACTTCAATGGGATTGATACTCGGACAAGAAATATATAAATAATGATTTTGAATGGGTTGAGAGTCTGAACCACCTAAGGGCGGTAAATAGTGCGTTTTACTGAATTGACCGAAACTCAAAATCGTGAACAAAAAAAAGAAGAGTAGGGAAGTTGATCTCATTTTATTTTAAAAAAATCAAATTTAATTAAAACGAGACGCTTTTATGTGTAAAAAGTTTAATTTTTTGTTTATTTTAAGAACCGATTCATCATATTCGCAATAAAAATCAAGGAATCAACATTAGTATTGTAATTTAAAAAGACAATTTTTCAAACAGATTATTGGTTTTGAAGGTTTCATATCTCGTCAATGGAACATGATTTTTTTCCTTTTATTTGCAATTTGGTTAAAAAACTTAAAAAATGGATGAGGAAAGTAGCATTATTAAGGGGGTCATGCTTGTGCTTTTAGTCCCAATTTTTGCCTTTGCATTTATCTACGTTTATATTCGGGACAACGATCTTGACCATGTAAAAGGTGAATATGAAAAAGTAAGAAATTTAGAATTTTCGGGAACTGTAATCGAAAAGAAAAAAGACGGCGATTATCCTCGAGCAGCAAGGAATGTTTATTTGAAAAATTAACGTCAAATAAGTGTATCAGATGTTTTGTGTCAAAAAATTAGGGTTGGTGATTCTGTTTCAAAGCCTAATAATAATGATTCTATCTTTTTTTATCTTAAAAAAGGCGAAATAGAAATAGTAGATTACAATACTTATGCAAGAGAACAATATTTACAATTGCTACACAAAATTGAAAACGAATAGCTTATTCGAAAAATGATTGTTTTTTCGTTTTTAATGCAATACAAAATTACGACTTGCTGCAA
This sequence comes from Flavobacterium sp., assembly GCA_040379105.1. Lineage (GTDB taxonomy): Bacteria > Bacteroidota > Bacteroidia > Flavobacteriales > Flavobacteriaceae > Flavobacterium. The sequence continues at coordinate 11,290 of JBEILV010000085.1, forward strand.
AATTTATCATGAGCTATATTTCAAAAAAATAAATGTAATTTAAATGTAAATTTAACTGAAATTCGCAGTAAAAATTTTTAAGATTAAAACCATCGAAAAATGAGCTCAGAACATAATTATATAGAAATCAATCGACAGTCGTGGAACAACAGAACAGAAGTTCACATTAAGTCCGAATTTTATGATATGGAAGGATTTATGAATGGAAAATCTTCTTTGAACGAGATTGAATTGTCATTGCTGAACGATCTTCAAGGAAAATCTGTTTTACATTTGCAGTGCCATTTCGGACAAGACACCATTTCTTTGAGCAGACTCGGCGCCGAAGTGACAGGTGTTGATTTGTCTGATCAAGCCATCAAAAAAGCACAACAAATTGCCATCGACACGCATTTAAATACAAAGTTTGTTTGTTGCGATATTTACGATTTACCAAACCATTTAGATGAGAAATTTGATATTGTTTTTACCAGTTACGGTACCATTGGTTGGCTGCCAGACTTAAACAAATGGGCAAAAATTATATCAAGTTTTTTAAAGCCCAACGGACAATTTGTTTTTGTAGAATTTCATCCCGTTGTTTGGATGTTCGACGATAATTTCGACAAATTTGACTACAGATATTTTAACTCTGGCGCAATTATCGAAACAGAAAGCGGCACTTACGCTGACAAAAGCGCCGACATCTCCCAATCTTACGTGATGTGGAATCATGGTTTGAGTGAAGTCATCAACAACCTAATCATCAATGGTCTTGAAATCAATTCGCTGGAAGAATTTGATTATTCTCCCTACAATTGTTTCAATAAAACCATTGAGTTTGAACCAAAAAAATTTAGAATTGAACATTTGAGTAATAAAATTCCGATGGTTTACGCACTGAAAGCAACAAAAAAGAACATCTCGCAATAAAGCATCATCGTTTAGTTTCGATGTGGTTTTTCTAAGTCGCTCATTCAAAATTGAAAAAAATTTAAAATGAAACGAATTTCAAAATGGGCAAGTTTTTGGAGGTATTGGCGAAAAAATTGAGACTTACACAAATTCAATCCGCTTACATAGCAACCATCTTAACTTGCGAAATTCGACACATAATGACCCAAATCCAGAAAACGATGTTTTGATGATGTGCAATTAAACACTAACTAATTTATTGGACTGATGGCTTTGCATGATAGGATAGAATTTGATAAAGAAACTTTAGGATATTGATTTAAATTAAATGTAATTAACTGTTTTTAAATTATTTATAAAAAAAATATTACAGCCGCTATGCAAGATTTATGATATAAACGGATCAAACAGTGGCGCTTCTTTCACACATTTTTTTTTAGCTCTCATTCTTTTAATGATAAAATTTTGACATCCGAGC
>JBEILV010000086.1:0-12646 GCA_040379105.1 Flavobacterium sp.
ATTTAATTACAAATATTTATTGCTACATGACCACTTTAAAATCATTTACTTCATGCGTATTCATTTTGATTTCAATCTTAATTACAAATAGAATATCAGCACAAAATTTGGAGTTAAGTGTTGAACAAGATGAAAGATTTGGGTTGTTATTACGTGAAAAAATAAAATCTAACACATCTTCAAATCTTAATGAAAGATACGTTATTCAAATTTTTAGCGGCGATAATGCAAATTCTCGGAAAATTTTGAACGATTTCAAACAAAATAACAACGATGTTGACGCCACAATCATTTTTCAATCTCCCAACTACAAGGTTTTAGTGGGCGCATTTTTTAATAGAATTGAAGCGAACAAGCAGCTGCAAAGACTTAAAAACATTTATCCGAATTCGTTTATCATCAAGCCGAATAAGAAAAACTAACAATGTCATTTAAAGTAATATCGTAAACCTAAAATACTTTTTATAAAAAAAGGCCGTCCAGTAATGAACAGCCTTTTTTTATTTTAAATTAATTACTTCAGTTTCTTTTTGACCTCAACTTCTTGGTATGCTTCAATGACGTCATATTCTCTGATATCATTGTAATTTTTGATCTGCATACCGCAGTCATAGCCTTTTGATACTTCTTTAACGTCATCTTTAAAACGTTTCAAGGTGCTTAATTCGCCTGTGTAAATCACGACAGATTCTCTGATCAATCTGATTTTTGAGTTACGATACACTTTCCCTGAGGTAACCATACAACCACCAATTGTACCTACTTTAGAGATTTTGAATATTTCTCTTATTTCAGCAGTTCCAGTAATTTCTTCTTTCATTTCTGGCGACAACATGCCTTCCATTGCATCTCTCAAATCATCAATTGCATCGTAGATAATTGAATATGTCTTAATGTCAATTTCCTCTTTATCAGCGATGGCTCTCGCATTTCCTGCGGGACGAACATTAAAACCAATAATGATTGCATCGGAAGCAGAAGCTAACATAACATCGGTTTCAGTAATTGCACCAACACCTTTATGAATGATTTTAATTTCAATTTCTTCGGTCGATAATTTAGAGAAAGAATCTGAAAGAGCTTCAACAGAACCATCCACATCTCCTTTGATAATGATGTTCAATTCTTTAAATTGTCCTAAAGCTATTCTTCTTCCAAGTTCTGCAAGTGTTGTATGTTTTTTGGTTCTAGCAGATTGTTCTCGAATTAACTGAGTTCTTTTTGCCGCAATTTGTTTTGCTTCTTTTTCTTCTTCAAAAACATTGAATTTGTCGCCGGCTGTTGGCGCACCATCTAAACCAAGAATAGAAACTGGCGTTGAAGGACCTGCTGCAAGCACAACATTTCCTCTTTCATCATGCATCGCTTTGATTTTGCCGTGGTTTTTTCCAGCTAATACATAGTCGCCAACTCTCATTGTTCCATTTTGCACTAAAACGGTAGAAATGTAACCACGACCTTTATCTAAAAAGGCTTCAACTACAGTTCCTTGAGCAAGTCTATCAGGATTGGCTTTCAATTCTAAAATTTCTGCTTCTAACAATACTTTTTCGAGTAATTCTTTTACTCCGGTACCAACTTTTGCTGAAATGTCATGAGATTGAATTTTTCCGCCCCAATCTTCAACAAGTAAATTCATACCCGCTAGTTTTTCTTTAATTTTTTCTGGGTTGGCCGTTTGCTTATCTACCTTATTGATTGCAAAAATCATTGGAACTCCAGCTGCTTGCGCATGGCTTATGGCTTCTTTAGTTTGTGGCATAATATCATCATCAGCTGCGACTACAATAATCGCAACGTCAGTTACTTGCGCACCTCTTGCACGCATTGCCGTAAATGCCTCGTGACCAGGGGTGTCCAAAAATGTTATTTTCTGACCATTATCTAGCAAAACACTATAAGCACCAATATGTTGTGTGATTCCGCCTGATTCACCTGCAATTACATTTGATTTACGGATATAATCTAAAAGAGATGTTTTACCGTGATCGACGTGTCCCATCACAGTTACAATCGCTGCTCTAGGTTGCAATTCATCTTCTCTGTCTTTTACAATTAAAAGATTGTCTTCTAGTTCAGAAGTAATAAACTCAACTTCAAATCCGAACTCGTCTGCCACAATAGTTAGCGTTTCTGCATCTAGCCTTTGATTCATCGTTACCATGATTCCTAAGGACATACACGTACCAATAATCTTAGTAATTGGAACTTCCATCATGGTTGCCACTTCACCAACTGTAACAAACTCAGTTACTTTTAAAGTTTTGCTTCCTTCATCTTGAAGTCGTTGTTCATCAACATTTTTCTGTCTATGAATATCGCGTTTGTCTCTTCTATATTTGGCTGCTTTAGATTTTGAGCCTTTCCCTTGAAGTTTTTCAAGAGTTTCTCTAATTTGTTTTTGTACTTCTTCTTCAGTTGGCTCTACTTTAGCAGATGGCGCAGCTGATTTACCTTTGATGATACCAGGTCTGTTACCGCTTCTAATCACATTATTAGGATTAGGTACACCATGCGAAGTATTTGTTTTCGGTTGTGTATTTTGAGGCGCAGGTTTTGCAGCAATTCTCTTTCTTTTGTTTTTATTGGAAGATAAATCTTTCTTCTCAGCAGGCTTGATTGCTTCTTCCTTTTTCTTTTTGGGCTTATTGAATTGTGACAAGTCAATTTTCAATCCAGTAGCAGTAGTTCCTGAGAGTTTTTGATATTGCGTTTCAAACTTTTCAGTTGGCAATTCTTCTTCTGGACTTTCCACAACGGCCTTTTCTGGGGCTGTTTGTGGTTTTTTTGCAGCAATAATCTTAGGAGCAACACTAATTTTTGGTTGTTTGAAGACTTGCTTCTCTTCTTTCAAATCGTTTGCTGGTTTTGATTCTTGCTTAATTTCGGGTACGATTTCAATGATTTCCACCTGTTTGACTTCCTCAACAATTACAGGCTTTACCACTTCAACGTCAGCAGGCTTTAATGGCTCTACAATTGGAACTTCGGCAATAGCCTCTTTAGCGACTGGCTCTTTATCGATTGGTTTAATGTCTTTTGAAGTAGCAACAGAAATGTCTTGAGGCACAGCTTTTAGGCTGTCAAGATTTATTTTACCAACTGTTTTTGGCCCAGAAACACTCGCTTTGGCTTTAATCAACTCTAATTTGATTTTTTCCTCTTCGATTCTTCGTTTTTCTTCAAGTTCTTTTTCACGTTCCAAACGCAAAGCTTCTTTCTCTTTACGTTTTTCTTCTACCACTTCCAAAGACGCTTCTCTTTTGTTTCTGTCACCGGCAAATTGATTGCATAAAACATCATACACATTGGATGATATTTTGGTGTTGGGACTTGATTCAATGACAATTCCTTTGTCTTTTAAAAAGTCAACAGCTCTCTCAAGAGATATATTTAACTCTCTAATTACTTTGTTAATTCTGATATTTTTTTCTTCAGACATAAAATCTTATAATATTTTTTTTTGAAAACTTAGTTATCGAGTTCGTCTTTTAGAATTCTCATCACTTCTAAAATAGTTTCTTCTTCTAAATCCGTTCTTCTCACTAAATCTTCCACATCCTGTTTAATGATGCTTCTTGCTGTATCTAAACCTATTTTTGCGAATTCATCGATGATCCAAGCATCAATTTCATCTGTGAACTCTGATAATTCAACATCCTCGTCTTCAACCAAATTGCCTTCTCTGATTACGTCTAACTCGTATCCCGTAAGCATTCCGGCAAGTTTTATGTTTTGTCCACCCCTTCCAATCGCTTTTGAAACTTCTTCTAATTTAAGGAACACCTCAGCGTGCTTTGTAGCTTCGTTGATTTTGATACTTGAAACCTTTGCAGGACTTAAAGCTCTGGTAATTAGCAACTGAGTATTACTAGTGTAATTAATCACGTCAATGTTCTCATTGCCTAATTCTCTAACGATGCCATGAATTCTGGAACCTTTCATACCAACACAGGCGCCTACTGGATCAATTCTGTCATCGTAAGTTTCTACGGCTACTTTCGCTTTGTCGCCAGGAATTCTCACTACTTTTTTAATGGTAATTAAACCGTCAAAAATTTCAGGAATTTCTTGCTCAAACAACTTTTCTAAAAACTTCTCGGAAGTTCTAGACATAATAATTTGGGGCTTATTTCCTTTTAATTCAACATTTTCAATAATTCCGCGCACATTATCGCCTTTTCTAAAAAAGTCTGATGGAATCTGTTTTTCTTTTGGTAAAACAATTTCGTTTCCTTCATCATCTACTAGAATCACAACTCTAGGACGCACATGATGCACTTCGGCGGTATAGATCTCGCCAATCAAATCTTTAAATTGTTTATAAAGATTCGTATTGTCGTGTTCGTGTATTTTGGAGATTAAATTTTGACGTAATGCAAGAATGGCACGACGGCCTAAATCTATCAATTTTACTTCTTCCGATACTTCTTCTCCCACTTCAAAATCTGGTTCGATTTTTTGTGCGTCAGTTAATGAAATTTCCTGATTTTCATCTTCAAGTTCATCATCTTCGACCACAATTCTATTGCGCCAAATTTCCATGTCGCCTTTATCTGGATTGATAATGATGTCGAAATTATCGTCCGAACCATATTTTTTCTTTAGGGCGTTTCTAAAAACATCTTCTAAAATCGCCATTAACGTAACACGATCAATCAGTTTATCATCTTTAAACTCAGAAAATGATTCGATTAATGCTAAATTCTCCATGCTTGCTTCTCTTATTAAAATGTTATTGTCACAATTGCTTCAACAATATCGTTGTATGTAATTTCTTTTGCTATTTGCATATTTTCTTTGCCTTTTCCAACTTTTTTAGGAACTCGTTCACTCCATTCCAAAACAATTTTCTGGTCGTCAGCATTTACCAAAGTTCCTTCAAACTGTTCGTTCGTTGACTTAACAATTAATCGACGCCCGATATTTTTTATATATTGTCTTGGTAATTTTAAGGGAGTTCCGACACCGGCTGAGGCAACTTCTAATTCAAAATCATATTCATCCCTATCAAGGTTGTGCTCTACTGCCCTGCTTATATCAATACAATCTTGTAAGGTTATCTCTACATCACCATCAAGCGTAATTAAAATTTTTCTGTCTGTAGAAACTGTAAATTCAACCACAAAAACATGCTGTTTTTCAGCAAGTCCATTTTCTATGAGTTGACCAACAAGTTGTTTAAAATCCGTCATTTTTTTATGAAAAGAGGGAGCCAAAGCTCCCTCATTATTTAAATATTGATAAATAACAGTGCAAATATAGTCTTTTTTTTATAAAAGTAAAATCTTTAGTTATTTCAAGCTTCATTTTTAGAAAATTAAGTTTTATAATTGTACCTTTATCGTATGAATTTTACCAATCAATAAACTATTCCAAAAAATGAAAAAAATTCTTATTCCTACAGATTTTTCTGATAGTGCAGAAAATGCGCTAAAAGTTGCTGCTCAAATTGCTAGAGCAAACAACAGTGAACTTATTTTACTACACATGCTTGAACTTCCTTCTCAAGGCGGCGATGCTGTGGTTGCGGGACACAACATTCCAGAATTGATGTTGTTCAAAAACGTTGCTATTGAAAAGCTTGACAATTTGATAGAAGCCGATTATTTAGACGGTTTAGAGGTTTCTGAAGTAGTACAGTTCGAAATGGCTTTTGATGGCATCATGAACATCAGTAAAAAAAATGACGTAGATTTAATCGTAATGGGCTCTCACGGCGCAAGTGGCTTCAAAGAAATGTTCATTGGTTCAAATGCGGAAAAGGTTGTAAGATCTTCTGATGTCCCTGTTTTGATTATTAAAAAAGATCTCGCAAAATTCGAAGTTAAAAATTTCGTTTTTGCTTCTGACTTTTCTGACGAAATCAAAAAAACATTCAAAAAAGCTTTATAATTATCCGAAAAATTCAACGCTCATCTTCACCTTGTGATGGTCAACACATTAAATAATTTTAAATCAACATCTGCGGCCAACCATATTTTCGAACAATTTTTAGAAGGTAGCAATGCAAAAAATTATACTACCCATATATATAATGATGCAAGCATAGAAAAAGGAGTATTGAATTTTGCTAAAAGTGTTGATGCCGATTTAATTGGAATCTGTACACATGGCAGAAATGGACTTTCACACTTCTTTAATGGAAGCATTAGCGAAGATTTAGTAAATCACGCTATGAAACCAGTGATTACTTTCAAAATATAAAAACATTTCAGATTTTTAAAAAAGCGTTATTTCGATTGATGAGATAACGCTTTTTTTATTTGCACACCTAAAAATGCTAATTAAAACTTTTTTAAAATAAATCCGCACATTTATAGTAATTTAGAAAATATAAGCATTACATTTACGTCGAATTTTATTTATATTATATGAACATTTTTGTAGGAAGTCTTCCTTGGAGTATCGAGGAAGCAGATTTGAGAGAGTCATTCGAAGTTTACGGAACAGTTGACTCGGCTAAAGTAGTAACTGATAAGTTTACTGGAAAAAGCAAAGGTTTTGGATTTGTTGAAATGCCAAACGACGACGAGGCTTTAAAAGCTATCGAAGAGTTAAATGGTGCTTCTGTTCAAGGAAGAACAATTGTTGTAAACAAATCAGAGCCTAAACCAGAAGGCGAAAGAAGAAGCTTTAACAACAACCGTCCAAGTGGTGGCGGTGGTGGTTACAACAAAAGCGAAAACCGTGGCGGAGGAAGCTATGGTGGAGGAAACAGAGGTAGATACTAAATTTTCTATCATATAAAAGAGAAACCGTTTCAATTCGTTTGAAACGGTTTTTTTTATGCCTTTGAACCAAAAAAAATTACACGTACAAAAAAAGGCTTCCTTAAGAAGGAAACCTTTTGTTGGTTCACAAGGACTCGAACCTTGAATGACGGAACCAAAAACCGTAGTGTTACCATTACACCATGAACCAATAAATCTTTTGTTTATTGCGAGTGCAAATTTAGACGATATTTTTTTTATTCCAAATAAAAGTCAAAGAAAAAATAATAATTTTTTTTGACGCTTAATACAATCAAAATTGAAGGTTTTAGATCTAAAATTTGGCCAGAATAAATGAATTTTTTGTTAATTGAAATCACAATCTTAAAAAAAATAGTTTCTTTGCGACAAATGACTCTCATTCCTACAAATAATTGTCTATGACTGATTTTAACTTCAAAAAATGGAACACACTTTTAGGGTGGTTTACTTTCTTCGTTGCACTTGTTACTTATACACTTACGGTTGAACCCACGGTTAGTTTTTGGGATTGTGGCGAATACATTTCTACTTCCGCAAAACTCGAATTAGGTCACCCGCCTGGCGCACCTCTTTTTCAAATGATTGGTGCTTTTTTTGCCATGTTTGCGCTAGAAAACAGTCAAGTAGCGCTCATGATCAACATGATGTCGGTTTTATCGAGTGCTTTTACGGTGCTTTTTATGTTTTGGTCTATCAGCATGTTGTTGAAAAAATTGGTTTCAAAACAAAATTCTGAACTAGACAAAACGCAACAAATCATGATTTTGGGGAGCGCTTTCGTTGGTAGTTTGGCTTTTACGTTTTCTGATAGCTTTTGGTACAACGCTGTTGAAGCAGAAGTTTATGCCATGGCAACGTTCCTTATTGCGCTTTTGTTTTGGTTAGGATTAAAATGGGAAGCATCTTTTGATTCGCCTTATTCAAATCGATGGTTGTTGCTCATTTCTTTGGTTGTAGGTTTTTCGTTTGGTGTTCATATCATGGCTTTGCTTACGATTCCAGCCATTACATTGATTTATTTCTTTAAAAAATATCAAAAAATTACTCCTTTAAACTTTATTATATTTAATGGAACGGGCATTTTGATCTTAGTTTTTGTATTCAAAATTCTGATTCCCTTTATTTTAGAATTTTTTGGTCGCACCGAAATATTTGTTGTTAACAATTTAGGACTTCCTTTTAATTCAGGTACCATCATTGCATTCTTGTTAATTGTAGGTGGTTTTGTATTCGGCATTCGATACACACACAAAAAAGATTTAGCCCATGCCAACACCATTATCTTGAGTGTTTTGTTCATCATTGTTGGGTTTTCGTCTTGGTTGATGTTGCCAATTCGCGCCAATGCCAATCCACCTATTAATGAAAACAGACCTTCGGATGCTGTAGAAATGTTGGCTTATTACAACCGAGATCAATATGGATCTAATTCGATTCTTTATGGCAAAATGTACACTGAGCAATTTGCCGGTTTAGATCCTGACAATCCATATTATGATGGACAACCCAATTATGACAGAGATTATGCGACTGGAAAATATGTGATTGTGAACCATTATGAAAAAACGCTTCAAAACATGGACGATGCCCACAAAGGATTTCTTCCAAGAATGTGGAGTCATGACAATGCAACCAATTACATGGCCTATACAGGTGCACCACAATTCAGAATTGATCCGAGTTTGTCGAGCGAAGAAGGTTATGAAGAATTAGTGCAAATTGTTGCTGAATTCCGAACTGCCTATAATTCTGGACGTCTTGACGAAGAAGATTACATCAAATTCTTAAATTCTTATGGCAACTTTCTGATTGTAGAAAGACCCACTTTTGGCCAGAATTTGAGTTTTATGATGAGTTTTCAGTTCAACTACATGTATTTCAGATATTTGATGTGGAACTTTTCAGGAAGACAAAACGACGAACAAGGCCGAGGCGATAGGCTCGATGGCAATTGGATTACGGGAATTAATTTTATAGACAACATTTTACTTTTCGATCAAGAAAATTTACCTGCTGATGTTGCCCATCATAAATCTAGAAATGTGTATTTCATGATTCCGTTTATTTTGGCACTGTTGGGTATTTTTTATCAAAGCAGTAAAGACAAAAGAAATTTCTATGTGCTTGGCATTTTGTTTTTATTCACAGGCATTGCCCTTAAAGTCTATTTGAACGAACGACCATTTGAACCTCGTGAGCGAGATTATGCTGTGGTAGGCTCATTCTATATTTTTGCTATGTGGATTGCATTTGGTGTTTATGCACTTTATGATTATATCAGAAAATTTGCATCGCCAAAAGTGGTTGGATATGCTGTTTTGGGTTGCACACTTTTGGGTGCGCCCGTCTTGATGGGAGTTCAAAATTGGGACGACCACAACCGCGCTGGAAAATATACCGCTTTGGCTAGTGCAAAAGCTTATTTAGATTCTTGCGACGCGAATGCCATTCTATTTACCATCGGCGATAATGATACTTTTCCACTTTGGTATGCGCAAGAAATTGAGAATTACAGAACCGATGTTAGAATTGTCAATACGCAATTGTTGATGACAGATTGGTACATCGATCAAATGAAATCGCAGGCGTATCAATCAAAACCTTTGCCGATTTCTTTAGAGAAGAAACATTACAACGCCGACAAACTTGACTATGTGTTTTATGACCAACGCACAGACGCAAGATGGAACATCGTTGATTTTATGAATTTCTTAAAAGATGGTGGTCCAAATACAAAAGTCACACTCAATAACGGCGAGCAAATTCCATTTTTTCCAACCAACAAAGTGAGGCTGAATGTGGATAAAAATGCCGTGATCAAAAACAAAGTGATTTCAGAAAAATTCTATGATTCGATTGTGCCCTACATCGATATTGACATCAAAGCAGGTTCTTTATATAAAAATAGAATTGTGATGTTGGATATGATTACAGAGAACGATTGGGAACGTCCGATTTGTTTTACAGGCGGAAGTTTTACAGATGAAGATTATATTTGGCTGAAAGATTACCTACAATTGGATGGTTTGGTTTACAAATTTGTACCGATTAAAAATGCAATTGAAAAAGATGGAAGTCCGCTGGACATGGGACAAATCGACAGTGATAAAATGTATAAAATCGTAAAAGGTTTTGATTGGGGCAACAGCGAAGGCTATATTTTTCACTATCCGGAAACAAGAAAAAACAGCATCCCCTACCGAACCAATTTAGCGAGACTGACCGAAATCCTCATCGAAGAAGGAAAAACCAAAGAAGCCAAAGAAATTATTGACATAGTCTTGGAAAAAATGCCGATTGATAAATTTGGATATTACACACTTTTAGAGCCTTACATTGGTTTTTATTACGAAGTAAATGAACCCAAAAAAGGAAAAGAGTTGTATCAAAAACTTTCAGCTGTTTATAATGATTATTTGTCAAGCTACGGCAAACTCGACAACAAAACGCAAGAAGACTTGTATGCAGAAATCGTTACGGACATCGAGCGTTACCGAGGCATTTTGACCCAATTGAAAGTGTATGATCCAAAACAATTTTCAATAGAAAAAAACAAATTCAACGTTCATGTAAAGAGATTTGCACGTTTTCAAAGAGATTTGGAATAATCTTATGAACACCTAGAATAAAAAAAGTTGCCCCCAAAAGGCAACTTTTTTGTTTGATATGAAGATATTTTCAGAACACGAATTACTAACATTCATTTTATAATTGATTCACAGCAAAATATTTTTTTGAAATATTCATTTATGATTTTTCTTTCTTTTCTTGTGGTTTATTTCGAGTAAAAATATCTCTGAACTGATACAACAAACGCTCAATCAAGCGTAAATCCTCTGTTACAATATCAGCAGTTCCCGACATTTCTTGCTGAAAAATAATTTCTTTGTTATAAGATGTAACGATGCCTTCAGGCAATGAAACATCAATCAATAAGTTTCCTTCTTTGTCGGGTGTTAATGAAATACGGTTGATTTTCCCTTTCAAAATGCCGTATTCTCGATCAGGATAATTTGCCAGTCGGATGTTAACGGATTGTTGTTCTTTGATTTTACCAGCATTTTGAGCAGGTGCTTTCAGTTTGGCGATGTAAGCACCCTTTTCTATTGGAATCATCGCAAAAATAGTATCGCCAGCAGTAATAGTTTGGTTTTTAACCCACACATCTAAAAAGGAAACCGTACCGCCAATTGAGGAGCGAAGCACGTAATTCAATTCCCAATCTCGGATGGCTTTTTTGAGTTGGTAAAAGGATTGATATACACTTCTTTCTAAATTTATATTGGTCGTATTTTCATTGATATCGGTGGTCAAACTTTGTTTGTTAAGTTCATTAATAGTAGATTTTAACTGGGAAATTGAACTTAACAAATTTTTATAATTTTTTTCAGCTTGGATAAAATTGAGCTTTTGCTTGTCCATTTCTTGAGAAGCAATAACATCTTTCTCAAAAAGTTTCTTGTATCGTTCTACATCCGAAGAGAGTAACATCAGCTCGTTTTGATTGAGCTCTTTTTGAGAAATTAAGATAGCGAGTCTTTCTTTCAATTGATTCAATTCTAATTTTTGGGCGTTTTTTTCAACCAAAAAAGGCAACATTTCATTGTTTAATTGACTGGCGATGTATTCTTTTTGAAACAAAGCAAAACTAGATTCAACCTCGCCCAACTGAACAGTCCGAAACAACTCGAAAGGAAAAGTCGATTTTTCAATATCAATCGTGTCCGTGATTGATTTCAATAAAAAAACATCTTTAAAAGAAGCGGAATTTTCAATAACAGCAAGAGGCGTATTAGGCGCAACGATTGATCTATCTGCAATCAAAATAGCTTCAATTTTTCCTGTGGATCTAGCAATAATTTTTTCTGGTGGGACTTCTGTGGTAATAAATACTTCTGTCGTTACAATGTCTGGATATTTAATCATCCAAGAAATAAAAAAAAGAGCACATAAAATTAGTAAGAACACCAATGAACCCCAACGGATGATTCCATGAGGCATTTTTGTTAATATATCTTGCACTTCTTCGCTGCGTAGTTCGAGGTTGGGAGTGGGAAGCTGGGAGTGGGAAGCTGGGAGTGGGGAGGCAGAAGATGGAAGCGGGGAGGCAGAAGATGGAAGCGGGGAGGCAGAAGATGGAAGCGGGGAGTTGGAAGATGGAAGCGGGGAGTTGGAAGATGGAAGCTCGGGGGCAGAAGCTGGAAGCTCGGGGGCAGAAGCCGGAAGCGGGGAGTTGGAAGATGGGAGTTTATCTGGCATTGTTTTTTAATTTTGTTTTGAATGCAATCATCATATTCATTAGATCGAAAGAGTTCTGATAGTTTTTATTAAATACTTCTTCAGTAATATAATTTCTTTTGAGTGCTTTGTATAAACAGGTTACAACTTCTGCTAATGACCGAACAGAATATCCTAAAAACCTATTGAATTCTGCATTAGATTGTTCGATGGAACCTTCTGCAATATTTAATGCAACTGAATCTGCCGCCCTAATAATTTGAGATGAAAGATTAAATATTTCTTTTTTTGGGAATTGCTCAGACAATTGATTTATCTCTTCCCCAAAATCCATTGCTTTTTGCCATATTATTAACTTTTCAAATTTGAAACTCATTGCGCTTTCGTTTTAGTTGGGAGTTGGGAGTTTGAAGTTGGGAGCTGGGAGTTGGGAGTTGGGAGCTGAGAGTTGGGAGTTTGAAGCTGGGAGCTTGAAGCTGGGAGTTGGGAGTTGGGAATTTGATATTCATGATTGATTATTTTAGTTAAGGTTTTTTTCTTTACTGCTTTATTTCTTTATGAAATTTTCTCTTTTTCAAATTTAGTAATTTTTTAAAGTCATTTCAATTCTCCCCCCCAACTTCCCTCTTCCCTCTTCCCTCTTCCCTCTTCCA
>JBEILV010000087.1:0-12251 GCA_040379105.1 Flavobacterium sp.
TCAAAACTCAAAATTTGAGAACTTGGCAGCGGTAGCGAGCAATGCGATGTACATTGACGAAGATGGGCAATTTTTGTCCTATCATTTTCCAGTGAACGAATCCAAAAATGTACTTCAAAAAAGACCGATTGGCGATGTTTACAAATACATTTTGAAAGGTGGCGATAATTTATTTTCGGCTTCAACGCTCGTCAAAAAAAGTGTTTTTGATCAGTTGGGAGGTTATGACGAAAAACTCTATTTCGAAGATTTTGACTTTTGGCTTCGTATGTCGAGGGTTTTTAATTTTGATTTTGTAGATGCGCCTTTATTTCAAAAAAGAGTGGTCAAAAACTCGATGGGAAGTTCGTTTCAAAATCCGAAAAATCCTAAAAATAAAACCATCAATCGATCTTATTTTGAGGTTTTAAAAAAAGCGTATCATTTGAATCAAAATAAATTAGAATTCAAAGCATTGACCAAAAGAGTTCATTTTGCAATCCTTTTGAGTTTGAAAAACAGAGATTTTGCTTTATTCCTGCAATTGATTTTATTTAGAATGAGCGTGTTTTTTAAACCTTTTTTTTTAAAAAATTAAGATGGACATTTGATGAAACAAGTTACGCATTGGATTTAAATGACAATGACTGACTACTTTATTTTTTGGTCAGCAATCATTAAAATTGTATGCCTTTTTAGACCTCAAAAGTTAAGATTTTCCCTTGATTTCTTCTAAAATCCAATTCAATTGCACATCGTTGTCGTTTATAAGATCATCGAGCGTTGGCAAAATGGTTTTGTCAGGAAAAATGCCCCTTCCCTCTTCTTCTGATTGAAAGGTGGGTCGAATGTCCATCAAACCAATCCGTAAACCAAGTTTTGAATTTGGCAATTTAAAAACAGGCATGAAACCGGCAACTGTTCCATTATAAGTACCGCCCGTTTCTTCTCCAACAAAAAAAGCACGTTGACTTCCTTTCAAATTGGAAGCCAACAAACAGGAAGCCGAAAAAGATCCGCCGTCAATCAAAACATATAAATCGCCTTGGAAATTATTTTTTTGAGGGTTGGATTTATTTTCAGCACGAATCTTAAAATAAGTATTCCCATTGGCATCTTTAGACGTTTTTGCGAGCATAATGCCGCTCACAATGGGCTTGAAAGGCGTCATCAAAATAGTTCCAACTAATGGCAAATTTTGATATGCTGTAAACGGAATAGAGGTTCTTGACGTTACTTTTGATTTTTGAATAAATTGAAATGTTTCTTTGGCTAAATAAGCAAATAAACGCCGAGAAGCTTCAATCGAACCGCCTGTATTGCCTCTTAAATCGAGAATTAAAGTTTGAATGTTTGATTTTTTTATGGAATCAAAAATGATTTTATACGCTTTTTTGTATTGTCCTTTCGAAAAACTTGTCACTTTCAAAATGCCTACTAATGAGTCCTCTTTCAAAATTTTAAAATCTTTTGCGTAACTGCTTAGTGCAAAATCATACCCGAAAATGCGTCTATTCTTTGCCACAACGCGAAGCGAATCTTTTCTGATTTTTAATGCTAACTTATCTTTTTTCGGCTTTACTGAATTCAATTTCAAACTATCATTTTTGGCCACTTCTTGCTCTTTTTTCTTTATTTCTAATCGTCGAACTGTTTTTGTGAAAACAGAATCTTTATAAGAAAAAACATAATTGATAGAATCTTTAATTCCTTTTTCGAGGATAAAATAAGTAGAAAAACTCCTGTTAAATTTTTTGGGTAACCAAGTTTGGTTAAAACCGTCGGAGGCAAACGTGTTTTTATATTTTTTGTGCAAATCAGCTGGCGACAAGTCGTCTAAAGAAACAATTTTCGACCCTTTATGCACCGTCGAATCTGAGCCTAAGTTTTTTTGTACGTATAATTCATCATTAAACCAAATCATTTTCAGTTGAGACAAAGGGCCTAAACCTTTCTTATTCAATATTCTATTTTCCTTTGGTGTTAACTTTTTTGACAGCGGTTGCACAGACATGTGCGCCTGACGGACTTCTGCAACAGGCTTGCTAATTAGTAAAAAAAACTCGTTGGGAGTGAGTGGTTTTGTCAATAAATTTCGAATACTATCAAACTTGAAAGCCAAATCTGCTTCCGAAATATACCAATCTGAGCTTGGATGTAGTTTTTTAATTTTTTTTTCAACGAAATCAACATCTCTTTTTAAATCTTGAATAGAAATCGTCTGATCAATGTGTTGGTTGTATTTTTTTGTAGAGGCACATGAAATCATCAAAAAAACAACTGCCAATTGAAGGGTGATTTTGCTCATTGGTTAAAATTTTACGCAAAGTAGTTAATTTTTGTAAATAAAAAAACCGCCCATCAAAGGCGGTTTTTAGTTTGTAAATACTTTTTACTATCTCAATGAAAAAGATGAATTAGCAACAAGTTCTTGATTACCGTTGTAAACATTTACGAAATAAGTGCCTCTTTCAAACTTTTTGCCATCTAAATTTTCTGAAACTTGCACCGTTGACTTATTAAAAGCCACTGTGCTAATAAAACTATAAATCAGCGGTTTTCCTGCCAATTCAATCGTCTGACGATCACCTAAAACATTGCTGCTTGGATCTAATACTTGCACATAATATTGTCTGTCGCCCGTTTGAGCAATGTTGTTTTCAGCAATAGAAAAAGTAATTTTCAAGCGGTCTGCTACTCTTGCTTTTTCTGTTTCGATTTCTAAACCAGATTTTTTTACTTTATAAGCCACTGTATTTAAACCTACAATCGACAACTTAGAACCCGCTTCTACCGTTTTAGCTAACTCTTCGTTTTTTGTAGTCAATGCTTTAGTGACTGTTCTTTCGCTTTCGAGCACCACTTTCGTGCTATCGACTGTTTTTGAAAGCAATAAGTTTTCTCTTACTAATTTTTCATTTTCTACAATCAATTTTTTGTTTTTTGATTCTAATGCCAAAAATTGATTTTTGTATTTTTGTAAAGAAGCAACATCGCCTTTATAAGCTTCAACTTCTTTAATCAACTCAAGAATTTTTTCTCTTTCTGCTGCTAATTCGCCAGAAATGGTTGTATTCTCACTCATTGCGCTTTCATAAGAAAGTTTCAACGCTTCAAGTTCAGTAAGTAAATTGGATTTCTCAGTGGTCAAATTCTCTACAGAAACTGTCAAATCGCTTTTATCCGTAGAAACTTTGAATAAATAAGCTAAACTTGCTACTAATAAAAGTGAAAGTACAATGATTACTGCTTTCAACTTTGAATTGCTTTTTTGATTTTCCATGATTTTGTTAAAAATTGGTTTGTTTATGATTTTCTTTACAAAAATAGTACTTTTATTTACTTACTTAGCAAAATGGACAATTTAATTCGATTTTCTACCATTGATTTGGCAAAAATTACCAATCATCGATTTGGCGAGGTAAAATTTGGTGAAAAAATGCAAATAATTCCACCTGGTCAAGACGTTTTTGAGCATATAAAAAATTCTGAAGCCAGATTTGTGTTGTTTGGCATTCCAGAAGACATTGGTGTAAAAGCTAATTTTGGAAGACTTGGCTCGGCTTCCGCTTGGGAGGGCGCCATCAAAAGCATTGCGAATCTACAACACAACAAATTTTGTAAAGGAAGTCAAATTCTACTTTTAGGAGCACTTAATTTAAAATCTGAGAATGAGCAAGCAGCTTTGCTTGATGAAAAAAATCATGACGATCGCAAAAAATTATTTCAATTAGTAGAAAAAATCGATAAAGAAGTTTCTCATATAGTTTATAGCATCATCAAAAGTTGGAAAATTCCAATCATTATTGGTGGCGGTCATAACAATGCGTATGGCAACATCAAAGGTGCTGCACTTGCCACTGGAAAAGCAATGAACGCCATTAATTTTGATGCGCATTCAGATTTTAGAGTTTTGGAAGGACGACACAGCGGTAATGGATTTTCTTATGCTTTTGATGAAGGATTTTTGAAAAAATATTTTGTTTTTGGTTTGCACGAAAGTTATACTTCAAAAAATGTGCTCATCAATCTTAAAAATTTAGAAGACCGTGTTCGCTACAATACCTACGATGAAATTGCTATCAGACGAGAAAAAAGCTTTGATCAAGAATTGTATCAGGCTTTAAATTTTATTAAAAATGACAAATTCGGAATTGAAATAGATTTAGATGCTTTGCCAAATATTGCCAGCAGTGCCTCAACCTCAAGTGGATTTTCAATCGAAAAAGCGAGAAATTTTGTTCATTTTATGGGACAAAACGCAAATGCTGCCTACTTACACATTTGTGAAGGCGCGCCTGATTTAGACGAACCAAAATACCATCATTTGGTCGGTAAAACCATTGCTTATTTGATTACAGATTTTATCAAGTCAAAAACAGCAATGATTTAACGGTTTATTTCGAAATCATCAGAAAAAAAACATTTCCTAATGATTTTCTTTCACTTTTGGTTCATTCAATTTCCCAACCGATTTTGCAACAACCATTGCAACGGCGGCATCTCCCGACACGTTGACGGTTGTTCTGCACATATCCAACGGTCGATCGATGGCGAAAATCAATGCCAAGCCTGCCTCAGGAATTTTTGCTTGCGCCAGAACAATCACCAACATCACCATGCCGGCACCGGGCACAGCAGCACTTCCGATAGAAGCCATGGTGGCGGTTGCGATGATGCCTAATTGCACTCCAAAACTCAAATCCATTCCAAAAGCTTGGGCTATAAAAACTGCTGCCACTGCTTGATACAAACTCGTGCCGTCCATATTAATCGTAGCGCCAATCGGCAAGACAAAACTTGCTACTTCTTTTTCAACTCCTAAATTATCTTCCACACATTCCATCGTGACAGGCAGAGTTGCTGCACTGGAACTGGTTGAAAAAGCGAGAAGTTGCGCAGGAGAAATGCCATTGATAAAAAATCGCGGAGTTTTTTTGGTTGTTAAATATACAATTAAGGTATAAAATCCAATCATGATGGCCAAACCAAGCACCACCGAAAAAGCATACCAAGCCAAAGCGAAAAACAAATCTGGACTCGGTGCTTCCGCCACCAGAGCTGCTAACAAAGCAAAAACTCCATAAGGTGCAAAAAGCATGATTAAATCGATCATTTTTAAAATGACATCATTCACACCATCAAAAAAAGCTTTCACGGGCATAGATTGCGCTTCTGGAATCAAAATCATGGCGATGCCAAAAAATATGGCAAAGAAAATGACTTGCAACATATTTCCATTGTCGGAAGCAGCGGCAAAAATATTTGATGGAACAATATCAAGCAAGGGTTGCAAAGGTCCTTTGGATTGTTGATCTTCTGCTGCAGCAATTCTACTATTGGTTTCGGATTCAAAACTTGCGATTAACTCTTTTCTTGTTTTCTCAGAGATAGACTTACCTGGCTGAATAATATTAACTATAATCAAACCAATTGATACCGCCGTTACAGTTGTTATTAAAAAAATACCCACAGTTCTTCCACCCATCAACGAAAGTTTAGAAACATCTTTCAAATCGGAAACGCCTTTAATCAGCGAAGCTAAAATCAAAGGAACAGCAATCAATTTCAGTACATTGATAAAAATATCGCCGAAAGGCTTCACCCAATCACTGATGAATGATTTTCCGAAAGAAAATTGAATCATGAGCAAGGCAAACAAAATTCCAAGCACCATTCCGATGATTATTTTCCAATGTAAAGCTAATTTTTTCATTATAAATCGTTTTTTTCTTAATTTAAAATTTGCGTTTTTTGTCTTAGGTAAAAGTCCGCCAAAACCAATGCCGTCATGGCTTCCACAATGGGCACAGCTCTTGGCACAACGCACGGATCATGACGACCTTTGCCTTGCATCAATTCAATTTCGCCTTGGTTGTTGAGTGCTTCTTGTTGTTGAATTAAAGTAGCCACAGGTTTGAAAGCTACTCGAAAATAAATATCCATGCCATTCGAAATTCCACCTTGAATGCCACCCGAAAAATTGGTTTTGGTGCGTCCGTCAGTTTGATAAAGATCGTTGTGCTGACTGCCACGCATTTTTGCGCCGTCAAATCCGCTACCGAATTCAAATCCTTTCACGGCATTTATCGAAAGCATGGCTTTGCCCAAATCGGCATGCAATTTATCAAAAACAGGTTCGCCCCATCCAATCGGAACTCCTTGCACCACACAAGTAATGGTCCCGCCAATCGTATCGCCTTCTTTTTTGATTTCTTTGATGAGTGTTTCCATTTTCGAGGCCGTTTCCAAATCTGGACACCGCACTGGATTTGATTCTATCAATGTAAAATCGAGTTCTTGATATGATTTTTCTACCGAAATATTGCCCACCGACGAAACATAAGCATTGATTTTCACAAAAGGAATCAACTGTTTTGCCAATGCGCCCGCCACTACTCTACTTACTGTTTCCCGTGCCGAACTTCTGCCGCCGCCTCTGTAATCTCGGAAACCATATTTCTGTTCATACACATAATCGGCATGACTCGGACGGTACGTATTTTTGATATGATCGTAATCTTTCGGTTTTTGATTTTGATTTTCGACCATAAAACCAATCGGCATGCCCGTCGTTTTTCCTTCAAAAATTCCTGATAAAAATCGAACTTCGTCAGTCTCTTTTCTTTGCGTCACGATAGAAGATTGTCCAGGTTTTCTTCGGTTCAAATCCTCTTGTATTGCTTCAAAATCCACTGTGATTCCTGCAGGAAAACCATCCAAAATGCCACCCAAAGCCTCGCCATGCGATTCGCCAAACGTGGTTAAAACCAATAATTTTCCAAAAGAATTACCGCTCATGAGTTCAACATATTAGTTTTTTGGGCTTTCCCCTGCGGGTCGGGCTGTCCGCTGTATCCCCGATGAAAAATCGGGGGATGCCGCTACTCCCGATCCCTTTCGGGACTAAAGCAAAAGTCTGCAAATTATCAAATTTGAATGAAACAGACAAAGATGGGTGCAATTTAGTAAAGTTCAATCGTTCTGTTGGTGGATTGTTTAAAAACCTAAAGAAATTTCTAAAAATGAATTCCCATTTGGGTTTGAACCCCTATTTTTGCACATTGAATTTTAAAAAGAAAACAATGTTTGGAGATATGATGAATTTGATGGGGAAATTAAAAGAAACCCAACAAAAAGTGGAAGAAACAAAAAAAAGATTGGACACCGTTTTGATGGATGAAAAATCGAACGACGGACTGCTTGAAATTACCATTACTGCCAATCGTGTGATTAAAAAAATCAATATTTCGGAAGCACTTTTGGAAGACAAAGAACAGTTAGAAGACTATTTGATTTTGACATTGAACAAAGCCATTGAAAAAGCCTCAAAAGTCAACGAAGCTGAACTAGCTGCGGTGGCGAAAGAAGGCATGCCCAACATTCCAGGCATGGATTTATTTAAATAAAACAGCACATTTTGAAAAACATCTCTTCGTTACAAAACCCTGAAATTAAGCATCTTTTGCTATTGCAAGAAAAATCGCGAGAGCGCAAAAAAACCAACACATTTGTGATAGAAGGTTTGCGGGAATTGCGATTGGCTGTGGCGGGTGGCTATGAAATTTCGACAATCTATTTTGACGAAAACATCGTTAAGTATGAAGATTTACAAAAAATCGTGTCAGGAAAAACAGTATTTTGTATCGTTTCAAAGGAAGTTTTTCAAAAAATTGCTTATCGTGCTTCAACAGAAGGCATTATCGGCATTGCACAGCAGAAAAACCATTCGATTGACAATTTAAAGTTAGGTAAAAATCCGTTGGTGGTCGTGGCTGAAAGTCTCGAAAAACCGGGCAATATCGGTGCTATTTTAAGAACTTGCGATGCCGCAAAAGTAGATGCATTTCTGCTTGCCGATCCTAATTCAGATTTGTACAACCCGAATGTGATTCGGTCGAGTGTGGGTTGTCTTTTCACCAATCAAATTGCGGTTGGTTCAAGCGAAGCAATTATTGCCTTTTTGAAAAAAGAAAACATTCAAATTTTCAGTGCCACTTTGCAAGATTCCCATTTATATTGCGATGCGGACTTTACCAAAGGCACGGCTCTGGTTGTGGGTTCGGAAGCCAATGGATTGAGTGAAATTTGGCGCAAGGAAAGCACCCAAAACATCCAAATCCCGATGCAAGGCGAAATTGACTCGATGAATGTTTCGGTGGCAGCGGCCATTTTGATTTATGAAGCCAAAAGACAACGCAATTTTAGCGTGTAAAAACCAATTGATTTCCTTTGCTTAAAGTGGCATCAAATTGATAACCGTCTATGTTGAAAAGTTTAATCTCATCCACGGTTTGAATGTTGTTTTCTACCAAATAACGCGTCATCAAGCCTCGAGCTTTTTTGGCAAAAAAACTGATTACTTTTAATTTTCCATTCGAAAAATCTTTAAACTCTGGCGTAATGACGGGCACTTTCAATTTTTTAGCATCGACTGCGCCAAAATATTCTTGACTGGCAAGATTGACAAACAACTCGTCTTTTTGCAATTCTTTGTTCAAAAAATCGGTTGTTTTTTGTAGCCAAAAATCATACAAATCTTTTTTGATGTTAATCGGCATTTTCGTACCCATTTCCAAACGATAAGGTTGCATCAAATCGAAAGGTTTCAGAATTCCATACAATCCTGAGAGAATGCGCACGCTGCTTTGTAAAACTTCGTAATGTTTTTCATTTAAAGTATAAGCATCTAAACCCGTGTAAACATCGCCATTGAAGGCAAAAACGGCTTGCCTTGCATTGGAAAAGTTGATTTCGTCGAGGTTTCTATCTTGGTTTCTTTGCCAATTAAGTTGCGCCAAATTAGTTGAAATCGACATCAATTGTTCCAAATCTTGAACAGATTTCCTTTTCAAAACCTTTTCAATTTTTTTTGCATCTGAAATGAAATTGCTTTGTGTGTGAAAATCAGTTGGAAGTTGTGAATCGTAATCTAAGGTTTTAGCGGGTGAAATGACAAGTTTCATAATTGGGAAATATTTTATTTATATAAAAATGAATTACTTAAATTGAAAATACTTTTAAAGTTTTGCGCTACTTTGCGTTAGTGATGGAAGCGGCATCCCCCGATTTTTTATCGGGGATACAGCGGACAGCACGCCCGAACGCCCAAAAAACTGTTCAAAAATAGAGAATTCTGTTGGTACGATTCGAAATACAAAGCTTTAGTTTCTGAAGATTGTATCAATTTTAATAGTTGTTTAGATGCCAATTTCAACTTGAAATCTGAAATAAAAACTATTAGAGGCGTTTCCATTGTAAAATTGTTGGTTGTCGAACGTCAATTCTGTTTGCAATTTGAAGGCGTGTTCCCACAAATATTTAGTCAATCCAATGGTGTATTGTGTTGTATTTGGATACAAATTATGGATGGTTGCCTCAACATATTGTCGAGAAAATCGGGAGATGATTTCGTAATTACTTGGCAATAAATAGCTGGTTTGCACGTCGTAACCATTTCCGACGAAAACATAATTAAATTCGGTATTATCTAAAGGATTGAAGGTTATTGGATTGCTTGCAGATCGGTTCATGTAGGTTGCCAAAGCGGAAAAACCTCGGTATTTAAAAATCATATCGAGAAGCACGCTTTTCATGGTGCGTTGTTCAAAGAGCAATTCGCCAATTTGACCTTGCGTACGTCTGGCGGCATTATTTTGATTGAAAGCCCCCGCAATGGATAGTTTTGGATTTTGTTCACGCACCAAATCGCCTTCAAAATTGGCCCCATCTTTTTCGAAACTTCCAAAAGGAAGCACTTCAATTTTGCCTGTCAAAGCGATGCCATTGTCGGGTTCATCGGCAAAATTTCGGCCTTCGCCGTTGGAAAAAGCGCCTTTGATGTTGTACGAAAATTTATCTTTTTGATTTTTAAAATAATGTACTTGAAAACCGAAATCTCGATCGATATTAAACCGGGCGTTGTTGATGCTTCGGTCGGTTAGCTGCAAAGCCCCCGAAGAATTGACGCGCTGCCGGTTGCCAGGAAGTTTCGTTTGTCCGAACATGAAAGTCCAATGCTGGTTCGGACGATAAAACACCACCGCATCGCGAATGATGTTGCTGTTTTGTCCGTCGGGCAATTCGCCCACATCGCCATCGGCAAAAGAAAGCTGAATGGCATACATGATGGTGGGCGCACCCACAAAACCATCAAAACGAAGGCGCAAACGTCGCACCTGCCCTTCATATTGAGGTGCTTCGTCTTCTGGATCGATGTATGTCAAACGATTTTGCATTCGGAAGCGCAAATTGAGTTGAAAAAGACTGTCGGGCGATGTGAGTCCGAGTCCTTTTCCGTAATTATAATAAGGCAAAGATGAAAGGCGCAAATCGTTGTCTTTGGTAGAAAAAGCTGGATTTTGCGCTAAAGTCAAAAAACATTGCAATAGAAGAAAAATTAGGAAAATAATTCTCATAAAAAAGGATAAGAATGTTGATTTTTGCAAAAGTAAATTTATTTTGACTAATAAAGTCTTAAAACAAATCAGAAACATGGCAGGTACATATTTAGGGTATCATTTCAAAATTGAACCAAAAGAATTAGGATCGGAAATTTTAATTGCAGAGTTAGGCGAAAAACCCTTTGATAGTTTTACGGAAACCGATTTTGGCATCATTGCATATATTCCGAAAGAAGATTGGAACGAAGCTATTTTGGAAGATATTTATATTTTACAATCGCCAGAATTTACTGTCAGCTATCACATAGAAGAAATTGCGCCCGTGAATTGGAATGAAGAATGGGAAAAAAACTTTGAACCGATTGATGTGGATGGCGTATGTTGTGTGCGAGCCCCTTTTCATCCGAAAACCGATGCTCCGTTTGATATTGTGATTGAACCAAAAATGAGTTTTGGCACAGGACATCACGAAACAACGTTTATGATGATTCAACATTTGTTAACAACTGATTTGAAAGGTAAAAAAACCCTCGACATGGGTTGTGGCACAGCTATTTTGGCTATTTTAGCTTCGATGAAAGGCGCCGATCCGATAGATGCGATTGATATTGACAATTGGTGTTATCAAAATTCAATTGAAAATGCGCAACGCAATCATTGTGAAAACATTCAAGTGTATGAAGGAGATGCAAGCCTCTTGACTGGAAAAAAATATGATGTCATTATTGCCAACATCAACCGAAATATTTTGCTAAACGACATGGCAACCTATCAGGCTTGTTTATCAGAAAATGGTATGTTGTTTTTGAGTGGTTTTTACACAGAAGATATTCCGGCTTTGGTGGATTGTTGCGCAGCATTTGGATTAGAATTGGTTCATTCTTTAGAAAGAAATAATTGGTCAAGTTTAAAATTCATTCAAAAATAAAACATTAAATTCGCAACTAAAACAATGAATATGAGCACGATTGAAAAAATACAAGAAGACATTTCCATTTTAGATTTAATCGATTTTAACAACGAAATTGTATTGTACAACGACGATGTGAATACATTTGATCATGTCATTGAAACCTTGATTCGTGTTTGTGAGCATACACCAGAACAAGCCGAACAATGTGCAATGATTGTGCATTACAAAGGAAAATGTACTGTTAAAACAGGTCCTTTTGACAAATTAAAACCTCAATGTTCTGCATTATTATCAGCAGGATTGAGCGCAGAGTTGATTTGAAATACACCAAATTTTTCTATAAAAATAAAATGAAAGATTTTAAAAAAGAAGGAACTTAGTTATGAAAAATCCAACAAAAGAATTGTTTACCCTTGGTGTTTTCAGGTTGTTTGCAATTGTCTCAATAGCTTTATTGTTAATTAGTTGCGAAAATAAAACGGCTGAAAAAGAAATCTATTTGAACGACAACGACGTTTCGATGGAAGCGGTGTTGGACATCAACAATGAGTTAAACAATTTGTTGGAAAAAAATTATTCGAAGTTAGAAGAATCCATTACTTCTGCAAAAGGAAAGGATACTTTGCAAAAAAATCATGCAATCAATTATTTCAAAATTTGCTTATTTCTTATCAAATCTCAAAACAACTTAGAAAAATCAGAATTCTATTTTAAAAAATTCATCAACCACCCAAGTACTCAAAAAAACAGAGCTGAAATTGATATTTTTTTACACTGCTGACCGACTAAATTTTCAAAAATATTTATATCTATTTAATTTTCAATTGGTTATATTTGCTTTTATAAATAGATGGTCTGTTTTCAAAATAACAGGTTGACAATAGCTTATATTAATTTCTTCGGATACCTACCTGAATAAAATTGATTTTGAGTGCTTAAATTTGTGATTTTTTTCA
>JBEILV010000088.1:0-12062 GCA_040379105.1 Flavobacterium sp.
CAAGTCAAGTCTTTGTATTTCCAACAATAATGGCCGAGCAATGTTCACTTTGAGTTTGCGTTTAGGTGGTTTAAATTCGAAAAAATGTTGATTACCAAATAGTTTTCTGTCTACACATCAAAAGCGCATAACATCACTTTTTCAATGATTTTCATTTTGTTGATTTTGATGAAAATTATTTAGATTGCTCGTCTTAAATGGCAATTATCGCAATCATGCCGTTGACCAAACAAACGAAGATGATACGCATATTGAACTATTTATTACTAAACTAACTGATGATTCGTTTTTTTACGAGAAATGATATTAATGCATAACCAACTAACATACAAATAAAACATTCATAAAGTATTGATAATGTGGGAATAATAACCGCAACAACCTTCTCTATCATTTAGTTTATCAATCTGTCTTTTTGATTTTTATTCTCGAATTTCGTTAGCAACCGACACATTGTTTTTTGCGAAACCAACATTGTTGTTGAAAAAAAGATGTTTTTTTATTATTTGTTTTTATTCCAGGGTAACAAAATTGATGGTTTCTAAATCAATTTCAATAATAAAATTAGAATAATTTGCTGTTAAATCACTGAAATTAAATACATTATCTGAAATTAGTTTAATCAATTCTAAATTTGATATGTTTCCTAAATTTATTTTGATTAGCTTTTTAGGGGTTTTATTAACAAAATAACTATTTCTAAAATCGGCATCTTTTGTATTAATTATAAAGTTGTTATCATCTGCATATTTTGCAATAGCTGCATCTTTTGAATACCATTTATCTAAAATATTGTTTACATGAACGCACTCAAAGCCTAAATTTAAAAGAGCATTTACATGCTTATAAGAAATATGAACATCGCATAAAAACTTCATTACGCAACTTTTTGAATCTTTTTCCCCGACACATACAATTTAGCAAATTTCAAGCAAGCCAATATGTCATCTTTTTCTAATTCGGGATGGTCCTCTATAATTTCATTAATTGACATGCCAGAGCCTAATAAATCTAATATCATTTCAACCGACTATCGCATTCCCCTCACACATGGTTTTCCGTGGAGAATTTCAGGATTAATTGTTATTTTGTCTAAAAGGTTCATAAAGGTTAGATTTTAATTCAAAGATAAACAATTCAACCTAGCTCTAAAAATATTTTTTATTTCACCAAAACTTGATGCAATTATTCAATCTAATTTTTTGACCTAATTTTCAAAACCTCGATCATACAAGGAATTTCCTAATAAAACCGAGTAAAAACCACTTTGTTAAAACAGCAAAACGAACTAATTTTTTAATTGCTGTTTTAATTGGGTGTTTTCACTTTTTAGAATAATGTTTTCCTCTTCTCGTTTGGTAATATATTTTCTTTGGCTTTCTAAAAGATAAATATGAATTGTATAAGTAAGTTGCTGCCAATTAATAAACAAAACATATTTTTATTTTTTATTTACTCGTATTACGAAATCGAAAACGGCAAGTCAAGTCTTTCTATTTCCAACAATAATGGCCGAGCAATGTTCACTTTGAGTTTGCGGCTTGGCATTTGCAAAATGATTCCTTTTTGAGGTGTCGTTTCCAAAACGGCAGCTTCTTCTTTTACTAAACCAACAGAAAATTCTTCGTCATCGTCTTCTAAAAATTCTTCTTCAAATCCATCATTCAAAACCAGAGCGGGTGCTTTCACTTTATTGACCACAACGGCTTCTGTCACTTCAAAAACCACCGCGTGATTGCCTTGATTTTGTTGAAAAACAGCTTGCAAATCCTGAATTAATGTGGTTTTGATGGCACGAACATCAATTCGAATCGTGAGTTTTTTTGCCAATTTCGAAAATACGTCTTGCAAATAATCCACAAACAAGAAATTGATCATCGGATCCCCTTTTTTGCCTTCTTTATTCGTGTAACCTTCACTAACTTTCAATCGGAGATAGGTAAAATTATTGACCACAAAAAAATGTCTAAACTTCAAATATTCTTCTCCAAATATTCTAAAATCGTAGGTTTCGTCGTAGCCTTCCATCGTGAAGGAAGCCCAGCCTTTGCCATTTTTTGATGTGCGATGTTCCACTTGCGTGATGATGCCTCCAAATGCCATTATTTTGTTGACTTGTTGGTTCAAATCTTTTAAGGATTCGAGTCGATTTTGACAGAAATTTTCCATTTCAAATTTATATTCGTCCAACGGATGTCCAGAAATATAAATCCCGACCACTTCTTTTTCTTGTGCCAATTTCCGCATCGACGACCAAGTTTCGCAAGGTGGCACCAAGGGTTCAGGAATTTGCACTTCACTAGCATCGCCAAAAAGACTCACTTGCGAAGAGTTTTTGTTTTCTTGAAATCGAGCTCCATACCTGAGTGCTTTTTCAAGGAAAATAATGCCGTCGCCATCGTCGTGAAAATATTGGGCACGATGTGTGGTTTCAAAACAATCAAAACCTCCTGCCAAAGCCAAATTCTCGAAGGCTTTTTTGTTGGCCGCCCGTAAATCGACTTTTTTTGCCAAGTCAAAAATCGATTTGTATTTGCTCTCTTGCCTGTTTTTGATGATGGTTTCTACGGCATTCGCACCAACGCCTTTCACCGCGCCCATCCCAAAACGAATGGCTCCTCGATCGTTTACTGTAAATTTGTAAAATGACTCATTCACGTCAGGGCCCAAAACTTCGATGCCCATCCGTTTGCTTTCTTCCATAAAAAACGTCACTTGCTTGATGTCGTTCATATTGTTCGACAGCACCGCCGCCATGTATTCCGCTGGGTAATGCGCTTTTAAATAGGCCGTTTGATACGCAATCCAAGCATAGCAAGTTGAGTGCGATTTGTTGAAAGCATATTGTGCAAAGGCTTCCCAATCTTTCCAAATTTTTTCGAGTTTGTCTGCCGGATGTCCGTTTTGTACTGCTCCATCAATGAATTTTGATTTCATTTTCGCCAAAACATCTACCAGTTTTTTACCCATTGCTTTCCGCAAAACGTCGGCATCGCCTTTGGTAAAATTGGCTAATTTTTGCGAAAGCAACATCACTTGCTCTTGATACACCGTGATGCCGTAGGTTTCGCTGAGGTATTCTTCGCAAGCTTCAATGTCGTAAGAAATGGGTTCTTCGCCGTTTTTTCTTCGGATAAAAGAGGGAATATATTCCAACGGTCCCGGACGATAGAGTGCGTTCATCGCAATCAAATCTCCAAAAACCGTCGGTTTGAGTTCCCGCATGTATTTTTGCATTCCTGCCGATTCGTACTGAAAAATCCCCACGGTTTCTCCTCGTTGAAATAGTTCGTAGGTTTTCACATCGTCGATAGGAAATGTTTCGGGATCGAGGTCGATGTTGTGACGGTATTTGACCAATTTCACAGTGTCTTTGATCAAAGTCAAGGTTTTCAATCCCAAGAAGTCCATTTTCAGCAAGCCCGCACTTTCCACCACCGAATTGTCGAATTGTGTGACGAATAAATCCGAATCTTTGGCAGTGGCAATCGGTACGAAATTGGAAATATCGTCGGGCGTAATGATTACTCCACATGCGTGAATGCCCGTATTTCTGAGCGAACCCTCAATGACTTTGGCTTGTTGAATGGTTTCGCCTGACAATTCGCCATCGTTGGCAATTTGAATGAGTTGCTGAATGCGTTCAAAATCATCAGACCGGACGGCTTTCCGCACATCTTCTTCTTTTTCAGAAATAAACCGTGCCAAATTCCATTTGCTGGGCATCATTCCCGGAATCAATTTTGCAATTTTATCTGCTTCAAAAAGAGGCAAATCGAGCACGCGTGCTGTATCTCGAATGGCAGATTTTGTCGCCATTTTTCCATACGTAATGATTTGCGCTACTTGTTTTTTGCCATATTTATCAATCACATAATCCATGACTTTGCTTCGACCTTCATCGTCAAAATCAATATCGATATCGGGCATCGACACACGATCAGGATTCAGAAAACGCTCAAAAAGCAAATCGTATTTGATTGGGTCGATGTTGGTAATCCACAAGCAATAAGCCACCACCGAACCCGCTGCGGAACCACGACCTGGACCCACAGAAACTCCCATGTTGCGAGCGGCGGCAATAAAATCTTGCACAATCAAAAAATAGCCGGGATAGCCCGTGTTTTCGATGGTTTTTAATTCGAAATCGAGGCGTTCTTGAATGGCTGGCGTAATGTCGCCGTAACGCTTTTTAGCGCCTTCATACGTTAAGTGGCGCAAATAGTTGTTTTCGCCTCTTTTGCCTTCATCCACATCGTCTTGCGGATCAAGAAACAATGCTGGAATGTCAAATTTTGGCAGTAAAACATTTCGAGCCAAATCATAAATTTCAATTTTATCAATGACTTCTTGAATATTGATGATCGCTTCTGGGAAGGATTCGAAAAGTTTTTTAACAGCGTCTGCCGATTTAAAATAATATTCTTGATTGGGCAATCCATATCGATAGCCTCGTCCGCGCCCGATGGGAGTGGCTTGTTTTTCGCCGTCGCGCACGCAAAGCAAAATATCGTGGGCATTAGAATCGTCTTTTTCCAAATAAAAAACGTTGTTGGTAGCAACAGTTTTGATTTGATGTTTTTGTGCCAAAGCGCGCAACGTTTCGTTCACTCGGTTTTCGTCTTCTTGGCTGTGGTGCATCAATTCGATGTAGAAATCTTCGCCAAATTGCGCATGCCACCAAAGCAGTGCTTCTTCCGCTTGGTTTTCGCCCATGTTGAGGATTTTGTTGGAAATTTCGCCATTCAAATTGCCCGACAACACGATTAAATCGTCTTTATATTGCTCGACGATGCTTCGGTCAATCCTCGGAACGTAATAAAATCCTTCGGTAAACCCCATAGACGACATTTTAGCGAGGTTGTGATAACCGCGTTTGTTTTTGGCCAAAAAAACCACTTGATAGCCATTGTCTTTTCGGGTTTTGTCCAATCGGTTTTCGCAAATATTGAGTTCGCAACCCACAATGGGTTTGATGATTTGATCTGTAGGGTTTTCGCCGTTTTCGAGGGCTTTTTTGTTGTTGGCTTCGGCGGTTTTGTTGTGCGACAAGGCAGCTTGCACAAACTGAAAAGCCCCCATCATGTTGCCGAAATCGGTCAGGGCAACGGCGGGCATTTTGTGTTTGACGGCCGCTTTTACCAATTGCGTCACACCAATCGTGGATTGCAACACCGAAAACTGACTGTGGTTGTGCAAATGCGCAAAAACAGCGCTAGAAAGATCTATTTTTTTAGGAATTTGATCCTTTTGGGTGGTTTGCGGTTGTTCTTTTTGTTGGTATTTTCTGATTTTTTCAGAAGCCAATTTCAGATTTAAATGTTTGAGTCCGATCGATTTTATGACGGGATTGTGTGCAATAAATCGGTCGAAATAATCAGGATTGACTTTTAACTCGGTGGCTGAAAAGACTTTTCTTTTAACGAGTTCCAGAAAACAGCGGGTGGTGGCTTCTACGTCGGCTGTGGCGTTGTGCGCTTCCGCAAATGGCGCTCCGAAAAGATATTGGTGTAATTCTGTAAGCGTGGGCAATTTGAACTTTCCGCCCCGACCGCCAGGCAATTGCAACAAAGCAGCAGTGGTTTCGGTGCAAGTATCTAAAACAGGCATTGCATTGAGTGGAGTTTCGATGCCATATCGATGGAATTCGCAACCCATGATGTTGAGGTCGAAACCGACATTTTGCCCTACAACAAATTTTGTTTTGGCAAGCACGGCATTGAATTTTTCGAGTACCATGCGGATGTCCAATCCTTGTTCTTGGGCTAATTCTGTGGAAATGCCATGCACGGTTTCGGCATCGTAGGGAATGTTGAATCCGTCGGGTTGGATGAGAAAATCTTGTTGTTCGATGAGGTTTCCCAGATCGTCGTGGAGTTGCCACGCAATTTGAACACAGCGAGGCCAGTTTTGGATGTCGGTGATGGGTGCATCGTATCGTTTGGGAAGTCCGGTGGTTTCGGTATCGAAAATTAAATACATAAATATCAGTTTGTTAGGCGGTCTTTTTAGCCCCGATTGCAGTGGAAAGCCTTTTGAAATCAAAGCCTATTTTTTCTTGATTTGGCAGAGCGACCGAAAGAAGCTCCTGCCAAATCTTAGAAAAAAAGGCTTTGATGAAAAAGCTTGAAACGAAAAGCGGGAGTTGGCTTCTCAACCAAAATTTTAGGTTTAAAAAGACTTTTCAAATGTAAAATTTAATTTTTGGAAGAGCGAATAAAAATGAAGGAAACGAAAGATAAAAAAAATTGAAAATATTATGTTGATTTTATTGCATTTTTAGAAAAATTATTAATTTTACAAAATTCAAATTATAAAATTTAAACGCCATGATGCAAAAGTTACCAAGATCTTCGGCTTTCCTATTTGTGTTGTTTTCACAATTTATTTTTTCACAATCCAACTCTTCTTCTGCGGGGATTTCTGAAAAATTAGCGTCTTATTTCGCTTTGAAACGCGAGGTAATTTCGGTTCATTTCAACAAATCAATTTATTTATCTAACGAGAAATTTTGGTTCAAAGGCTATGTTTTGAACAGAACGACTCAAAATTTGGACCAGCAAACAACCAATGTTTATATGCAGGTTTTTAATGAAAACGAAGAATTGATTGACAAGCAATTGATTTTTTGTTTTGGAGGCAGTTTTTCGGGTCAATTTACTCCTGATGTTGCATTGCCAACGGGGGTTTACAGTTTTAGATTCTTTACTAATTACATGAATAATTTTGAGGAGGATGAGTCGTCCACGTATCATTTGCAGGTGATTAATCCTTTTACTAATGATTTTGTTGAAAATAAAATTCAGGGGCAAGACATCAGGATTTCATATTTTGTGGAAGGCGGTGAATTGATTGAAAATACGATGGGTTCGATTACTGTTGAAATGAAGGATTGTAAGGGGAATGTTGTTAGAAATCAAGAAGTTGTGCTGAAAAACCAATACAACATCGAAATAAAAAAAATCAAATTGAATGCTTATGGTTTGGGCAGACTTGAGTTTGTTCCAAAAATAGGCGAGGTTTATACTTTGAAAACGGTTTATAATTCGCAAGAATTTTCGCAGATAGTAGCAGGGATTAGAAATTTAGGTATTAGCTTTTCTGTGAACAATGTAGGTATTAAAAACAAGTGTGTCGTAAAATTGGCTACAAACGAAGCAAGTTTGTCGAGTTTGTTAGGCAAAAAGTTTTTTGTGGTGATTCATCAAGATGAGAAATCGGTTGTTTTTGAGACTTCTTTTGAAAAAGAGAAGGTTGAAAAATTGTTGTTTGTGGATAATGCCAAATTGTTTGAGGGCGTTAATACGGTAAGATTATTGGATGAAAACCTCCAAGAATTATCGAGCAGACTCGTTTTTAAGTACCCAAATACAATATCAACTTCGGAAGATTTGATTGTCGAAAAAAACGAAAAAGGTAAAATTTTGAGATTGAAAGGAATCAACGACAGCATCGTCAATAATTTGAGTGTGTCGGTTTTGCCTTTAAAATCTATTGCTAAAAGCAGTCAATATTCTATCAAAACGGATTTTTTATTGCAACCCTATTTGATAGAAAAAACCGATAAAACAGCGGAACTTATTGAAAAAGAAGACAGAGCTTCGGCGACGCAACTTGATTTGATTTTAAGCGCAGTTGACAATCAAAAATACAAGTGGAATAGTATTCTGAATAAAAAAGTCACAGAAAAGCACAAAGAAGAAATAGGATTAACCATTAAAGGAAAGGTGCTTAATAACATAAAAGATAAGAGAAAACACAAAGTGCAAGCTTATTCTTTGATGTACAACATCAACGATTTTGCTGAAATAGATGAAAATAATCAATTTGAGTTTAAGAATTTTATTTTATCGGACTCTGCTTATGTGAGTTTTAATTTGGTAAAAGAATACGTGGACACGAAAATTTTGAAAGCAACTTTTAGCATTGAAGACAATAAAGGAGTTTTCAACAAACCCTTTCAAACCGAAAAAATTGATTGCAAAGTTCCAGTAAAAGAAACCCCTGCCTCAGTTACTAATTTCAAAATGCCAAACATTCAAGACAACAGTGTGATTGAACTGGAAAATGTAGATTTGGTTGGTAAAACCACGTATCAAACATTGAAATATGAAAGGAATAATGGTGCGCTTCGAGGTTATAAAGTTACAGATGATGACCCTATGAATCAAAACAATGTGCTTTATTATTTGGAGAGAAACGGATTTATGGTAGTGAATAATCCTGCAAGACCTGTCATGGTTCAGGCTAGAAATTCAAATGCATTATCCATTAATGCAGCCCAAAGCAGAATTTTGCTTATTATTAACGACGTGCAATACAGGGATTTTGAGATTTTGAGATCGATACTTATTGGTGATATTGATGAAATATATACGAGCACAGTTTATTTGCAGCCAGGTATGAATGCCTTGGTTGGTAAAGTTGTGATTTATTTAAAAAATGGTTTTGCGGGCAACATAAAACCAAAAACAACAAATACGGATTTTATGGTGGACAAAGGTTTTAGTCCAAGATTAAGTTTTGAAAATACTACATACCAAAGCACAGACGATGATGGTTTTGAAAATTTCGGTGTCATTCATTGGGAATCATTTATTGAAAAAGATGAAAGCGGTTATTTTACCAGTTTTTCATCAATGGGAAATGAACAATTTTTCATTCAAGCAGAGGGAATTGACGGGGACGGAAAGTTGATTTCAATTCGGAAAGTGATAGAATAACCCTCATTTCTGTTTGTTCTCATTTAAGCACGACGAGACTAAGAATTTTATAGGCTGTTTTGTTTACCAATATGAGTTACAAAACGTCTGTAAGTTGATTTTAAATCGATTATTCTGTGGCATGAAGAAAACCCAACAACTTCCGTCATTGGGTTCAATTATGTCTTGTTCGCCTTTCGGGGGTTAGCGGGCTTTAATCATTCGATTTCAAAACCGCCATAAACGCTTCTTCTGAAACGTTTGTGAGTGATTGTTGAATTATAATTATGAGTTTATTGGCCAGAAATTAAAAGAAGAAATTTTTGTACTGAACAGGTTCTTCAAGCAAATCAAGAATAATTTCTTTTAAAAAAACTAATTAGAAACTTCCACTTCAATACAAATAGAAGTGAAATTATGCCCAAGCACCCATTTCCCATTTCTAAAAAAATATTCAGTCGAACCCTTCTTTTCATTACAAAAACCATACATAATTCCAATATTATTTTTTTGATTATATTTTTGTAGGTTCTCAATTGCAATAAAAAAACCGTTTTTTGGAATTTCAATATTAAACGCACTCACATCTACCACAGAAGTTTGTTTGCCGTTTTTCGGAAAACAGAAAATATTTTCGGTAGTCAAACAATTACCTGGTTTTCCATGATCATCAACATCATAAATCCTAACATTAAATTTAAATGCATCTGTATTGTCTATATCCATATTAAAAAAGCTTATTTTGTTTAGAAATGGAAAACCATTATAAATTTCTTGATAAGGAAAAAGTTGCGCAACAATCCAAGAATGTTCGTTACTTGAACCTCCATAATATTCAATATCCTTTTTCTTTATTTTGTTTATAGTAAGTTTTTTCTTGTTCTTTCTCTGCCTTAATACTACTTCTTGCAACATAAAATCAATGGGTTGCATAAAAACAGTGTCATTAACTTTTGCTATGGGTAACTTTAAAATTTCATATCCAACCGCATCAAAAACGATTGTATTTTTTTCGTTATTTGATTGAATTGAAAAAAAACCCGTAGCATCACTAAAGGTGCTTTCTTCAAAATCTTCTATCCAAATATTTACAAAATCGATAGGTTTTTGTGTTTTTTCATTCACAACAATACCATTAGTTTGTGCAAGCCCAAAAAATAAAAAGAAGAAGTGAAAAAATATCAAATGACGGATTAACATATTTTTATAATCATCAGCGTAAATTTATTAATGTACCAAAGTAGTAAAAAAACCATCATACAAAAAACCCAACAACTTTCGTCATTGGGTTTCATTATGTTTTGATTCTCTCGGGGGTTAAGGGGCTTTAATCATTCAATTTCAAAACCGCCATAAACGCTTCTTGTGGAATTTCTACATTGCCCACTTGTCGCATTCTCTTTTTTCCTTTTTTCTGTTTTTCGAGGAGTTTTCTCTTTCTCGAAATATCTCCACCATAACATTTTGCTGTCACATCTTTTCGGAGTGCTTTGATGGTTTCTCTGGCAATAATTTTGGCGCCAATCGCCGCTTGAATCGGAATGTCAAACTGTTGTCTTGGAATCAACTCTTTCAGTTTTTCGCACATTTTCTTACCGATGTGATAGGCATTACTTTCGTGAATCAACGCCGAAAGCGCATCTACTGATTGGGCATTCAACAAAACATCGAGTTTTACCAATTTGGATTCTCGCATCCCAATTGGCGAATAATCGAACGAAGCATATCCTTTGGAAACCGTTTTCAATCGGTCGTAAAAATCGAATACAATTTCCGCTAACGGCATATCAAAGTTCAACTCAACTCTTTCGGTGGTTAAATAGGTTTGATTCGTAATCACGCCACGTTTTTCGATACACAAACTCATTACGTTGCCAACGAAATCCGCTTTAGTAATGATGGTTGCTTTGATATAAGGCTCTTCAACTCGGTCTAATTTTGAGGGTTCTGGCAAATCAGAAGGATTGTTCACGACGATGCCAACTTCGGGTTCTTTTTTGGTGTAAGCCAAATACGAAACGTTCGGAACCGTTGTAATTACGGTCATGTCGAACTCGCGCTCCAATCGTTCTTGAATAATTTCTAAATGCAACATCCCTAAGAATCCGCATCGAAATCCGAAACCTAAAGCCGCCGAACTTTCTGCCGCAAAAACCAAAGATGCATCGTTCAATTGGAGTTTTTCCATCGACGAACGCAAATCTTCAAAATCTTCTGTGTCCACAGGATAAATTCCAGCAAAAACCATCGGTTTCACGTTTTCAAATCCCGTAATCATATTGGTCGTTGGCGTTTTTGCATCTGTGATCGTGTCGCCCACTTTTACTTCTTTCGCCTCTTTGATGCCCGAAATCAAATATCCAACATCGCCACAAGAAATTTTATCTTTCGGCACTTGGTTCAGTTTTAATGTGCCTACTTCATCAGCAAAATATTCGCTGCCAGTGGCCATAAACTTGATTTTTTGTCCTTTTTTAATTTCGCCATTTTTCACTCGGAAAATTACTTCAATGCCTCTAAAAGGATTGTAATGCGAATCGAAAATCAAAGCCTGCAGTGGTTCTTCGAGCACGCCCTTTGGTGGTGGAATTTTTTCGATGATGGCTGCCAAAATATTTTCGACACCAAAGCCTGTTTTACCAGAAGCGTGAATAATATCTTCCAATTTACAGCCCAATAAATCAATAATATCGTCGCTCACTTCCTCAGGATTTGCGCTTGGTAAATCGACTTTATTCAAAACGGGTATGATTTCCAAATCGTTTTCCAAAGCCAAATATAAATTCGAAATCGTTTGTGCCTGAATACTTTGCGCCGCATCTACAATCAGCAAAGCACCTTCACAAGCCGCGATAGAACGAGAAACTTCGTAAGAAAAGTCAACGTGTCCGGGAGTGTCAATCAGGTTCAAAATATATTTTTCGCCTTTGTACACATATTCCATCTGAATGGCGTGACTTTTTATCGTGATGCCCCGTTCGCGTTCCAAATCCATGTTGTCAAGCAATTGCGCTTTTTCTTCGCGGGCTGTCACAGTTTGAGTGGCGCCCAAAAGTCGATCTGCCAAAGTGCTTTTTCCGTGGTCAATGTGGGCAATAATGCAAAAGTTTCTAATGTTTTTCATGTAAATTTTTTTCCTATATTTTTAGGGCGTTCGGGCGGGCTTTCCGTTTCAATCTTTTTGAATTGCCGAAAAAAAACGGCAATTCAAAAAGGATTTTCACTACAATCCCTAACGCAAAATAGTTCTTAGATAACAATTTGCAAATGTAATCGAAAAGTTGGCTTTTTTTCGAATTTTATTTCTTTCTGGATTTCGAACAAATGATAAATTTCTATTAAACTAAAATCCTAAAATAG
>JBEILV010000089.1:0-11971 GCA_040379105.1 Flavobacterium sp.
AAAATTTGAGGGAAATAATTCAACTGCTTTTTTGTAACAAAAAATGGCATTATGCCAATGTCGTTTTTCAAACCAATCATCGCCATATTTCAATAAAGACAAAAACTCCTTTTCATTTTTATAAAATGTCTTTTGGTCTTTTAAAAATTGAAATTTTTGGTTTTTTTCTTTACTATCTAATTCATATTCAACAAACTGATAAACTATTAAAGAAAGAAAAAACATAAATACAGTAACGATTATCATTTTAATCATGAATTGTTTCTTCTTATCACGAATAATCTTATTTCGTATGGCTAAAAGTTCTTCTTTTGTTGCTTTTTTGTATTCAAAATTGCCGTAATTTGATTTAAGATATTCACTTTTTAAACTTAAAAATGTCCTTTCTTTTTTGAATAGACTTTTCGAACTCAATAACATTTTATTGTTGCGAATTGAGTCAATCATAGCTTGTGAACTTCCACTAATCATCATTACTACACTGATTTAAAAATTATCATTTCGTTAATTACTTGACTTAATCTCAAAAAATCACATCCATTTTTTCCTTTTAAAGTAGTATAACATCCCTAGAAAAATACTGAATAAAATCCCTAGAAAAATAAAATAACCATATTTGGTTTTCAATTCGGGCATGTTTTCGAAGTTCATTCCATAAACGCCTGCAAGAAATGACAATGGGATGAAAATCGTAGAAATAATCGTTAGCAATTTCATGATTTCATTCATTTTGTTGGCAGCACTGTTCATGTATAAATCGAGCAAACCAGCGGCAATATCTCTGAAAACCTCAATGGTTTCGATGGTTTGAATGGTATGATCGTATAAATCTCGGATGAAAATTTTAGTGTCGTCGGAAATTTTGGGAGCTTCAATTTTTTCAAAACGACTTACCACTTCCCGCATCGGATAAGCCGACCGGCGCAGCGTTAAAATCTCTCTTCGAATGTGATGCAATTCGTTCAAACGTTCTTTCGAGGGATTGTTGAGCAGCAATTCTTCTAAAGATTCTAACTCTGTGCTCAAGTTTTCGATGATCACAAAATAATGATCGACCACCGCATCTAAAAGTGCATAAAGCAAATAATCGGTACTTCGTTTTCGGATGAGGCTTTTCGTGTCTTGAAGTCGCAAACGAATAGATTTGAAAACATCGCCTGTTTTTTCTTGAAAAGTGATGAGCAAGTTTTCTTTTAAAATAAAACTAACTTGCTCAATATCAATATTCTTACTATTATCTTGCAACTGAAACATTTTGACCACCAAATACAAATAGTCTTCAAACTCTTCTAATTTTGGGCGTTGATTTACACTGACCAAGTCTTCAATTGTTAATTTATGAATGGACAAATGATTGCAAAAATCTACAACACTCTCTTCATCGTGCAAACCATCAATGTTGACCCAAATTTTGCCCTCGAGCGAAGACAACATAGATTTTAGTTCAGAAATAGACGTCGGTTTGAATTCGTGACAGCTGCTTTCATCATATTGTGTAACAAAAATTTCAATAGCGTCCATTTTTCTAATTCCTGTAAAGACGGCAGTTCCGGGGGCTAAACCCGTTTTTGATTTCTTTTTGATGGTAGATTTTGCCATGATAAATTCGATCGTTTAGAAAATTAAAAGTAAGCATTTTGAGTTTACGAATCGTGATTTATTAAAAATGCATTTTTCATTTATCAAACATGGTTAAAAAATCATTTGAAATGCGCTTCTTTTTACTATTTTCGCTCTATGATTTCAATGACAATTATTGGAAACGGCAATGTGGCCTTTCATCTGATCAAAACTTTTTTAGCAAAGGAAACCACCGACCCATCGAACTTTGTTTTGACACAAGTTTGGGCACGAGATATTTCAAAATTTGAAAATTCATCGTTGCCCATCGTTGAAAAAATAGAAGCATTGCAACCGACCGACATCACAATCATTGCAGTTTCAGATCGATCGATAGCGGAAGTCTCAAAACTTTTGCCTTACCAAAATCATTTGGTGGTGCACACTTCTGGAAGCACTCCTTTTTCGGCGATTGATAATCAACACAAAAGAGGAGTTTTTTATCCTTTGCAAACATTTTCTAAAACAAAAGAAATCAATTTTAGAGACATTCCCATTTTGATTGAAACGGAAAACAAAGATGATTTTGAAGTTTTAAACAAATTAGCGCATTCTATTTCTGGTAAAGTACGTGAATTAAATGGTTTACAAAGACAAAATTTGCACATTGCGGCTGTTTTTGCTTGCAATTTTACGAATCATTTATATGCTTTGGCAGCGGAAATTTGCGAAAACCATCAAATTGATTTTCAAATGCTTCTTCCTTTAATTGAGGAAACCACCCAAAAAATAAAGACCATTTCGCCGAAAGAAGCGCAAACAGGTCCTGCCAAACGCAACGATTTTACCACCATCGAAAAACATATTTCGTTGCTTGAAAATCCTTTTCAAAAAGAAATTTATCAATTATTGACCCAATCCATACAAACTTATGACAAAAAGTTATAAAGAAATCATGAACCAAATCAACACATTTGTGTTTGATGTTGACGGCGTTTTAACAGACGGAACAGTGCACATCAGTCCCTCGGGCGAACTGCTAAGAGCAATGAACATACGCGATGGTTTTGCGATGAAAGCCGCCATAGAAAGCGGATATAATGTGTGCATTATTTCGGGTGGCAGCAATGAAGGCGTTCGATTGCGATTGAGAAATTTAGGCATTACGGATATTTATTTGGGTGCACCCGACAAAGTAGAAACTTTTAAAGAATACTGCGATATTTATCAAATCAAGCCAGAGGAAGTTTTGTATATGGGCGATGACATTCCCGATTTTCATGTGATGCAAAAAGTCGGATTGCCCACTTGTCCGCAAGATGCAGTGCCGGAAATCAAGCAAATTTCGCATTATATTTCGCATGTTTTGGGAGGCAAAGGTGCTGTGAGAGATGTGATTGAACAAGTGATGAAAGTGCAAGGCAAATGGCATTTGTATTACAACGGAAAATTGGACTAATCAGCTTTTTAGAAAAAACAATGAAATATTTAAAACTCATTCGACTAGAAAATTTACTACTTATAGCGGGCATTCAATACAGTTTTGGCTATGGATTTATTCGTGCTTCGTTGCCTGCGGTGGCGCTCAGTCATTTTGAATTTGCGTTGTTGGTTTTGGCAACGCTTTGTTTGACAGCAGGAGCTTACGTAATGAACGATATTCAAGACGTTGGCACCGATGAAATCAACAAAACCAAGAAAGTAATTGTAAATCATTCTGTTACTGAAAATACTGCTTTCAATCTTTATATAGGTTTGAACATTTTTGGGGTTGTTTTGGCGTTTTATTTGTCTAATCTTGTAGGAAAACCCAATTTGACGGGCATTTTCATTTTGGTAGCACTCACTTTTTATTTTTATGCTAATCAGTTGAAAAACATCTTTTTAGTTGGACTTTTGATCAAAGTTTTGTTGAGTGGACTCATTATATTGGTCTTGCCATTGTATGAAATTTATCCATTGATTGACGAAAGCAATCAAACAGAATATGCCACGCTTTTGAAAGTGATGGTCGATTTTGCAATTTTGACCATTTTATTAAACTTGACTCGTGAAATATTGAAAGATTTGGCTTCCAAAAATGGCGATTACAACGAAGGTTATCCAACGCTTCCGACTGTTTTAGGAACCAAACGAACCCATTTTTTGAGTTTGATTTTGGTATTAACGATGGTTATTTTAGTATCGTTATATACTTATTTTTATTTGTGGATCAATAACTTATACATCGCAACAGCTTATAATTTGGCGTTTGTGTTGACACCATTTATTTTTGTGTTGATACAACTTTTCTCCAATCAAAAAGACAAAGAATATCTTAAAATGAGTAAAATGCTCAAATACATTTTGCTGTTTGCTTGTTTTTCAATTGTCATCATCACCTACACTATTGCACATGAAATCAAAACGTTATAAAATCATTTTAGGATCTGCTTCGCCAAGACGTCATCAGTTTTTTAAAGAAATGGGGCTCGACTTTGAGGTGCGACTTCAAGAGGTAGAAGAAATTTATCCTTATGATTTAAAAGGAGTTGAAATCACAGATTTTTTAGCACAACTAAAAGCGGGTGCTTATCAAAATTTGGCAGAAAACGAACTTGTAATTACCTCTGACACGATTGTTTGGCACGAAAATAAAGCATTGGGCAAACCAAAAAACGAACTTGATGCGAAAGCAATGCTGGCATCGATGTCTGAAAAAACCCACGAAGTCATTACGTCGGTTTGTTTTAAAACAAATCAATTTTGCAATGTAATCAACGAAACGACCCTTGTTACCTTCAAAAAATTGACTTCCGAAATGATTGATTTTTATGTTGAAAAATTCAAACCTTTAGACAAAGCTGGTGCTTATGGCATTCAGGAATGGATTGGTTTGGTGGGAGTTGAAAAAATTGAAGGTTCTTATTCGAACGTGGTTGGATTGCCTACCTCGCAAGTGTATGCTTTTTTGAGACAATTAGAAGGTTGAAATTGGAGGTTTAGCATTTTCAATAAATCAAATTGAATGCTCAAACTATTTCTCAACTCAAAATCATCGTTACAACTAAAAATCTCGTAAATAAAAACAGTAAAATTATATTGTAAATCCAAATTTGATATTAGATTTATATTTTTTAATTATTTGACTGTTTTTAACCCGATGAACCAGTACAAACTTCTTTTCGTGATGCTCTGTTTTTGTTTTCAATATCAATTGGAAGCACAGACAAACACGGTTAAAAAAGACTCTGTAAAGATCGGATATCAAAAAATTGAAGCGTTTTCGGAAAAAAGTAAATTTTCAAAATTCGTCCATCGCCTCGTTTTCAAACCTACCAGTAAACTCGGCTATAAAAAAAGTGAAAAAGCACAAAAAGAACACGACGATTATGCAAAGTATCAAGGGAAAATCATCAGAAAAGTCCACGTAGAATCGTTGGATCCGTTTGGCAAATCATTGACGGACAGCCTACGACAACCCAGAAATATTTTTGAAAAATCGGGTAATTTTCTTCATATCAAATCGAGGGAGTTCA
Organism: Flavobacterium sp.; assembly: GCA_040379105.1. GTDB lineage: Bacteria > Bacteroidota > Bacteroidia > Flavobacteriales > Flavobacteriaceae > Flavobacterium. The sequence continues at coordinate 5,079 of JBEILV010000089.1, forward strand.
ACATTAAAAACCTTTTGTTGATTAAAAAAAATCAACCTTTCGATTCGTTGCTTTTTCAAGAATCCGAGCGTTTGATTCGTTCGCAACGCTTTGTAAGAAGAATTCAAATTGTTTCCAAAATGGTGGGAACCTCGAAAGATTCAGTCGATGTAACCGTCCGTGTGTTAGATTCTTGGAGTTTGATTCCTTCGGGCACCATCAGTCCGAGTAGGTACAATATCAACCTCAATGAACGAAATTTTTTGGGTTGGGGGCACGAATTCAGAAACAATGTCAAGAAAGACAGAACCGCCGAAAAGACGATTTGGAGCGGAAGTTATGTGGTGCCGACGATTAAAAATTCTTTTATTCGGACTTCGCTTTTTTATGACGAAAACCTCGATGGCGACATTAGAAAAGGAGTGAATATTGAACGACAATTTTTCTCGCCCCTCACAAAATATGCTGGCGGTGTTTTGCTACAACAAGATTTCTTAAAAGACTCCTTGAGAAACAGTGCGTTGGAGTATGAAAACACAATATTGAAATTTGATACCCAAGATTTTTGGCTCGGGATGGCAATGCCTTTGAGCAAACATTTTAACGGCGACAGAAACACAAATCTGGTTTTGAAAGCGCGCTATTTTAATCGTAATTACAGCGAAACGGCTTCTTTTGCGCTCGATAGCGTCGGTTTTTATCAAAATGAAAATTTTTTATTGGGCAGTATTGGTATCAATTCCCGACGATTTTACAAAGATCAGTTTGTATTCAACTATAACATTGTGGAAGATATTCCGATTGGAAAAACACTCAATTTTGTCTATGGTTATCAACAAAAAAATCAAACAGGACGCTTGTATTTAGGCGCAGTTTTGGGCTATGGAAACTATTTTTCGTGGGGCTATATGAACGCCCAATTTGAATATGGCACATTCCTCAGAAACCGAAATCCTGAACAAGGCGCTTACATTTTTCAAATCAATTATTTCACAAACTTGGTCAATATTGGATCCGATTGGTCCTTTCGATTTTTTGGCAATCCATCGGTCTTTTTTGGCAAAAACCGTCTGCCCTATTTTGCAGATCAACTTACACTGAATGAATCTGTTGACGGCATTGCAGGTTTTAACAACACGATTTTATACGGCACTCGAAAGATGTTGGTCAGATTTCAAATACAATCCTATTCACCATGGAATTTTGCAGGCTTTCGTTTGAATCCGTTTTTAGGATACAACGTGGGAATTTTGGGCAATGAAACCACAAAATTTAAAAACAATAAAGCCTATTCAAAAATTAGTGTCGGCGTTTTAATCAACAACGATTACCTTATTTTTGGTAATTTTCAACTTTCTTTTTCCTATTATCCATCGATTCCCGAAGTTGGCGATAACGTATTTGGCACCAATTCGTTCAACACAGAAGATTTTAACTTTAGGGATTTTGAAATTGGAAAACCACAAATTGTGAATTATCGATAATATTAAAAAACATAAATTCATCAATATCAAAGTATTAAACTCATGAATTCAAAAATCATTGCGCTAGGCTTGTTCTTGTTTTCGCTCACTTCAAACGCACAAAATTTCACCAGAAGAGATTCGCTTCAGGGAAGTCTTCGGGTGGAACGTACGTGCTTCGATGTTTTGCATTATGGTTTATCGTTGACGGTGCATCCCAACAAAAAAATGATTGAAGGAAGCAACACGATACAATTTAAAGTGATAGAAAACACCCGCAAAATTCAACTCGATTTATTTGAAAATATGCAAATTGACAGTATTTCGTGGCGAAATAAAAATTTGACGTATCAACGAGAGTTCGATGCGGTGTTTATTAATTTCCCTGAAGAACTACTTCAAAATCAAATTGATAGTCTTGTTTTTCATTATCATGGAAACCCCGTTGTTGCCAAAAATGCTCCATGGGACGGCGGTTTTGTTTGGTCCGCAGACAAAGCGGGAAAACCCTTTGTGGGTGTGGCTGTGCAAGGAACAGGTTCGAGTTTGTGGTATCCTGCCAAAGACCATCAATCGGACGAACCCAACAACGGTGCACGACTTCAAATTGCCGTTCCCAACGGTTTGATGAATGTTTCAAATGGGAGATTTTTAGGTTCAAAACCACTCGAAAATAACTATACAAGATGGGATTGGGAAGTCAAAATGCCGATTAATAATTACAACATCACGCTCAATATAGCTGATTATGTGATGATTGCCGATACCGTTTCAAATCTCGATGTTCGCTATTATGTTTTGCGAGACAACGAAGCCAAAGCCAGAAAGCATTTTGAAGAAGTTTTGCCGATGATGGATTGTTTTCAAGAAAAATTTGGGACGTATCCTTTCGCAAAAGATGGATTTAAATTGGTAGAAACGCCTTATTTGGGCATGGAGCATCAGAGTGCTGTGGCGTATGGCAACAAATTTATGAAAGGTTATTTGGGCAATGATTTGTCTGGAACGGGAGTTGGGATGTTGTTCGATTATATCACGATTCACGAAACGGCACACGAATGGTTTGGCAACAGCATTACCTCTGTTGATATTGCCGATATGTGGATTCACGAAAGTTTTACAACCTATGCCGAAAGTGTTTTTGTGGAATGCGAATTTGGCTACGAAAAAGCGCAAACCTACATCAACGGACAAAAACGCATGGTCGAAAATCGAAAACCTATTGTGGGACAATTTGGAGTCAATTTCAAAACTGGCAATTCAGATATGTATTACAAAGGCGCTTTGATGCTCAACACCTTCCGACATATTTTAAATAATGATGATGAATGGTGGAAATTGTTGAAAAAATATAGCGAAACATTTAGACTGCAAATCATTGAAAAAGAAAACGTTGTGCAATTTTTTAATGAAAATACAAACTTTAATTTTAGTCCGCTGTTTGATCAATATTTATTGTTTAAAAAACTTCCTGAATTAGAAATTAAAATCGATCAAAAAGGTTTTTCCTATCGATGGATCACGGATGTTTCCAATTTTGAAATGCCGTTTGAATGTGAATTTAAAGGTAAGAAAATTCGACTTTTGGCAAATAATACAAAACAATTTTACAAACATAAGAAACTCAATTCCAATGATTTGAACGTAAATATTCAACAATTTTTAATCAAATCAAATGTGAAATAAAATCCGTAGCGTTGCTTATCTGTCAGTTGAAGGAAATCTACTGATTTGTTTTTTTTGATATTTGATTTTGAACGAACCAAGGTTTTCAAATCGTAAACTTTCATTACATTTTTAGGGTTTTCAACAACACAATCGAAGCCCGATTTAATTTGATTTTGCCTCTGTTTTCGAGTTCTTTGAGCAATCTTGACACCACAACTCGGGAAGTGTTCAAATCGTAAGCAATTTCTTGATGGGTACTGAAAATTTCTTGCGTTTGATTGATTTTTGCTTTTTCAGATAAATAATGCCACAAGCGTTCGTTCATGTTCATAAACGCCAAATTGTCAATGGCTGTGAGCATTTCTTTCAATCGATTGTTGTAGCTATTGAACACAAAATTGCGCCAACTTTTATATTTTCCGAGCCACTCCTCCATTTTAGCCACCGGAAGCATCACCACTTTTCCTTTGGTTTCTGCCACCGCTCTGATTTCGCTTTTGGTGTGTCCCATGCAACAAGCCATCGACATGGCACAAGTGTCGCCTCTTTCAATAAAATAGAGCAACAACTCGCCTTCTTCAAAATCTTCTCTCAAAATTTTGATGGCACCACTCAACAACAAAGGCATGCTGGTAATAAAATCGCCAAAATCAATCAAAACGTCACCTTCAATAAAATCTTTTAAAACCGCTACCTTCTCTATTTCTGTCAACAAGGCTTCTTCAAACATAAAACCATAAGCCTGATTCAGTAAGTCTTTCATTTTGATATTGTTTAAATAAAATAAATTATTTTTTTTCGAATGTTAAAACATAAAGTAAAAAAATAAATAGGATGAACAATTTGTGCTCCTAATGAAGAATTTCATCATTGAAAAAATGAATTTCCACCAAAAAAAATGCCTGATTTCTCAGACATTCTTTAGTTAAATATTTTTCAAGGATTAAGACTTTGTAGTCGTTTTCTTGTCGTCAGTAGAAGTAGTGGTAGTTGACGTTGTTTTTTTATCAGAAGCTTCCTCTGTGCTGCATCCTTTTTTAGCTTCAGAAGAACAACATTTTTTTCCAGCTACACTACATTCTTTCTTAGCTTTCTCTTTTTTCTGTTGCGTTGGTTGTTGTTGCGCTTGCCCTTGAACAGAAAATAAAAAGGCTACAAGAGCACTCATTACGATGGATTTTTTCATATTTGATTGTTTAAAATGGGTTATGCTTATTTAATAAATGGGTTATTTTTTGACCACTTTTTGCGAACGATAAAACTTATTATCAAAAACAAATGTAAGGATGACAATTGAATTTGAGTTTGTTTCTAAGTTAAAATCCATGGTGTTTTTGCCCGCTTTCGATCCTACAATTTCTCCATCGTCGATCATTCTTCCGTCTAAAGAAGTGACAAAATAATCCACGATTCCATCATAAGGTAAATCCAGTTGCAATTGCACCGAATCATTGATTGTTGGGTTGTGCGAAACAATAAATTGGAATGGATTCGCACCATTGATGGTTGGAAAACTCAAATTGGCATTGTAAACCAGCTTGACCTCATAAATGGTTGGGTCGGCAGAAGTCGTATTGGTTTGGTTATTCGTAAATGGACTTGTAGTTGGACTCAAAATACCTCCATACAAATGCCCGATTACAAATTCATTTTCAACGATTTCCGCTAATTTCAAAGTTTCATTTCCGTAGTGTGGCAATTCATGATTTGGGATAAATTCGGCACCTGCCCCTTTTAAATTCGGCATTTCGACAGGAAAATTATGCACTGTTAAAGTACCATCTGCAGCTCTTGTCACACGGCTGATGGTTTTTACAAAAGGAACCGTATTGTCTTGCACAAGCGTGCTTCCATTATAATAATATTGACTGATACCACCAAAAAACAAACTATGCATGGCGTTGTTTGTAGCATCATACAAACCTACTTTTCCGCTGTGATAATTGCTCAAATATTGATTGAATTGTGTTTGAGGAAAATATCCATTACTTTTAATATCAACAGGATACAGAAATGGTAAATCAACATTGATTTGAAAAACTCCCGATGAAATGGTGTAACCTTCTTCCCCACCAGGAAAAACTTGTGGCACCAAATTATAATCTCTTCGTCGAAGGTGTACGGCATCTTCAATGACTACATAATTATCAAAACTCAGTTGCGAACCCGTATTGTTGATGGTAAATTTTTGGATTTTAGATTGATACGTTTGTGTAAAAGTCGGATTGTTCATTGGGTTATAACGCCCCATGAATTTGTGCCCACCCACCAAATAAAACTCATTGCCAATTTTGCCTAATTGACCACCCGAATTTTGAAAAATGGGATTCGAAATTTGCTTGAAAAATCCCGAAATATCACTTCCCGCAATAATGGCGTTGATGCTATTTGGCACATCGACCGCTGTTAATTTGTCGAAAGTAACATGGTCATTGGCTGTGGCCGAAAATGCATAACCGCCTGCAATATAAAGCGTTGTACCGTCTTGATAAAAATTCATGTTCGTGGCTTGCAATTGTTCTTTTAAACCTGTTGGCAACACGTTTACACTTGCTGTCCAAAACTGAGAAGTTGCCACATCAATCACATAAATGTCGGTGTTGTTGGAACCACTCGGAAAAGAATTAAAGGGTTGTCGGGCATGAATCCCGTCTTTTCTACCCCCAAAAACCAACCATTTTCCTTCATGCTGTCCGAAAGCATAAGAATGCAGTCCGGGCAGGTTAGGAATATTGATAGGAGTCAGTTGCAATTCGTAAGGAAAACTATTTTGTGAAAAAATAGGGCTTCCAAAAATTAAAGAAGCAACCATCAAAAGCTGCATTTTTATGTTTAATTTTTTCATAAGGTTTAAGTTTAGATTTTAAAAAATCGGTGTGATTTTGTAGTCTGAATCGTAAGCAATTTCAGATTGAAGTATCGGAAGTGGGATTTCATTTTCACTCACGAACAATAGAGTAGAAAAATCCGAACTCATACTTACGTTCTCAGTTCCTTTTAAGGCTAGGAATTTTTCAGAAACCGTTTTGACGCAATTTCCGCATGTAATTCCCTGAAAATGAAATAATTTAACACACAAATTGCTCATTTTTTTAAATTCAATAAACAATTCATTGTTGGCTCTTGCAGGAATTGAATTGGACGCTGTTTCAAACTTGACAAACTCAAACGACTTTCTAAACAATCCCTCATATTCTAAATAACTTCCACCAAAAGGCGGACTTTGTGCAAAACTTCGATTGAACAACAAACCCACTAATTTTCCATCGTGAGCAAGCAATTGATGCATTTTCCAAACATATTTTTGTCTTAGAAAAGGTGGCAAGGCACAAAAAAACGTTTGTTCGAAAATGAAATCATACGTTCCTTCATGCGCAAAAAAATCGCCAAGAATGATTTTAATGTGAGGATTATTTTCATATTTCGACTGCAAATCATGCACTAAAGTAGGCGAAATATCAATCAACGTAATGTTAGTAAAACCTAACGACAACAAAAATGATGCTTCGTAAGCATTGCCACAACCAGGAATCAAAATAGAGGCGTTTTTGTTTTGCAAAGTTTCAAAATAAGCCTTTAAAGGTGGCGAAACTTGACCCAAATCCCAACCAGTTTGATGATTTTGGTATTTTTCGTCCCAATAATTTTGATCCAATGGCACTTCACATTGTGATATACAACACTGTAAATCTTGATTCATTTTTGTTTTATTTATTGATCGATGCTCGATTTACTTTTCTTTTTTGCACGTATTGATTCCAAAAGGAACATATAAAGGGCAAA
>JBEILV010000090.1:0-11863 GCA_040379105.1 Flavobacterium sp.
CAATGGCCATTTGTGCCAAACTCAATCCTGCTTCTTGGGCTATTTTTTGGTATGCTTTCGTCGCTTTAAAACAATTTTCGTTCGTATATCTCGAAAATTGTTTGAATTTTCCCAACCTCGAATCGGGCAACAAACCTCCGAGATGTTTGCCTGACAAAAATCCAAATCCTAACGGCGAATAAGCCAACAAATCGACGTTTTCGCGCATGCCAATTTCCGATAATCCTACTTCATACAATCGATTCAAGAGCGAATAAGGATTTTGAATGCTTACAATTCTTGGCAAACCGTGTTTTTCGCTTTCCATCAAATAGCGCATCACGCCCCAAGGATTTTCGTTGGAAACGCCAATATGTTTGACTTTTCCTTCTTTGATCAATCCATCGAAAGTTTGCAGCAATTCGAAAATATTGTCTTGCCAATGAGGGTCGATGGTGTCTAAACCTCTTTTGCCAAACATATTCATCACGCGCTCGGGCCAATGCATTTGATACAAATCAATGTAGTCTGTTTGCAGGTTTTTCAAACTCAAGTGAACGGCTTCGTGAATGCTTTTTTTAGAAAAATCTAAAGGTTGTCGGATGTAGGCCATCCCTCGATTAGGACCCGCAATTTTGGTAGCAACCACTAAATCTTCTCGGTTTTGGTGTTTGAGCCAAGTGCCGATGAAGCGCTCGGTGTCGCCAAAAGTGTCTTCATTCGAAGCAATCGGATACATTTCGGCGGTATCGATAAAATTAATCCCTTCTGCAACAGCATAATCCAATTGTTCATGCGCTTCTTTTTCAGAGTTTTGCACTCCGAAAGTCATCGTGCCTAAACAAATGGTACTGATTTTTATTTGGGTATTGGGAAGTGTTGTGTATTTCATCAATTTTGTTTCTTAACGATTCAGATGTGTAAATTTATAATGTTTCTTCAAAATTTCAACTAATGCTTGTTTTAATGTGGGCTTCAAAGCGTAAAATTTTCATTATGGTTGTGATCTATGAAACTTAGTTTTTTAAAAATTTTCCAATCATTTTGTCAATTTTGTTGGTAATGTTAATCACTAAAAGCTCTTCAACAATATTTATTTTTCTTTGCTTATCAATAATGATGGTTGTTGGGTAGGATTGAATTTTGAACTGTTGGATTGTTTTGAAGCCATTTGGAATGATCGTGAAGTCAAAAGGCCTTTTGTTTAAAAAATCATGCAATATTTTTTCCGAATCAAAAGTAACAGCGAAAAATGCGACTTCTTGCGATTTATACTTTTCTTTGATCTTATTCAAATCGGGAATTTCAGCAACACATGGTTTGCATTTTGTAAACCAAAAATTAAGCACAATGATTTTATCTTTTAAATCCTCTAAATCATATTTTTTGCCGTGAATATCCATCAAATTTAATTCTGTTAGCATCGTTTCGTCAAGGCTTTCAAATGCTTTTTTGTTTTCTTTAAAATCTTTTTTTTGTTTTAAATTTCTAGCTTTTAAAGCATCCTCTGAAAGTAATTTCTTGATAATAATCACTTCGTTTTTTGATTTCTTGAGAAAATAAAGTTGAGAAAAATTTCCAAAGGTTTTGTTTGCCATCAACGAATCTTGTACAGTTTTGTCGAAAGACTTTCCGTTTTCTAAATAAATTTTAATGATTTTGAGGGTGTCAGAAACCATTCTTTTTTTAAATTCATCATCTTCAATTTTCTCAAATCCTGAAGGAATAAAAGAATATTCTTGTGCAAATCCGTTCAAACAAAATACGCAAGCAACCCAAACGATACATCTTTTCATTAATGTTCAAATTTTAAATAAAAAGGAATGCAAAAAGTAAACTTATTTACATTCCTTTTTTGATCAGACAATATTTTAAAAATTTAAAAAACGCAATTTTTTGTTTTAAAGTATTTTTAAAATTGCAGTTACATTATGGGTCTATTCTACGTCGTTCAACATTTTTGAAATCTCGTCTAGTTGAGGAGTCAAAATGATTTCAATCCGTCGGTTTTTGGCTTTGCCTTCTGCGGTATCATTGGAAGCTAATGGAGCAAATTCGCCTCTTCCAGCAGCAGTTAGATTTTGCTTGTTGATGGCTTTGTTTTCGCCTAAAATATTTACAATGGCAGTAGCTCTTTTGGTCGATAAATCCCAATTGTCTGCAATGGCTCCGCTTCCGTTGTAAGGCACATTGTCGGTGTGACCTTCTATCAAAACACTGATTTCTGGATTGTCTGCCAATACTTTTCCAACTTCAACCACCGCTTTACGTCCTTCCGTGCCTACAGCCCAACTTCCTGAGCCAAACAAAAGTTTGTTTTCCATCGATACATACACTTTCCCATTTTTTTGCTCAACGGTGAGTCCTTTGCCTTCAAAATTATACAAAGCTTTCGATAAAGTTTCTTTCAATTTGCTCATGCCTGCTTCTTTTTTCGCAATCATGCTTTCCAATTCGTCAATTCTTTTTGAGCGTTCTTTTAGGTCAGATTGTAGTTTGTTCAATCGTGCTTGCTCGGCCGCGAGTGCTTTTTCTTTTTCCTCCAATTGCGCCAACAATTCACGATTTTTTTTCATGTTCGATTGCAAAGCCGCATCGCTGTTTTTTTCGAGTGCAGCATAAGATTGTTCAAGATTTTTCAATTTGGCAGCAGTCGTTTTGAGGTCGTTGTCCAATTTGTCTTTTTCTGCTTTCAATTGGTCATACGCTTTTTGTAAAGCACTTTGGTCTGTTTCTAGTTTGGTTTTGTCTGCCAAAAGTTGCGCATTGTCATCCAATAATTTTCGATTTTCGATTTTTTGCTCGGCTAATTTGCCTTCCAATTCATTAAAAACTTTTTTAGAAACACAAGAAGATGCAAACACAAGTACAAATAGGGCAATAAAAATTTTTTGGAACATAATTTAGGATTTAATATTAATTTTCTATTTCTAAAACGATGGGGCAATGGTCAGAATGTTTGGCTTCGGGCAAAATTACGGCTCTTTGCATTTTAGAAACCAACGATTCGCTGACCAATTGATAGTCAATGCGCCAACCTTTGTTGTTGTTTCTGGCATTCGCACGATAGCTCCACCAACTATATTGATGTGGCTCTTTATTAAAATGTCGGAAACTGTCTGCAAAACCACTTTTCATAAACGCATCGAGCCAAGCGCGCTCTTCGGGCAAAAATCCGGAAACAGTCGCATTTCTGATGGGGTCGTGAATGTCGATGGCTTCGTGACAAATGTTGTAATCGCCTACGATGATGAGGTTCGGGACTTCTTTTTTCAATGCATTGATGTAAGTTTGAAATTCGTCCATGAATTGAAATTTATAAGACAATCGGTCAGGATTGGTGCCCGAAGGCAAATACAAACTCATGATTGATAAGTTTTCAAAATCTGCTCTTAGGTTTCTTCCTTCGTAATCTATATGCGCAATGCCTGTTCCAAAAACCACATTTTTGGGTTCGGTTTTCGATAAAATGGCCACGCCACTGTAGCCTTTTTTTTGCGCCGGAAAATAATATTGAAAAGGGTAGCCCGCTTCTTTAATGGCTTCTGTCGGAATTTGCGAGGCTTCGGCTTTAATTTCTTGCAAACAAATCACATCGGGGTTGGCGTGTTGCAACCAATTTAGAAAACCTTTTGTGATGGCTGCGCGGATGCCGTTGACATTGTAGGAAATAATTTTCATGAATAGGAATCGTACAATTAATGTTTTGATTTCAAAAGTAGGCTAATTTTTTAAAAAACGTACCTTGTATCGGGTTTGAATTAGATTTTCAAAAATAGCCAATTTGCTATGAAAGAAAAAAATCGAGTGTCGAATTATAAAAAATCTTTAACAAGATTTGCATGACCTCGTTAATTTAAAGCCTAGTTTTACTACTTTTGTTTTTCTCAATCAATCAAAAACAAATGGGTTTAGTCACCGCAAAAGAAGTTGCCAAAGCAATAAAACTGAGCAAATACGGGTTTTTAGGAACTTTTGTGGGTTGGTTATTGATGAAAGTTTTACGAATTTCATCGCTCAACAAGATGTATGATGACAACAAGCATCTGAATGATTTAGACTTTTTAAACGCCATCTTGAACCATCTCCAAATTAATTTTGAAATTCCAGAAGAAGATTTAAAGCGATTGCCCAAAGACGGTGCCTATATTACTATTTCAAACCATCCGTTGGGCGGCATCGACGGTATTTTATTATTGAAATTGATGCTTGAAAAAGAACCTAAGTTCAAGATCATTGCCAACTTTTTATTGCATCGCATTGTGCCGTTGAAGCCATTCATCATGCCTGTGAACCCTTTCGAACAACACAAAGACGCCAAATCGAATTTGTTGGGCATCAAAGAATCTTTAAAACATTTGCAGGATGGAATGCCACTCGGAATTTTCCCCGCAGGCGAAGTTTCTACCTATAGAGATGGGAAATTGGTCGTGGACAAACCCTGGGAAGAAGGCGCAATTAAGTTGATCAGAAAAGCCAATGTGCCCGTGATTCCTATTTATTTTCATGCCAAAAACAGTCGTCTATTTTACATTTTATCAAAACTCAACGATACTTTTAGAACTGCCAAATTGCCTTCAGAAATTTTCACACAGAAAAACCGAGTCATTAAAGTGCGCATCGGAAGACCTATTTCTGTGCAAGAACAAAACGAACACGAAAGTTTGGAAAATTACAGCGAATTCTTACGAAAGAAAACCTACATGCTCGCCAATTCTTTCCAAAACAAGCCCAAGTTGATTTCCACTTCGAGTTTTAAAATTCCAAAACCGCCCAAACAAATTGCCAAACCAGCCAATCAGGACAAAATTTTGGAAGAAATTGAAATCTTGAAAAAAGGCGATTATCGATTGTTGCAGAGCAAAAACTATTTGGTTTTTTTGGCAACAGCGCAGTTGATTCCGAATATTTTACATGAAATAGGACGATTGAGAGAAATCACGTTCAGGGCAGTGGGCGAGGGCACAAACGAATCTTTGGATTTGGATCAATATGACCAATATTATCATCACATGTTTTTGTGGGACGATGAAGCGCAGGTCATTGCGGGTGCGTATCGAATGGGTTTAGGACATGAGATTTACAAAAAACTTGGCATCGACGGTTTTTATTTGCACGAATTGTTTCGATTTGAACCCGAGTTGCATGAAATGATGTCGAAATCTATCGAAATGGGTAGGGCTTTCATCATCAAAGAATACCAGCAAAAACCCATGCCACTATTTATTTTATGGAAAGGCGTTTTGCACACCACGTTGCGTTATCCCGAACATAAATATTTGATTGGAGGAGTAAGCATTAGTAATCAATTTAGCGATTTTTCGAAATCGTTGATGATTGAATTTATGAAATCGCATTATTACGATCCGTACATTGCGCAATATGTGCATCCTAAAAAAGAATACAAAGTAATTTTAAAAGATGCCGACAAAGATTTTGTTTTCAACGAAACCGAAGCCGATTTGAATAAGTTTGACAAAATCATTGATGAGGTGGAGCCTGGAAATTTAAGACTGCCAGTCTTGATTAAGAAATACATCAAACAAAACGCACGAGTGGTAGCTTTCAACGTCGATCCGTTGTTCAATAATGCCATCGATGGTTTGATGTACATTCGCATTGCCGATTTACCCGAAAGCACGATCAATCCTGTGATGGAAGAATTTCAGGCAGAATTGGAGCGCAAAACTTCAGAGAAATAAGAAGTGTTATTAAAAGTAAAACCTAAGAACAAATTTTGTTAGATTTGTTAATACTTTTGCTTGTGATATTGCATTTTTATTTAAAATCATTATTTTTATGGAAAAATACAAAATGATTAAAGTTGAAAAAACTACAGCTAAAATGACAGATAGCTTTCGAAAAGCTGCTTCAACAAATTCAAGACGCGTACATGTCATTCCAACTAAGGATGGTTGGGCTGTAAAGAAAGAAGGTGCTATTAGAGCAAGTGTCGTAACTTCTTCTAGAGCAGATGCAGTAAAGGCTGCAAATAATATAAAATTTGTTGAAAGAATAGTTGTACATAAAAAAGACGGTACAATTCAATCAAATAGTCCTAAAAATGATACTAGAAAATAATGTATTCATAAATTGCCCATTTGACAACCTATATTTCCCGCTTTTAAAGCCACTTCTTTTTACGGTAATTTATATTGACTTGGTGCCACAAATTTCTGAGACTACAGATTCTGGTCAGGCAAGGATAGATCATATTGTTCAATTGATGTCTATTTCAAAATATTCAATTCATGATCTTTCAAGGGTTGAAAGAGTAAAAAAAAAAATGACTACCCAAGATTCAATATGCCTTTCGAATGTGGTATTGATTTTGGTCTTAAAATGTCCAACATTGCCATGTTTGCTCAAAAGCGATTTTTAATTTTAGAGAAAGAACCATATCGATACAAAAGTATTATTTCAGATATTTCTGGGAATGACATAAAAGCACATAACGAAAATCCAGAAGAAATAATAAAAGCGGTACGTGATTGGTTTAAAGTGTTATTGCAAGATATTCCTTGGTATAAAACAATTTGGATGTCTTATGCAGAGTTTGAAACGGATTTCGAGCAAATTCTTATTGATAATGGTTATAATCCGAAAGATATTAATTCTTTAACATTTAGCGATATAATCGAATACATGACTGCTTGGATTACAGCTTACAAAGCAAAATAGAATATTTAAAACCGGATACAATTTCAGTTTTCTTTAATACAAGGTTGAACTACTTTTTATAATGCCCTTACTGTTGATTAGTAAAATATATCGTTTGGTATAATTTTTTAAGTTATGTTTTGTCATACTAAAAGCACCAACAAAGCAGAAGTCAGGTCATTATTTTGTTAATTTCAAATTTAGAACATTATTTAATAAAATATATTACAGCAATTTTGCTAAACAATTGTTTGTTGTTAAATTCTCAAAATCCTCTTTATATTTTACGAAAACGTTATATTTGTCGAGGTTTTTCTAAAGATTAAACAACAACAACTTTCAGATCGCATGCAAAAAACAAAAATCTTAATCATCGGCGCTTGTGGGCAAATAGGCTCAGAACTCACTAAAACTTTGCGCAATAAATATGGTGTTGAAAACGTGATCGCTTCCGACATTCGAAAGTTGAACAACGATGTGGTAAACGAAGGCATTTTTGAGGTAGTCAATGCTTTGGATTTTAATCAGATAGAGCATCTTGTTGAAAAATATCAAGTTACCGACGTTTATTTGATGGCGGCTTTATTGTCTGCCACTGCCGAAAAAAATCCCGCTTTTGCTTGGGATTTGAATATGAATTCGTTGTTTCATGTATTAAACATTGCCAAAGCAGGCAAAATCCAAAAGATATTTTGGCCTTCGAGCATTGCTGTTTTTGGCCCCACAACTCCTCGCAACAACACTCCACAATATACCATCATGGAACCTTCAACGGTGTATGGCATTTCGAAACAAACCGGCGAACGTTGGTGCGAATATTACCACAATCAATATGGAGTCGATGTGCGAAGCATTCGTTATCCTGGTTTGATCAGTTGGTCTTCACCGCCGGGAGGAGGCACCACCGATTATGCCGTAGAGATTTACCACAAAGCGTTGCAAGACCAATCGTATGAATGTTTTCTTTCAGCCGACACGATGCTTCCGATGATGTATATGGACGATGCCATCCGCGCCACGATTGAAATTATGGAAGCTCCTGCTTCGAAAATCAAAGTGCGCTCTTCTTATAATTTGGCGGGAATGAGTTTTACGCCTGCGCAAATGGCTGCTTCTATTCAAGAAGAAATGGACGATTTTACTATCAGTTATGCGCCCGATTTCCGTCAGAAAATTGCCGACAGTTGGCCCAATAGCATCGACGATTCTTTTGCGAAAAATGATTGGGGTTGGCAACCCACTTTTGACCTTAAAGCCACCACCGCAACCATGCTCGATGCTTTAAGAACTTCCGATTACGAATTAGAAACTTAACATCTTGATTTTTCATCAAATATAAAAAAGCTTCCAATCGGGAGCTTTTTGCTTGAAATAGGGCGATGGTTTTCTAAAAGTGCAATCGAAAAATGCGTTTTGTTAGCATTGATTTTTTATTTTTGAAAAGTTTAAAACAACAACTCGACACATGGGTCCTAAAGTAATCAATCTCTTTCAACCGAAGCAAAGCAATACCGAGCTTTACAACAATGCCATCAATCAGACTATTGCGTATTTTAAGAAAGAAAAAGTAAAACTTGACGAAAGCTTGCTCAACTATATCAATTTGATCATTGAAGGTTGGAATATTGCTAATCTCAGAAGTCTCGGCAATCAAAACATGCCTTCAGATTATTTTAGACATTTAGGCACGACACTTCATGAGCATGTGTTGGAAAATGTCATTGCCTATAAAACAAAACATTTTGAAGATTTGTCCCTCTTTATTTACGAATTTGAAGTTGTAAACGAGAAAACACCTAAAATCAATGTGCTACAATTGTTAGAGCACAGTGAGTTTTCAATCGCAATGCTTCAAGATGCAATGGCTCAGAACAGTTTCTATGAGGACGAAAGCGACCCGGATGATTTTGATGAAGAAGATTTTGAAGAAGAAGATTTTGAAGAAGAAGATTTTGAGGATGATTTTTTTGAAGATGATATTGATGATGACAACACCGACCATGAAGAAGGGTATCTAAACCGTCATATTTTGGTTGTTAAACCCAAACAACCCTTTTACGATTGGGCAAACGAAATCGGTCCAAAACATCAAAAGATGGATAAAACAATGTTTAGAACTTATCTGATCTCTGAAGACATCCACCCGAAAGAATGGTTAAAAGGCAATTATAAAAGAATTTTCGATTTGGAATGTTTTGAAATGACCGATTTCTTAGAAGAAGTTCCAAGAAAAGTGTCCTTCAAAATGTTTCAAGAATGGTTTGCGGTTGAGTTTTCAGTATCAATTTATGATTGTGAAGCTTTTAAGATTGAAAAGTTTTAAATGGTATGACGTTTAAAAAATATAGAAATTCCAATTTGCCTTCTTTTGAATTTGGATCAAAAAAACGGTGTCTTTTCTTTTAATACAAACCTCTTTTTCGAATTTATTTTGGTTGACAAAGTGGCTTGATGTGCGGTTACAGCCGCAATAAAAGCATCCACCTCTTCCAATTCATTTTCTACACGAGCGAGGTCGAGTTCTTTTTCCAACAACGCCACCGCACCATAGCTTTCTTTTCTGTTTTCAAGCAAGAATTTTCTGTATTCGAGCTTTACTTTCTTTTTTTCTTCATCGGCCTTGGTCGGACCGTCTGGCAATAGACCAATAATGGTATCTACAGCCGTGATCTCAGCGTTGACCCCTTGCAAAACCGCATCCACTTCCACAGAAGTTTCAGAAAAACGGGTGACCATACGCTCTTCAGCAATCTTTTTAAATGTCAAATCAGCTTTTTCTTTGTTCGCCCAATTTAACAAGTTCACGCAATCTGCAACAGTCGTAATGTTGCTAACAGAATAACTCATAAGTAAAAAATTAAAGGGTTAATAATGTTATTACATTACCAAAACAAATGCCTAAATGCGTGCCAAAATAAAGATTTAAAATATTTTTAACGTACTGAATAACAAATAGATAAATGTATATTAAAAAAACACTAGAACATCTCAGCCAGCGTTATAATAGCTTTTTCATTTCGCTTTCCAACAATTTTTTTTCGTGTTTGAGCACCGCTAATTTTATTTTTAAGTGTTCTTGTGAGGGACGACTGTTCACTTGAATGGCTTTTGAAGCTTTCGATTGGAGTACGGCAATGAATGTTGCATTGGCTTTTAAAGAAGTTGTTTGATTTTTAAGCAGCGCAACCAATTGCAAAGTGTTCAAAGCCGCTTGAAACTTTTCTTCCATTCTTTTTAGTTCTTTTTGCAGTTTCAGCAATTGCCGTTGGTTGTCTTTTAAATGTTTTGAAAGCAAATACTTGCGTTCTTGTTCTTCCGACAACAACAAAGCGTGAGGATCAGGCGCAGACGATGAAATTTCATTGATGAGCATGAGAAAATCAGCAAATTTGCCCACCTCGCTCGAAGGCAACCCACGCTGACCAAGCACGTACATGGACCACTGACTGCGTGTGACGCCCAAAAGCATTGCCATTTCTTCTTGCGAAAGCAACAAAGGCGTCTTAAAAACAGGATTCTTTTTCATGTGTTTAGATTTAAAATATTGTAATTGATGCAAGCACGAGTCTTTCGAACCAAGTGCTGCACACCGAATGAACAAAAAACTTTTCTGTGGCAAAAAAATTAAAAATAAAAAAATTGCCACGTTTTTGTGGCAAAATAAATAAATAAATTCAAATTGCCACAGTTTTGTGGCAAAAATATTTTTTTCAGCAAAATTGCCACAAGTGATATGTTTCGTTTATTTTAATAGGAAGAAAAACGCATCACAAAAGTTTGATGAAGCATTTTTTACTCGGAAACACATTTCGGGTGCGAAACTAACTTGAGAATCCTTGAACATGTTGTTTTTCAAATAAAATAAAGCAGTGTTTGAAGCCCGATGCAACACCAAAAAATATTGTTGCATTAGTTGGTTTCAAACACTGCGGTTGTTGATAATAAGTTAAAGCTATTGAGCCTTAATTTTTAATAATCGTGTAATTTTCTGTTTGACTCATATAGTGCATCGTTACAATATAGGAACCGGGGGTCAAATTTGACACATCTAATTGGGCTGGAAGCAGCACGCTTGTGTTAGATTGAACTAAAATACCTAATTGATTGTGAATAGAAATATTGACATGAATGGGGGAAATAAGATACCCCTCACCAGCTCCTATTATGGATGGATTTAATGGGTTATCGTCATATTCAACAAAAAACCAAGGCGCATCGTTTCGTACACTGATGTTTAGAATTCCGCTTGTTACAGGATTTGGGTTCAAAATAAAATTATTTCCAACAATGCCTGTAAACGGACTATTGCAAGCGTTTAAGCAGCTATTCATTTCATAAGTCAGTTCAAACCATTCAGACCAACCACAGCTGTTTCGGGCTCTGACCTTAAAAGTAAAATCTTTGTTACAAGTTGGATACAAAAAAACATTTCCAGAGGGGTCTGATGCATAATCTCTATTCCATGCCACATTCGTAGTCACTTTTTGCCATTCATATTCCAATACTTGCTGATCTAAAGGCCAAAAATTTACTTTAAAACCATCCACACCGCAATCAGTGCTTGGGCTCAAATAGGAATGCTGGAACGCATCTGAATTTATATCAACCATGTTGTGAGGCCTTAAAAAACCGACCCAAACTTCTTTTTCTAGTGTAATATTACCACAAGCACCACCGTTGATCACAACTCGAATCGTTAGCAGACCGCTTGAAGTGCCATTTCTTGTAATCACCGCACTATGACCGTTGGCAACAATGGTAGCGGGTCCGCTGATGATCCAGGTGTAACTTACCGCACCACTGGGCACAGTATAGGTTGCACTTGAACATAGTATATTGATTCCTGAAATTGAAGCACTATTACATAGAAATGAACAATTAAAAGCATCCTCGTTACCAACAATATTATCCAATTCAGTCGCTAGCCAATCACCATTTCGGGCATTAAATGATATATGTTTTTCATTCGTTCCATTATTATTATATGAACTTGTAAAGTTGTCAAAAGGAATGGTTCTGTTGCCTATGGGTGGGTTTGCTATTGTATATACTCTTTTGTAATCATTATTATTTAATGTAGTAGATCCACTTCCAACATCTAACGCAGTTGTTGTAGGAATAAAGTTAAAACTATTTGCAGACCTTCCAGTTATATTAAGGTTGATTAACGAGCTATTGGGACTACTATTAATCGCAGATAAATTAAATGGTACATTGAATGCAC
>JBEILV010000091.1:0-11642 GCA_040379105.1 Flavobacterium sp.
ATTTTCGCCTCTTCCTTCTGATCTGCTATCGTTTCTTCTGAAAGTCTGACTTCCGCCCGAAGATTCTCTTCCGCCAAAACCACCGCTTCTACCTCTTCCATTGTGATCGCGACGATTATTGCCACCGCCACCATCGTTTTTAGAAATTTCTACGTTGATTTTTCTACCTTCCAATTGAATTTGGTTCAATGTTTCCATCACTTTGTCTGAATGTTCAGCATCGGTGTTGAAAAACGAAAATCCTTCTTTTACATCCACTTTATAAACGTCGTCTCTGCCCAATTCAAGTGTATCACGCAAGAAATCTTTCAAATTCATCCAATCAAAATTGTCTCTTGATCCAATGTTGATGAAATATCTCACAGCACCGCTATTGTTGCTCATTCCAGCAGATTCTCTTCCTTCTCTTTCGCCTCGTCCGCCTGTTTCGTTAGATAAATCTCTTTTCTTTTTATAGTAGTTGATAAATCGATTGAATTCTACAGAAACCATCTTTTTGATCAATTCTTCTTTCGTCAAATCTTTCAAAACATCATTGATTGCTGGCAAATAGTTGTCAATTTCGTGATCTACGTCCACATCTTTGATTTTGTTTGCCAAATGCAACAATTGAATTTCGCAAATCTCAATGCCTGAAGGAATCACTTTTTCCTCAAATTTTTGTTTGATGATTCTTTCGATGGCGCCGATTTTTCTCAATTCACTTTTCGTAATTATAACGATCGATGTGCCAAGTCTTCCAGCTCTTCCTGTTCTTCCGCTTCTGTGATTGTAAATTTCGATTTCGTCGGGCAATTGATAATTTACCACGTGCGTGATGTTATCCACATCAATTCCTCTTGCCGCAACGTCGGTGGCAACCAACATTTGGATTTGTCTGCCTCTGAACGATTTCATCACACTGTCGCGTTGTGCTTGCGATAAATCGCCGTGTAAAGCCGCAGCGTTATAACCATCCTCAATCAATTTTTCAGCCACACTTTGCGTGTCTCTTTTGGTTCTGCAAAACACCACCGAAAAAATATCTGGATTTGCATCTGCCAATCTTTTCAAGGCTTCGTAGCGATCTCTCGCATTGATTACATAAAATTCATGAGAAACAGTTGCCGAACCTGAATTTTTGGTTCCTACTGTAATTTCAAGTGGTTTGCGCATGAATTCGCGTGCAATTCTTGAAACTTCTTGCGGCATCGTAGCCGAAAAAAGCCAAGTGTTTTTTTCTGATGGAGTAGTGGACAAGATAGAAACGATGTCTTCGTAGAAGCCCATGTTCAACATTTCATCTGCTTCATCCAAAATACAAAAATCGATTTTCGAAATATCAACCATTCCTCGGTTGATCATGTCTTGCATTCTACCGGGGGTTGCTACAATAATTTGCGCCCCTTTTCTGATTTCTCTTGCCTGTTCGCTGATGCTTGCCCCACCATATATCGCTACTGTATGTAAGTTCTTGATGTACTTAGAATACAATTTAATTTCGTTGGTAATTTGTAAACATAATTCGCGCGTAGGCGATAAAATTAAGGCTTGTGTGTTTTTGTTGTCAGCTGAAATTTTTTGGATCAGCGGAAAACCAAATGCGGCCGTTTTCCCTGTTCCTGTTTGTGCCAATGCCACAATGTCTGTGTCTTTCTCCAATAGTATTGGAATCGCTTTTTCTTGTACTTCCGACGGAGTTTCAAATCCTAGATCTTTAACCGCCAGCAGTAGCGATTCATTCAATCCTAATTGTTCAAATTTATTCATATAATATTTTAAAATAGCCGCAAAGGTAAGCCTTTCAAACTAGATTTGCTAATTTATTAAATTATTATAAATCAACAGTTTAACATTAAATATTCTATTGCTTTTTGCCTTATTTTTTAACATTTTTTGTATTTTTTATTCTTTGTCGCTAGTAAATTCACAATTAAATTGCATTAATGTTGATAAAATCTTAAAACCTATGAAAAGGGTCAGGCTACATTTTTCAAATCAAGAAAAGATGTTGCGTTGTCAAAAATCATCTACCTTGCCTCGTATGCATTGTAAAAAGTTGATTCAGCTCTTTCTGAAATCTTGTCGCTCTCATCGCATAATTGAGCCAGTTCTTTTCAGTTTGTTTGTTGTTTGGTCTTCTATTTTGTGATTGATGATAAAGTGAAGTTTGATGGATTTTTTTATCGTGCTTTTAGATCAATCCGTTGAAATTTTTGATTACATGAGGTGTTTTTGGGTATTGATTTTAAAAAAAAAAAAATGATTTTCTTGCAAGTCAAAGGCTTTGGAATCAATATTATATCTAGTTGAATAAGATTTTATATCCAAATTAAGCTTTAGAAACGAGTACTTTACGCAAATAGGCGAAGCAAATTTATTCCGAGCAACCAAGACTTTGCATCTAAAACCATACTCAATTTTTTAACCTCAATGTAGAAAAGCTGCCCTGTCGATAAAAAATTTCTATCCAATTTTAGCTTATGCGCTTTTTTCCTTTCATCACAAAGTCTTATTCGTAATCTGGGTTAAAGATCATTTTCTTGCATTTTAGTAGGGAAATCGGCTTCAAAATTAAGGCTTGCTATTTTGAAGTCAACAATGAACAATGCCGGTTTTGATTATTTATGATCAACAAACATTATAAGTAGAAGCTAAATAAAACTTGAAATGTATTGCGAAAATCAATTTAAAAAGTATATTTGCACTCGCATTTCAATTAAATGCGGGGTGTAGCGTAGCCCGGTATCGCGCCTGCTTTGGGAGCAGGAGGTCGTAGGTTCGAATCCTGCCACCCCGACGAAAAAAAACCTTCTCATTTCGAGAAGGTTTTTTTTATGATTCAAAATTTTCTTTGATAATGTTCAAAACGAGATCAAATTGTTCCTCCCGTGATAAATAGGAATTGTCAATTTCGATGGCGTCTTCAGCAATCACTAAGGGCGAATCTGCACGATTTGTATCTATAAAATCCCTTTCCGTTACGTTTTTGTAAATCTCCTCAAACGAAACATGATCGCCTTTTGCGATTAACTCATCGAAGCGTCTTTGGGCTCTTGTTTCGGCGGAAGCAGTCATGAAAAGTTTCAATTCGGCTTCTGGAAAAACCACTGTGCCGATGTCGCGTCCGTCCATGACCAGTTTTTTATTTTTCCCCATCAATTGTTGTTGTTGCACCAAAACGGCTCTCACTTCCGAAATGGTGGCAACTTTGCTCACGTTTTGTGAAACTTCCAAAGTTCGGATTTCTTTTTCGATGTTGACTCCGTTTAAAAACATTTCTGCCAATTGTGTCTGTTCGTTCCATTGAAAAACAAGCGAAATTTCTGGCAAGGCAGCAATTAATGCTTGTGGATCAAAAAAATCTTCGCCAATCAGTTGTTTTTGCATGGCGAAATAGGCAATGGCTCTGTACATGGCGCCGGTGTCCACATAAACATAATTTAAATGTTTTGCCAATTGTTTGGCAAGCGTACTTTTTCCGGTGGACGAAAATCCGTCGATGGCTATAATGATGGGTTTCAAAGTGTTTATGTTTTTATAATTTAATCATCACGCCAAACAAACTCGTGTTGGCAGCAAGGGTGTATCTTGAATAAGAATAATCAAAACGTAGGTTGTTGAATCGAAGTCCAAAACCAAATGAAAATCCTGAAAAATTTCTTTGGTTTTCAATTTTTAGTTCTTCGCCTCGGCGGAAATTGTAGCCCACACGAAGGTTGAAACTTCTACCTGTAAAAATTTCTGTACCC
Organism: Flavobacterium sp.; assembly: GCA_040379105.1. Lineage (GTDB taxonomy): Bacteria > Bacteroidota > Bacteroidia > Flavobacteriales > Flavobacteriaceae > Flavobacterium. The sequence continues at coordinate 3,732 of JBEILV010000091.1, forward strand.
AGAATCACGTGGCGCAAGGCATTGTTCATGAATGATACTTTTTCTGGAGTTTCTGTTCCATCCAAAGATTCTTCGGTTCGGTTCGGATTGGAATAGGAAACGTCCCATTGTTGCAGATTGTCTAAAACCAAATGCCAACGCACGGGCACATTTTCGAGTTCTTTTGAAATTCCGAATAAAATTTCGGTGGGCAAAGGTTCGTTCAAACCTGCGTAAGTGGTGAATTGTGTGCCAAAGTTGCGAATAACCAAACCATAATTCAATTTTGATTCTGGATTTACGTACATCGCTGCCAAATCGATGGCGCCGCCAAATGAATTGTAAGTTTCGAGCGTTGATGTGATTAATTTTGTATTGACGCCAATTTGAAATTTAGAATTCGGGATTTTATAAGCATAACCTACTGAAAAAGAGGCTTCATTTCCAGTGAAATCGCCTGTGGCATTGCCGTTTTCATCACGACCATCGAACGTGCCATAATCAATGAAGTTGATGCCAGCACTCAACAAATGTTTGTCGTTTATTTTTCTTACGTAACTGGCTGTTCCGTAGCCAACTTCGCCAAACAAATTTCCATAATTGACTCCCAAACGGTTGTGCATGTTGTCGTTCAAACTAGCGGGATTGAAATGAATTTGATTGACGTCGTAATCATGAAAAGCAATCACTTTGCCACCTAAAGCTGCTTGCCGAGGCGAGGTGACCAAATTTAGAAATTGATACACCGACTGTCCGCCAATTTGCGCTTGCGCCACAAAGGAAAATAGAAAAGCAACAACAAAAAGGCGACAATTTTGCATACAAAAAAAAATTAACTCATTCAGATAACGAGTTTGCGAATATAAAATTATTCAACCAAAGATAAAAAAGACAAGCGGGTTTGTTTTTGAAATCTTTCAACTAATTATTGTGCATTCCTTGGTTCTGCGTGAGGGGGTGAAGTGGTTATCCTTTTTTGCCCCTTTTTTCGGGGGCAAAAAAGATAATAACGGAACACCCGACCCGACGTTAGGAAGGGGCACGCCCAAAAAAAACCGTAAATTATCGGTTGTCGCCATCGAGCATTCTTCCCAATCCGCCAAGAATACTGCCTTCTTCTTTGGATGAACCTCCCATTCGAGGCGCAGAAGCAATCACTCGATCGGCCAATCTTGAGAAAGGTAACGATTGAATATAGACGGTGCCTGGACCACGAAGTGTAGCAAAAAAGACTCCTTCGCCGCCAAAAAGCGTGTTTTTGATGCCACCGATAAATTCAATATCGTAATCGACGTCTTTTGTAAATCCGACCAAACAGCCTGTGTCAACTTTTAGAATTTGGCCAGGTGCGAGCACTTTTTTAGCCAAGGTGCCGCCTGCATGAATAAACGCCATGCCATCGCCTTCGAGTTTTTGCATGATAAAACCTTCGCCACCAAACAGACCTCGCCCTAATTTTCTTGAAAAATCAATTCCAACGGCAACTCCTTTTGCGGCGCAGAGGAAAGCATCTTTTTGACAAACAAATTTCCCGCCGACGGCATACAAATCAATCGGGACAATTTTGCCGGGATACGGCGAAGCGAACGAAACTTTCTTTTTATTGTATTCTTGGTTTTGGTAGGCGGTCATAAATAAGCTTTCGCCTGTCAGAACGCGCTTTCCGGCGGATAGGATTTTGCCAAGAAAACCGCTTTCCTGCTGACTTCCATCGCCAAAAATAGTTTGCATTTGAATGCCTTGTTCCATCATCATAAAACTACCCGCTTCGGCAATAACCACTTCCTGCGGATCAAGTTCTATTTCTACATATTGCATTTCTTCGCCAAAAATTTGGTAATCAATTTCGTGTGCTTTCATAAATAGAGGTTAAGTTTGAAGTGTTTAAAATTTTGTTGCAATGTAGGAATACTTTCGAATGCATCAAAAAAACTAGGTGCAAAATGGTGGTAGAACCCTTGTGAGATACTCGGTTTGTTTGGTGAACTGTTCTGGTGGTTTAATACAGATTGAAATTAAAAATGCAACCTACGTTTTGTAAGTTGCATTTTGTTATGTTATTTTTAATCAGTGTTTTAAAATAAAATAAAGGAAGATTTTACCTTCTTTTTTCTTACTGAATGATTAATTTTTTAATCTTCGGAATAGGGCCGCTGCATTTTACCTGATGACATTCGATACACACTTTTACAGCATTATTGAAATGTGATTTTGCATTGGTAGGATCGTTATAAATTTTTTCTTGCGCTGCTAAAAATAGTTTCGATTGTTCTTCGAAAAAAGCATCTTTTTCAGTAGGATCGGTAAATGCGGAGGTGTGAATATTTTTGAAATGTTCTGGAAATCCTCCCAAAGAATCGTTGGCAATGATTTTCGATTTCAAACGTTGGTTTTCTACATACATTTGTTCCATCAATAAAGCCATTTCAGACATTTCGTACATCTCAAACTTCTTTTCAGTTGAAATGGTATCGGTTTTTGTATCGTTTGGAATTTCAGAAATCTCTGCTTTTTTTTGGCAACTTACCAACGCAATGATCAATATTGGAAATAGAATTTTGTTCATTTTTATTCTTTGATTAAAACCCCGTTTGCAGTAAACGCATAAGTAATTTTGGGTTCGGTGATGGCGTCAATCTCAGCTTGTGGTTTGTTGGCGTCTTTGGCAAAATGTTTTAAATCGTCCACAGAAACAATGTCCATAAACGCTTTTCCTTCCACAACAACTTCACTGCCGGCAGCATTCAAAGGCATAAAAAATCCGTAGTCTTTAAATCGAATAAAGGCACTTTTATCGTCTGCTAAATCAACATTCATCCAACATCCTTTTTTTGCACAAACTTCTTGAATTTTGGATGTAAATTTTACCTGAATGGTATCGGTAGGCGACATCGACGCATACAATTTGTACAACGAATCTTTAGAAATGAATCCATCTGCATCAATTGTATCGCCAAATGTTGCATATTTTATCTCTTCAATGGGTGCAACAACTTCTTCTTTCACTTCTTTTTTACAGGCTACAACAAAAAAACCTGCTGCCAAAACACACAATAATCTTTTCATGATTTTGAATTTTATATGTGGGCAAAAATAAAAGAATTAATAATAAATATGATGTTATGGGTCTTAATTTTATGTAATTTGGCAATCAAACGCTGTATTTTTTTCTTTTTTTATAAAAAAGGAGTTAAATATGCACTTCTGCTAAAAGATTTCGCAATAAAAATGACTTTTTTTTATATTTTAGCAAAAAATTAAGTAGTGCGAAAGTTTTAATTAACCTTCTTTAATTCAGTTACTTAAATATAAAAAACATTTAAAATTCTAGTAGAAATAATGATTGAATCTAAAAAAATAGCTATTGTTCCTATTCAAGCGTCAAAAATAGATACCGTTGATTTTGAAAATTTATCGTTTGGTAATGTTTTTACGGATTATATGTTGGTTTGTGATTTTAAAAACGGCACGTGGGAACAGCCTGTGATCAAGCCTTATGAACCTTTTACGATCGAACCTTCTGCAAAAGTGTTTCATTATGGACAAGCTATTTTTGAAGGTATGAAGGCTTACAAATCTGATCATGATGATGTTTGGTTGTTTAGACCTGATCAAAACTGGATTCGTTTCAACAAATCTGCAGTAAGAATGGCGATGCCTGAAGTTCCTGAATTTATTTTTATGGAAGGATTAAAGGAATTGGTGGATTTGGAAAAAAATTGGGTTAAAAAAGGCAAGGGAAATTCACTGTATTTACGTCCGTTTATGATTGCGATTGGCTCTGGCGTTGTAGCGGCACCCTCGCAACATTACAGATTTATGATTATTTTATCGCCTGCTAAATCTTATTATTCTGGTGAAGTGAAAGTTGTTATTGCCGAGCATTACAGTCGTGCCGCCAATGGCGGTATTGGTGCTGCGAAGGCTGCAGGCAATTATTCTGCACAGTTTTATCCAACACAATTGGCGAATGCCAAAGGTTTTCAGCAAATTATATGGACTGACGATGCAACGCATACCAAACTAGAGGAAGCGGGCACGATGAACGTGTTTTTTAGAATCAACGATACGCTTGTTACTGCGCCAACGAGCGAAAGAATTTTGGATGGCGTTACAAGAAAAAGCTTGATTGAATTGGCTAAAAGTATGAACATTGATGTGGAAGTGAGAGATGTGTTGGTTGCTGAGGTGGTAGAAGCGGCGAAAAATGGCGATTTGAAAGAAATCTTTGGTGCTGGAACGGCTGCCGTGGTGAATCCGATCGTTGGTTTTTCTTACCAAGAAATTTACTACGAATTGCCTAAGCTTGAGCAGCCCGTTGCGCTTCAACTAAAAAATGCTTTGACCGATTTGCAATATAAAAACACCGAAGATCCATTTGGTTGGACTGTAAAAGTGTAATGTAAAATCATTTATCATATCAAACAAAAAGCTTGTGAATTTAGGACCGACCTCCGAAATTTACGAGTTTTTTTATTTCAGAGGCTTTCGAGTCGAAAGTAGGTTTTTAAGATGGTTTACATTTGAATAGGGGAGTAGCCTTGTTTTTTGGCGCATCATATTCTTGCTACAAACAGCTTTTACAGCAGCAAACAATAGGTCACACCTCACATTATTTTAGTTTTTACGGATATTATAAAGTTGGCTTCGAAAGTTATTTTCGTAAGAAATCCATCACTTCTGCATACAACTGTTCGTCTTGCATGCTGTGTCCCAAGCCTTTTGTTGGGTGTTTGTCTACCCAGTATATTTTATAAAAAAGCTTTTCAGAAATAGTCAATTACTGATTTATTTTTTATTAAGTTGTTTTATGCGTGCTTGGTAGGATTGAAAATAATTCCTTTGCGTTGTTTCATTTAAAAAAGACAATTGTATCATTTTATCAACTGCATCTACTTTAGAAAGCATCAAATCCATGATGTTTTTGTAATTTTTTTCCGAAATTTCAGCAAGTTCTGCAAGTTTGGCAAATTGCACACTGATTTTGCCTTGTGCTAAATGTTTAGGCAACAAACCATCCTCAAGCGCAAAATCTTTATCGTCAATATGAATCCGACTGTTGAGTAAATCATACGCCGGGCTCAATCGAAAATCTTGCATGGGCGTTTCTAACAATGAAAAATTCTTAAAATGAGCATCGCCATTTGAAAATAGATAGTTAAAAACAATCAACTTGAAAAGTTTAAGAGATTCAATTTTATAAGCAGTGATATGTTTTTGCATGATTTGAAAAAGCTCCAAATAATTACCCAAATATTTATAGTGTTCCCCATGCGTTTGAGGGGTTCGATGGTCTAAAGATGCAAAATCTTCTTGAGCCAATTTAGCGCCCTCTTTATTAACATCAAAACGTTTTGTAATGAAAGCAGGTGCGCCATCTTGAAAGAAAATCAATGCATTTTCGGCTGTTTCTATGCCATAAATTTGACGTGCAATTTGCATGGTTACATGTTCGTTGGCAGGCATTTGATCTGATTTTTTACCAAAACTTGGAGTCGGTTTTAAAATATAAAGCCCTTGTTCTCCCTCATTAATAAGCCTTAGTTTGTTTTTATCTAGCAATAATGAAAACTTCTCTTGAACACCTGAAATAGACAATCGATTTCTGTTTTCATCAAACAATGCATCGATTTCTGGACTACTGTTTGGCGACAAATAAGGTAAAAAAGGATGAACTTTCTTTCCTTGAAAAACACGTTTTAAGGCAGTTTGACTGTAAGTTTGGAAACCGATTGACAATGTGCTCGGACATCGATTTAAGGTTGGATGATTCATTTTATCCATTTATTTTCATTGAATATGATTCTGAACGCTCTTTTTACTTTGATGTTTTAGATGAAAATACTTTCAATTAAAGTCTATTAAAATTTCATTGAAATCATCTCATTCACTAAAATTTTTTTACAACCCTAATAGCTCCAATCGTATCGTTTTTGGCTGTGATCATCAATAACCCAAAATAATCATCTAAATCTATCCTATTCAATTTACAAACAATCAGTTTATTGGGGCCTTCTGGAAGCATATTGAAGAAGAAGGAAAACAGATTTTTTGAATGAAACTCTTTAATTTTTTTTGGCAATGTCAGACTGATACTCGGTTTACTGTCATCGATAAACCATGCATCATGATAAACGAAAGTAAATGAAGCATCGTTGTGTTGTGTTAAAACACCAGCCTCTTCATTCTTGAAAAAAATTTTGGCACTTCTCATTGTTTATTAGATGTGTTTTTAATTTTTAATGAAATTTCCATACCCAAAACATCTGTAATTCTTTGCAATGTTAAAAAAGTCGGATTTCCTTTCCCACTTTCAAGTTGTTTGAGCGTTCTTAACCCAACGCCAGAGAGCGATGCCAGGGTTTCTTGCGTTACATTCAAAACTTCTCGTCTCAATTTAATGACCTTAATAATCTCTGATAATTCCATTTCAAAAACTTTGTATTAACTGTTGAACGCAACAGGTAGGAAAGCTCAATTTTTCAATTAGAACAAAAATACTATTAAAAAAGCATTAAAATACACTTTTTAGTACTTAAATGAGTAAGTCAGTTAAAAAAAAACAAATAAAAATGCCACATAATGCACTTTTTAGTCTGCTTTAAAATAGATTTTCAGATTGTTATTTTCGCAAGAAACCCATCACTTCTGCATACAATTGTTCGTCTTGCATGCTGTGTCCCAAGCCTTTTGTTGGGTGCAAAAACGCTTGTTGCCACGTGCGATTGATTTTTTCGGCTTCTTCAAAAAGGACGACGTCGTCATCCACGTCGTGCGCAATCATGCCTTCGATTTTTACTTGAGGAGCAAAGTTTTCTAATGAAAACTCGTGAAATTTGAAATTGAATTTTTCAACAAAAAAAGCTTCAAAATCTTTCAAAAGCTCAGGATTGAGTTTGAGTAAATTCGCATAATTCATCACAAGTTTCTGTAAAGTGGCGGGCGCACCCAAAAGCACCATTTTCTGTACATGCGTCGTTGGATTTTGATACGCATAATAAAAACTAGCCATGCCACCCACCGAATGTCCGATCAAATAATGCGTTGGGAAAACTTCTTGTGCTTTTTGAATGAATTGTGCATATAAAACAGCGTTAAATTCTTTGCCGGTTGCCAAACCGTGAGCAGGAGCGTCGATGGCAAAAACATTGTATTTTGATTTTAAAATCGGCAAAAAAGGTTCCCATCTTGCAGCATTGCTTTCCCAACCATGCACCAACATCACGCTTTCTGTTTGATGATTGTTCCAATGATACACAGGGAAAATATGTGTGGTCCATTCAATCATTTTTACCTCAGCATTTACCAAAACAGCGGGTATTTTCTGATTTTTTAAATTTCCTTTTCTTGGTTCACTAAAAAACCGGTACGTCAATTGAACTGCTTTCGATGGCGACCAACGATGCAAAAGGTTGATCCAAGTGCTGATGGCAAAAACGAGTATTTTTTTTAAAATCATTGGCATGAAAAAATTAATGGCGGTAAAAGTAATGTTTTAGGGGGGATGCACCTAAAAGCTACTAATCATTTTATAAAGTAAGATTTGGAATGAAATAATTTATCAAATGCATAGAAAAGGAAAAACAGCATTTGTTTTCCCGTATTTATACATAATGCCCGTAAGCGGAATGAATAACTACAATTTGGTCTTCTACCTCATAGACTAATCTATGAACTTTATTTATTCTTCGAGACCAATAGCCGGTAAGTTCGTGTTTTAGAGGTTCTGGTTTTCCAGTTCCTGTTAGTGGGTGTTCTTTAATTTCTTCTAGAAGTGATAAAATTTTATTTAGTACAGCTTTGTTTCCTGCTTTTTTGTTTTTCTCAATGTCTATGATTGCGTCATCAGTAAAATCTAAATGAAATTCCATTTTATAAACCTAAAAGTTCCTTTAAATTTTCTTTTTGCACTCTTGTCACTTTTCCCATTTG